>PNMC01000013.1 GCA_013823365.1 Parvibaculum sp. | reverse complement strand
CTCGCTCTATCGCGGCTCGAAGCCGGTCATGTGGTCGGTCGTGGAAAAGACCGCGCTCGCCGAAGCCGAAGTCGAATATCACGATCACCAGAGCCACACGATCTGGGTGAAGTTTCCTATTGTGCAGTCGATGCAAAAGGATGACGGACAACACCAGAAGAAATTGATCGGAGCTTCCATCGTCATCTGGACGACGACGCCCTGGACGATCCCCGCCAACCGCGCGATTTCCTATTCGCCGAAAATCGCTTACGGGCTTTATGAAGTCGCAGGCTCCGGTGAGACGCTGGTGCTCGCCGATGCGCTGGCCGAGCAGGTGAAGGCGGATGCGAAGATCGAGGCTTGGACACGGCTTCGCACTGTGACCGCCGACAATTTGCATGGCGTCGTCTGCGCGCATCCCTTCCACGGCCAGGGCTACGACTTCGGCGTGCCTCTCCTCGCTGGCGACCACGTCACCGAAGAGGCCGGTACAGGCTTCGTCCATACGGCGCCGGGTCACGGTCAGGACGACTATTTCATCTGGGTCGAGAATTTCGGCGCGAAGGAAATCCCCGACACGGTGAACGAGGAAGGCGTCTATTACGATCATGTGCCGCTCTTTGCGGGCAAGTTCGTGCTGACGCGGCAGGGCAAGGAAGGCAACGCCAATGCCGCCGTGATCGAGGAACTGGAAAAGGCAGGCGCGCTGCTCGCCAAGGGCAAGGTCACCCATTCCTATCCCCATTCATGGCGCTCAAAGGCGCCCTTGATCTTCCGCAACACGCCGCAATGGTTCGTCTCGATGGATGCGAAGATCGAGGCGGCGGGCGGCAAGCCCTTCCGTGAGGTCGCGCTGGAAGAAATCGAGAAAGTCCGCTGGGTGCCCGCGCGCAACCGCAACCGCATCTATTCCATGGTCGAGACGCGGCCCGACTGGGTGCTCTCCCGCCAGCGCGCCTGGGGCGTGCCCCTGACGCTCTTCGTCCGCAAGGATGACGGTTCGCTGCTCCGCGACCCGGAAGTGAATGCGCGCATCGTCGATGCCGTCGCCAAGGAAGGTGCCGATGCCTGGTTCGAGCGCCCGGCTGCCGAATTCCTCGGCAACAAGTACAAGGCTGACGACTACGAGAAAGTGACAGACATTCTCGACGTCTGGTTCGATTCAGGCTCCACCCACGCCTTCGTCCTTGAAGGCCGCGGCATGCCGTCGCCCGCCGATCTCTATCTCGAAGGCTCCGACCAGCATCGCGGCTGGTTCCAGTCCTCGCTGCTTGAGAGCTGCGGCACGCGCGGCCGCGCGCCCTACAAGCAGGTTCTCACCCATGGCTTCACCATGGACGAGAAGGGCCGCAAGATGTCGAAGTCGCTCGGCAACGTGATAGCCCCGCAAAAGATCGTGGAGCAGAACGGCGCCGACATCCTCCGTCTCTGGGTCGCCTCCACCGATTACTGGGAAGATCACAATATCGGCAACGACATCATCAAATCGAATGTCGAGGCCTACCGGAAACTGCGCAACACCTTCCGCTATCTGCTCGGCAATCTCTCGGGCTTCTCGGATGAAGAGCGCGTCTCCGTCGCCGACATGCCGGAGCTCGAGCGCGTCATCCTGCATCGCCTCGCCGAGCTCGATGAGCTCGTCCGCAAGGCTTACCTCGATTACGACTTCAAGCGCGTCACGCAGGCCCTGTCGAATTTCATGAATGTCGAACTCTCGGCCTTCTATTTCGATATCCGCAAGGACACGCTTTATTGCGATGCGCCGTCCTCGCTGCGCCGCCGCGCCTGCCGCACCGTTCTCGATCGCCTGTTCGATTGCCTGACGGCATGGCTCGCGCCCGTCCTCTGCTTCACCGTGGAAGAAGTCTGGCTCGCCCGCTTCCCCTCGGAAGAGGGCTCGGTCCATCTGCGCACCTTCCCGGAAATTCCGGGCGAGTGGCGGAACGACGCCCTGTCGGAAAAATGGAAGAAGGTCCGCGAGCTTCGCCGTGCCGTCACCGGCGCGCTCGAAGTCGAGCGCCGCGAAAAGCGCATCGGCGCGAGCCTCGAAGCCGCCCCGGACGTCTATGTCTCGCGGCCGGAGCTGATCGAGGCAATGAAAGGCGTCGACCTCGCCGAAATTTCGATCACCAGTCAGGCACAGCTCATCGAAGGCGAAGGCCCCGCCGATGCCTGGCGTCTCGATGACGTGCCGGGCGTCGCCGTCGTACCGAAACTTGCCGAAGGCCGCAAATGCGCCCGCTCATGGCGTATCCTGCCTGAAGTCGGCAGCGATCCGGATTATCCCGATCTCTCGCTCCGGGATGCCGCCGCCGTCCGCGAGTTCGACGCCCGCGCTGCCAAAAGCTGAGAGGAAAGACCATGAACCGCCTGAGCCGCGAAACCTTCTGGGGCCCGTTCTCGCTTCTGGGCTTTGCCGTGGCTCTGGCGGGTTTCCTCGCCGACCGGCTCCACAAATGGTGGATGCTTCATGTTTACGACATCGCGGCTCGCGGCAAGGTCGAGGTGACGCCCTTTTTCGATCTCGTCATGGCCTGGAACCGGGGCGTGAGCTACGGGCTCTTCGCCGCCGAAACCACGACAGGCGTCATTATTCTCGCGAGCTTTGCCATTGCCGTCAGCGCCGGCCTGGCCCTCTGGCTCGCCCGCGTCGATTTGAAGCTGACCGCCCTCGCGATCGGCCTTGTCCTTGGCGGTGCCATAGGCAATGTCTATGACCGCATCGCCTATGGCGCAGTGGCGGACTTTTTTAGTTTTCATGCCTTCGGCTTTTACTGGTATATCTTCAACCTCGCCGATGTGTGGATAGCTGTGGGCGTTGGCCTCATCATCCTTGAATCGGTATGGCCGGGGCTGGCCGGCAAGGCCAAAAAGCAAGACTCGGGCGAAAGCGCCCGTTAAGGCCTGAACACTGGGTTTCTTGAGGAGACTGCGACGTGAGCGAAGTAGCGAAAATCTCCCGGCTCGCCGGGTGGAGCGCAAAAGCGGGCGTGATTGCCGGGCTTTCCTTGGCTCTCGCAGGCTGCGGCGGTGAAAGCCTCCGCGACACCCTTGGTTATGGTAAGTCCGCGCCGGACGAATTCTCGATCGTCACCAAGGCGCCGCTCGTCATTCCGCCGGACTATTCGCTGCGCCCGCCCCAGCCCGGCGCGCCCCGCCCGCAGGAAATGGAAATGCAGCCGAGCGTCACGGCGCAGCGCGCCCTGGTCGGCCAGCAGGAACTCACCGCCGAGGTGACGCCCTCCATGTCCGCCGGCGAGCAGGCCCTGCTCGAGCAGTCGGGCGCCGCCGCCGCCGATCCGCGCATCCGCCAGGTCGTCAACGCCGAAACGCGCTCCCTTGTCGAGCGCGACCAGACCTTCGTCGATGACGTGATCTTCTGGCGCAAGCCCGGCACGCCGCCGGATGAGCGCGTCATCAATGCGGCCGAAGAAAAGCAGCGCCTCCAGCAGAACGAGGCGGAAGGCAAGCCCGTGACCGAGGGCGAAACGCCGACCGTCAAGCCGAAGAAAGATGGCTGGTTCTCCGGCATCTTCTAGGCGAGCAAGGCGCCGCCCGCCGGCATTCGCCGTCCACGCAAGCGTTTCCGAGGCAGAGTGTTCCGTCCCCGTTATCTTGCCGCCTTGCCCTTTGCTGCGCTCCTCGTTGCGGTACTGCTCGGCCTCGTCTTCGGCAGCGAGCGCGGGCTGACCGCAGGTGCCCCGCCTGAAAGTTTCACCCTCGGAAACGGCATGAACGTGCTGGTGATCCCGGATCACCGCGCGCCCGTCGTGACCCACATGGTCTGGTACAATGTCGGCGCCGCGGACGAGACGCCCGGCAAGACCGGCCTTGCCCATTTCCTCGAACATCTGATGTTCAAGGGCACGGAGAAAATCGAGCCCGGCCAGTTCTCGCGTATCGTCGCGCGCAATGGCGGCCAGGACAACGCCTTCACCCATTACGATTTCACCGCCTATTTCCAGGTCATCGCAAAGGACCGGCTGCCTCTCGTCATGGAGATGGAAGCCGACCGCATGACCAATCTGGTCCTCACCGATGCCGAGGTGCTGCCCGAGCGCGATGTGGTGATGGAAGAGCGCCGCATGCGGATCGAGAACAATCCGGTGGCGACGCTGCAGTCGGAGATGGGCGCAGCACTTTACGGCGATCACCCTTACGGCCGCGACATTATCGGCCATATGAACGAGATCGCCGAACTCACCACCGAAGACGCGCTCGACTTCTATGCCCGCTTCTACACACCGAACAACGCGACATTGATCGTCGCGGGCGACATCACTGCCAGGGAGCTTCGCCCGCTCGCCGAGCAGTTCTATGGCAGCATCGCCGAGCGCGCGCCCACCTTCATCCGCGAGCGCCCGCAAGCGGTATGGCCGGAAGAGGATCTGCGTATCGAGCGGCGCGACCCTCGGGTCACGCAGGCTACATGGCTGCGCTACTTCCCCGCACCGAGCTACCGCAAGGCGGAGACGAGAGACCGGGCTGCCTTCGACGTTCTGGCCGAAATCCTCGGCCGCGGCACGACGAGCAGGCTCTACCGCGCGCTTGTGGTCGAGCAGGGCATCGCGAGCGGCGTGCAGAGCTGGTACGAGGGCAGCCGCCTCGACGATGGGCGGTTCGGCATCTATGCCCTGCCGCGCGTCGGCGGCGACCTGGCGTCGCTCGAAACCGCTATCGAGGCCGAAGTCGCAAGGCTTCTCGAAGGCGGCATCACCGATGACGAGCTTGCCCGCGCCCGCACCGTCATTGCCGCCAGCGCCGTCTATGCGCGCGACAATCAGCGCACCATGGCCTATGCCTATGGCGAAGGGCTGATGACGGGTCTTGCCATCTCGCAAATCCATGAATGGCCGGAAAGCGTCCGCCGCGTGACGAAGGACGATGTCATGCGCGTGGCGCGTCTCGTCTTCGAGAACAATCCATCCGTCACGGGCGAGCTGCTGCCGGGAGGCGAGTCGTGATCCGCGCTCTCTTCCTTTCGCTTGTTCTTCTCGTTTATCAGGCGGCGCCGCTGCGCGCTCTCGATATCGAGCGGGTGACGAGCCCCGGTGGCATCGAGGCCTGGCTCGTGCAGGAAGACTCGATCCCCCTCATCGTCATGGAAGTCGCCTGGAAGGGGGGCACCGCAAGCGATCCGGCGGGGAAGGCGGGGCTCGCCAACATGGTCTCCTCGCTCCTCGATGAAGGTGCCGGCGACCTCGATGCGGCAGCTTTCCAGAGCCGCCTCGACGATATCGCGGCGCGCATGTCCTTTTCCGCCGATAACGACAATTTCACGGCCACGCTTTCGACCCTTGCCGAAAACCGGGCGGAGGCGTTCCGGCTCTTCTCCATGGCCATTACGGAGCCGCGCTTCGAGGAAGACGCGATCGAGCGCATCCGCGCGCAGATCGGCGTCGTCATCGCGCGCAATGCCGACCGGCCGGACTGGATGGTGGGCGATGCCTGGTACAAGGCCGCGCTAGGCGACCATCCCTATGCGCGCCCTGCCGAAGGTACGGCGGAAACGCTTGCCGCGATTGCGCGCGACGATCTTGTGGAGTTCGCGGGCCGCGTCCTCGCGCGCGACAATCTGAAGATTTCCGTTGTCGGCGCCATTTCGGCCGCAGAACTCGGCGCCTTGCTCGACCGGACCTTCGGCCGCCTTCCGGAAAAGGCATCGTTGCCCGATATCGAGCCTGTCACGCTGCCGACGGGCGGTGAGACGGTCATTCTCGTGCGGGATTTTCCCCAGAGCGTCGTCCTCTTCGGTGTCGAGGGTCTTCCGCGCGACGATGACGATTTCATCCCCGCCTTCATCATGAATTACATGCTGGGCGGCGGCAGCTTCTCCTCGCGCCTGATGGAGGAGGTGCGCGTCAAGCGTGGCCTTGCATATTCCGTCAGCACCTATCTTCAGCCGCTCGACCGCGCAGCCTTCTTCTTCGGCGAGGTCGGCACGAAGAACGAGCGTGTGGGGGAGACGCTTTCCATCGTCCGGCGGGAACTCGCGCGCATGGCGGAAGAGGGCGTGACGCAGACAGAACTCGACGATGCGAAGACCTATCTCACCGGCTCCTATCCGCTTCGCTTCACCACCAACCGCTCCATCGCCTCGCAGCTTCTCGGCATCCAGCTCGAAAATCTCGGTATCGATTATGTCGAGCGCCGCAACGGGCTGATCGAGGCCGTCACGGTCGAGGACATCGCGCGTGTTGCCCAACGTCTCCTCAAGCCCGAAAACATGATCGTCGCCATCGTCGGCAAACCGGATCTCTCGCCCAATCCGAATCTCCCCGACGATGAGGATATGCGGCCTGCACCGCCCGCCCATCCGGGCGACGCCCCCTTCTGAGCGGCCATTTCCCGGGCGGAACAGGCCTGCTGGTAGCGCGTTGAGCTTCTTGTTACGCTTGGGCTCGAACTCGCGCGATTCCGCGAGCCCAGAATTCGCACCTCATTCCGGATTGAACCGAATGGCCGTTCCTGACCTGCCTTACCGCCAATCTATCGAAAATTGCTTCTCGGACCGGATCGGCGAGCAGGGCCTTTCGAAGCAGAGCTTCGAGGCAGCTCTGGCCGAGGCCGAGGAGGCGCTCGACTGGCTTCGCGAGGTCCATGAGAGCGGCGCGCTGCCGCTGCTGCGCGTTCCCGCCCGCACCGACGATCTGGCACGCATCGACGAGGTGGCGGAACACCTTCTCAACGACACGACGGATATCGTTATTTTCGGCATTGGCGGCTCCGCCCTCGGCGCCCAGGCGCTGGCGCAGCTGACCGGCTGGGGCACGCCCGCCCACCGGCAGAAAGGCGTGAATATCCATATTCCCGACAATCTCGATGCCGCGACAATGGAGGCGGTGCTCGGCACGCTCGACCTGCGCACCACGCGCTTTCTCGTCGTCTCGAAATCGGGCGGCACGGTCGAACCCGCGATCCAGACGCTCGCCGCCATGAGCGCAATCGAGAAGGCGGGCGGCGGCAAATACATGAAGTACCACTTCGCAGTGCTGACGGAGCCCGCGAAAAACGGCAAGCCGAACTCCATGCGCGCCCTTGCGGAAGCGAACGGCTTCCCGACGCTGGAGCACGACCCGGGCGTCGGCGGGCGCTATGCGGTGCTGACCAATGTCGGCCTTCTGCCCGCGCGGCTGATGGGCCTCGATGTGCAGGCGGTGCGCAAGGGCGCAGCCTCGGTCCTGAAGCCCGTTCTCGATGGTGCCGCGGCAAAGGATGTGGCCCCCGCGGCGGGCGCGGCGCTGCAGGTCGCCATGGCGCGCGAAAAAGGTGTCTCCATGTCCGTCGTCGCCGCCTATGCCGATAGGCTCGACCGGTTCCTCGCCTGGTATTGCCAGCTCTGGGCGGAAAGCCTCGGCAAGGACGGCAAGGGCACGACGCCCGTGCGAGCGCTCGGCCCTGTCGACCAGCACAGCCAGCTTCAGCTTTGGCTTGCCGGACCGAAGGACAAGCTGTTCAACCTCTTTCTCACCGAGACGAAAGGGAAGGGCGCCGAGGCGCTGGCGGACGTTGCCGCGAAGACGGAATTCGCTTTCCTTGGCGGCCACAGGATCGGCGACCTTGTGGATGCCGAACAGCGCGCAACGGCGGATACGCTGGTGAAGAATGGCCGCCCCGTGCGCAGCTTCATGCTGCCTTCGCTCGACGAGCGCACGCTCGGCGCGCTTTTCATGCATTTCATGCTGGAAACGATCATCGCGGGCCGCATGCTCGGCGTCGATCCTTTCGATCAGCCTGCTGTTGAGGAAGGCAAGATTCTCGCAAAGAAGTATCTCGCCGAAGGGAAAGCCTGACGCCGATGGGCCGCATCCGCCGCCTGAGCGAGGGAACGATCAACCGTATCGCTGCGGGCGAAGTGGTCGAGCGCCCGGCAAGCGCCGTGAAGGAGCTCGTCGAGAACGCGCTTGATGCGGACGCACGGCATATCGAGATCGTGATCGAAGGCGGCGGCCGCGACCTGATCCGCGTCAGCGATGACGGGATCGGCATGGATGCAGAGGAAATGGCCCTTGCCGTGGAGCGCCATGCGACCTCCAAGCTGCGCGTCGATGGCGACGGCCGCGAAGACCTGCACGACATTGCGACGCTCGGATTCCGCGGCGAGGCGCTGCCCTCGATCGGCGCGGTGGCACGGCTCTCGATTGTCAGCCGCCCGCGCGACGGCACCGAAGCGCACCGGATCGTCGTCCAGGGCGGCCGCACAGGTGCCGTCGAGCCTGCTGCCGGCCGCGCGGGCACGCAGATCGAAGTGCGCGATCTTTTTTATGCGACGCCCGCCCGCCTCAAATTCATGAAGGGCGAGCGTGCGGAGACGCAGGCCGTTGCCGATGTCGTGAAGCGCCTCGCCATGGCGCATCCGGAGGTCGGCTTCATGCTGACCGGCGGCGGGCGCGTCATGCTCCGCCTTGAGCCCGAATTGCCGGGAGAGGGCGGCAGGCTCGCCCGGCTCGGCGCCGTGATGGGCCGCGATTTCGAGGAGAACGCGCTTGCCATCGATGCACTTCGCGAGGGCATCGCATTGCGCGGCTTCGCCGCTCTTCCGACCTACAATCGCGGCACGGCGCAGATGCAGTACCTCTTCGTGAACGGGCGTCCCGTCCGCGACAAGCTGATCGTCGGCGCGGTGCGCGGTGCCTATGCGGACTTCCTCGCCCGCGACAGGCATCCCGCGGTCGCTCTGTTCATCGAGCTCGATCCGCGCGATGTCGATGTCAATGTGCACCCGGCAAAGGCCGAGGTCCGCTTCCGCGATGCGGGCCTTGCACGCGGGCTGATCGTCGGCGCGCTGAAGCACGCCCTGGCGGATGCAGGGCACCGCGCCTCGACGACGGTTGCCGGTGCTGCGCTCGGTGCCCTCCGCCCGGAAATGCAATCGCCGGCTTACGCGTCCGCGCCTCGCTGGTCGCCGCCATCGCGTCCCGGTTTCGCCGAGCCGGCAAGCGCCTGGCAAGGCGCCTTCTCAAGCCTCGGCGGTCATGCCGCCCGCGTCGAGGATGCGCCGCTGCCGGAGGGGCCATCCGCGCCGGAGATGCCGCTTGGCGTCGCTCGCGGGCAGTTGCACGAAACCTATGTGATCGCCCAGACGGCAGATGGCATCGTGATCGTCGATCAGCATGCCGCGCATGAGCGTCTTGTCTATGAGCGCATGAAGAAGGCGATGGCGGAGAAGGGTGTTGCCCGCCAGATCCTTCTCATTCCCGAAGTGGTCGATCTCGACGAGGCGGAGGCCGAGCGCGTCGCCGCCCGCGCGGACGAACTCGCCGAACTCGGCTTCGTGCTTGAAGGCTTCGGTCCCGGCGCCGTGGTGGTGCGCGAAGTGCCGGCCCTTTTCGGCAAGCTCGATGTTGCAGGCCTTGTGCGCGACCTTGCCGACGATCTGGCGGAGCTGGACGAGGCGCTCTCCCTGAAGGAGCGGCTGGAAGAAGTCTGCGGCACCATCGCCTGTCACGGGTCGGTGCGGGCGGGCCGCAGGCTCACGGCGGAGGAAATGAACGCATTGCTGCGCGAAATGGAGGCAACGCCCCATTCCGGCCAGTGCAATCACGGCCGTCCCACCTATGTGGAGCTCAAACTCTCCGATATCGAACGGCTATTCGGCCGCCGCTGAGGGGAAGCAGTTCGCAGCGAGGAAACCCGCAAGCTCCTCCGTCACATGATGGATATGCGGGCCTTCCGCGCCCTCATGCGAATAGAGGTGGTGCCGCTCCGGCCCCTGAATGCCGGGCTTCACCCAGACCGTGACCATGCCGAGAAGATGCGGCACTTCGAGATTGCGGGCGATATCCTCGAACATCGCCGCGCGGGCGGGCTCGATGCCGCTCGCCTCGACGAAACGCTCATAGGCGCTCCGCCGGGGCTTCGGTTCGTAACCGGTCGTCACGATGTCATAGATCCCGTCGAAGACGTGATCGATGCCAAGCTGGCGGATGACATTTTCTGCATGGGCGCAGGAGCCATTGGTGAAGATGATCTTCCGCCCCGGCAGCGCCGATATCGCATTGCCAAGAAGCGTATCGGGAGAGACGCCCGAAACATCGATCCGGTGAACGAAATCGAGAAAGGCGGCCGGTTCCATGCCATGGACGGCCATCAGCCCGGAAAGCGTTGTGCCGTGCTCGACATAAAAATCCTTCTGGATCCGCTTCGCCTCCACCGGATCGACGCCGAGATAATCGCCGATAAAGGCGGTCATGCGCTGGTCGACCTGGGCAAAGAGATCGCAGGCTGGCGGATAAAGCGTGTTGTCGAGGTCGAAAATCCACGTGTCGACATGGCCAAAGCCGCGCGGCGCGGGGGAGATTTCGGGCATCTGCATGGCTCATATGTGCCGTCTGCCGGGCCGCTTGGCAAGGGGGCGGAGATTAATCGAGTGTTAAGAATGCCTGCCCGACACTTCCCGGACCTTTTGGCCCGGTCCCGGAGCGAGAATGGCCTTTGCCTTGTTCTCCCGTTTGTTCGGATGGCGAAAGCTCCCTGCGGAGCTTCGCTATGAGGACGCGCGCCAGGTTCTCGAAAGCCATCAGCTCGCGGTGAAGCGCGAGCTGGCGGGCCGCGAGGATGCACCGGCCGAAGCCCTCTACTATCTTGCCTGCGATGACGATGCGGGCGTGCGCGGCCTTGTTGCGGCGAACCCCTCAACCCCCATCCAGGCGAACGAGCTTCTGCGGACCGACGCGGATACGGAAGTGCGCGAGGAACTCGCCCGCAAGATCGCCCGCCTCATGCCCGATATGCCGGAAGGCGAACTGACCGTTCTCCAGCAAAGGACGGTCACCCTGCTCGAACGGCTTGCCGAAGACGAACTGCCCCGCGTTCGCGCCGTCATCGCGCGCGAACTTGCCTCTTGCCGCACCATTCCGAAGCGCCTTGCGCTCCGTCTTGCACGGGATGCGGAACTCATCGTCTGCGGCTCCATTCTGCAATACTCGCCGCTCCTCGCCGACGAGGACCTGATCGAGATCGTCGCGACGACGCGCGTGCGCGGCGCGATCGAGGCGATCGCGAGCCGCGAAGGGCTGAGCGCGGATGTGGCGGATGCCGTCGTCGCTTCGCTCGACATTCCCGCCGTGGCGGCGCTGCTCGCAAATCCGAAGGCGTCGATCCGCGAGGAAACCATGAACCGCGTTCTCACTCAGGCCGCGGGTATCGAAGGCTTGCACCGCCCGCTCGTCATGCGGACGGATCTGTCGCTTCGCGCGATCCGCCGTATCGCGACCTTCGTGTCCCGCTCGCTGATCGATGAGCTGTCGCGGCGGAACGGCCTTGACGATGAAACCTCGCAATGGCTGAAGGCGCGCGCGCAGGCTGCCCTTGAAGACGAGATCGACGCGAGCAGGCATGTCACCGTGGAAGAGGTGCGCAAGGCCTATGCGAAGGGCGATCTCGGCGACGAGATCGTGACGGGGGCCGCCACCATCGCACGGCGCGAGCCGGTGGTGACCGCGCTCTCGCTGCTCACCGGCACGCCACCCGCGACGATCGGCATGGTCCTCGACGCTCAAAGCGGCCGCGGCATCACGGCCCTTTGCTGGAAGGCGGGGCTTTCGATGCGCACTGCGCTCGCGATCCAGGCTCACATCGCGCATGTGCCAACGGCAAATCTTGTGCTTCCCCGCGAGGGCTTTGCCTATCCGATGGACGAAGCCGAGCTCGTCTGGCATCTGCAATATTTCGGCATCGAGCCCGGCGCGGCGCGCCGCCGCTAGTCGAGCGTCACCTCGCGGAATTCCTCGCCCGCCGTTTCCACGCGCATGAAACGCCTTTCGTCGAAGCCGCGCGCCGCGCAGCGCTCGCGCCCCCTGATCTCGAACCGCGTCGGCTTGGTGCAATAGCTGCGGTCGCCGCTCCAGATGAGCGGCGCGCCGTCCCGCATTGCCGCTCCGCCCATATCGTCCACCGCCTCGGCATAGACATAATAGGCGTCTTGCGTGAGCTTTCCCTTGATCGCCTTGCGGCAGCTCCCGGGCTCGATGCGCAGCCAGCCGCTCGACATGTCCTCGCTGCCATTGCGGTAGCCGACTGCCGCCCAGACGAGTTCGCTAGTGCGGTTGCAGAAATCGAGCCCGAGCCGCCGATGCGCTGCAATCGCGCGCGCGGCAAGCTGGCCGAGAAGATTGTCGTCGATGACGCCCGTCTGGGACAGGTTCTCCGAGCGCTGGAAGGCCTGCACGGCGCGCAGCGTGTTGCGCGCCGCGATCCCGTCCGCCTGCTTCAGCGCGAAGCCGAGATCGATCAACAGACGCTGCGTGCCGGCAACGCGCGCTTCCTCCGGGCTGTAGTCGGAGGCTTCCGTGAAGCTCGTCGTCCAGTCGGTGCCGGCCCTCGTCTCGACATGGAGGAAATCGGCGGAATCGAAACCGCGCACCGCGCATTGTTCGCGGCCCTCGATGTCGAATGCCTGATCGACGATGCAGAAGGCGGCGCCGCCCGAAAAATATTTCGTGCTGCCCTTATGTGCATCGAAGGAGCGCGCGAAGACGTAATAGTCGCTGGTGCCGACCGGGCCCTCGAGCACTTTCTCGCAGGCACCGGGATGAAGCCTTGTCCAGCCGCGGCTCTTCCACGTCTCGCCGTCGAGATAGCCGATCGCCGCATCGAGCACATAGCTCGTGCGATTGCAGAAATTATAATCGGCATGGGCCGGCGCCGGCAGAAACAGCCAGCAGAGAAAACCGGCGATACCGATCCGCACAGAACGTTTCATGGACAAAGGCAGCCCCCGTAGCGAGAGGCGAGCCTAACATCCATGGTCCTCACGGGGAAACCTGTCAGCGCTGGATCAGCGTGCCCGCGCCATGCTCGGTGAAAAGTTCGAGCAGAACGGCATGGCGCACGCGCCCGTCGAGAATGACGACGGCTTCGACGCCGCCCTCGACCGCCTCGATACAGGTTTCGAGCTTCGGGATCATGCCACCCGAGATCGTGCCGTCCTGCATCAGCGCTTTCGCCTGGTCTATGGTCAGTTCTTCGATGAGCTTGCCTTGCTTGTCGAGCACACCGCTCACATCGGTAAGCAGCAAAAGCCGCGCAGCACCCATTGCCGCGGCAATGGCGCCCGCTGCCGTGTCGGCATTGATGTTGTAGGTATGCCCGTCATCCGAAACGCCGATCGGCGCGATCACTGGAATGATGTCGGACTTCTGGATCACATCGAGGAGTTGCGGATTGATCTTCGCAGGCTCGCCGACGAAGCCGAGATCGAGAATTTTCTCGATATTGGATTCCGGATCGTGGATCTTCTGCTCCACCTTGCGCGCAACGATGAGATTGCCATCCTTGCCGCAAAGCCCCACGGCGCGGCCGCCCGCCTGGTTGAGCTGCGCCACGATCTGCTTGTTGATCGAACCGGCGAGCACCATCTCGACGATCTCGACCGTGGCCTTGTCGGTGATCCGCAACCCGCCCGAAAATTCGCTCTTGATGCCGAGCCGGTTCAGCATGGCGCCGATCTGCGGCCCCCCGCCATGCACGACGATGGGATTGAGCCCCGCCTGCTTCAGCAGAACGATGTCCCGCGCGAATTCCGCGCCCAGCGCCTCGTCGCCCATGGCATGGCCGCCATATTTCACGACCACCGTGCGCTTGTCGTAGCGCTGCATATAGGGCAGTGCCTCGGAGAGAAGCTGCGCCCGCTCGAGGTTCCTGTCGTCGCTCTTCGTGGTATCGGCCATCGTCCCTGCGCCTTCCCGTCTGCCCCGGCGGTCCGGGGTCAATCTGCCCGCGGTTTATACCCCAGCAGGGCGGGGTCGGCCAGCGAGGCGATCTCGGCGCGAAGCTCCGGGAGCCCGTCGCCCTTTTCGCTCGATGTGGCGACGATGCGGGGATGGGCGGCGACATGCCTCCTGAGCGCGGCCCGCACCTCCTCAAGGCGCTTGTCGAGTTCACCGGCTTTCAGCTTGTCGATCTTGGTCAGCACGATCTGGTAGGAAACGGCCGCCTCGTCCAGCATGTCGAGGACTTCGTCATCATTGGCCTTGAGCCCGTGCCGCGCATCGATCAGCACGAAGACGCGGCGCAGCGGCGCCCGGCCCCTCAGATAGGCCATGACGAGCGCCGTCCACTGGTTCACACGCGACTTCGTCTCCCGCGCATAGCCATAGCCCGGCAGGTCCACCAGCATGACGGCCGGACGGCCCGCCGTTCCCAGCGCGAAGAAATTGAGTTCCTTGGTGCGGCCCGGCGTGTTCGAGGTCCGGGCGAGCGTCTTGCGCCCGGTCAGCGCATTGATGAGGCTCGACTTGCCGACATTGGAGCGCCCGGCAAAGGCGACCTCCGCCAGCGCGCCGGGGGGCAAGCCCTTCATCTCCACGACGCCGCGCACGAAGTCGCAGGTCTGCGTAAAGAGCCAGCGCCCCGTCTCGATATCCGGCGTGTCTAGCGGGTTTTCCTGCGCCGGTTCATCTGTCATGGCTCAGGATTTCGGCTTGCTGCCGCCCACGAGTTTGTCGAGGCCGAGATTGCTGAAAATCTCGATGGGTACACCCTGCCGCTTCATGATCACACCCTGCTGGATCACCGACAGCGTGTTGTTCCACGCCCAGTAGATCACGAGGCCTGCCGGGAAGCCGGCCAGCATGAAGGTGAAGATGATCGGCATCCAGGTGAAGATCTGCGCCTGGATGGGGTCCGCGGGAAGCGGGTTCATGCGCATCTGCACGAACATGGTGAAGCCCATGATGATCGGCCAGATGCCGATGAGCAGGAGCGAAGGCGGATCCCAGGGGATCAGGCCGAACAGATTGAAGATCGAGGTCGGGTCCGGCGCAGAAAGGTCGTCGATCCAGCCGAAGAACGGCGCATGCCGCATTTCGATGGTGACGAAGAGCACCTTGTAGAGCGCGAAGAAGACCGGAATCTGGATCAGTACCGGCAGGCAGCCCGCCAGCGGGTTCACTTGCTCCTTCTTGTAGAGCTCCATGATTTCCTGCTGCTGCTTCAGCCGGTCGTCCTTGTAGCGCTCGCGCAGCTTTTCCATTTCCGGCTGCAGCTTCTTCATCTTGCTCATCGCGACATAGGACTTGTTCGCGAGCGGGTAGAAGACGAGCTTGATCAGCACCGTGACGAGCAGGATCGCCACGCCGAAATTGCCGACATAAAGGGCGATGTAGTGCAGCAGCTTGAAAAGCGGCTGCGTCAGGAACCAGAACCAGCCCCAGTCGATCAGCAGGTTGAACTTGTAGATGCCGGCCTGATGGTAGCTGTCGATGACGGAGGATACTTTCGCCCCGGCGAAGAGGCGGTTCTCGATCTCGACCGAGCCACCGGCCGGCACGTCCTGCGCGGCATAGCGGAAATCGGCCTGATAATTCTGGACGGTCGGGTCGGGATGCGCGCTGAAATTCGCGACGAAGGTCTCGCCCGTCTGTGGAACGATGGCGGCTGCCCAGTATTTGTCGGTGATGCCGAGCCAGCCATCGGTGTCCGTGACCTTCACAGGCCCGTCATCGGCTGCATTCTTGTAGGATACCGCAACTTCGCCGACGCTCGGGAACTCGCCGATAAAGCCTTCATGCAGGATGAAGAAGGCGCTGCCGGGCGGGCTGCCCGTGCGCGACACGAGGCCATAGGGATAGAGCGTGACGGCGCTGCCGCCATTGTTCTCCACACGGTCCGTCACGGTGAACAGGAAATGCTCGTCGACCGAGATCCTGCGCAGGAAGGTGAGGCCCTGACCGTTCTCCCAGCGCAACGTCACCGGCGTTTCGGGTGTGAGCACCTCGCCCTCGGCAAGCTGCCATTCGGTGCGCGAGCCGGGCAGGGCGATATTGCTGCCGGGCGCAGGAATGAAGCCGAACTCGGCGAAATAGGGCGTGCTGGTGCCGGCCGGCGCAAGCAGCGTGACTTCCGGGCTCGCCGGATCTGTGCTCACACGATATTGCCGCAGTTTCAGATCGTCGAAGCGCGCACCGCGCAGCGAGAGCGAGCCATCGAGTTCGCTGGAGCGGATCGGCACGCGCGGACTCGCCGCCAGCGCCTCGCCGGTCGCGATGGCGGGGCCAGGTACGGTCTGGCCGGACCGCTGCACAGGTTCGTCGACGCTCGGCAGGCGCGCCTCGCCGGGTGTCGCAGCCGGCTCGTCGGCTGCGCCTTCGCGCGCTGGCGCTACCGCTTCCTGCCGCGCGCGCTCCGCCTCGACCTGGGGTTCGATCACGAAATACTGCCATCCGACAAAGACGAGGACCGACAGGAAAATGGCGATGATGAAGTTACGGTTGTCACCCATGAGGCAAGTCTTTCCCGGACGCGGACCTTGAGGCATCGGAAGGCGCTGGCGTCTCGCCGTTGCGGCTTCCATGAACTTTGCGGAGTGCGATGTTGAGATCGCTGAGAAGGTCGGGCCAGCGCCGTGTCAGCGTTTCCTGCCGCCCGATCAGCACGTAGTCGTAGCCGTCTTTCGCCGCGAGGGAAAGAACTTCGGCGGCCGCCGCGCGCAGGCGCCGCTTCACCCGATTGCGCGTCACCGCGTTGCCCACCTTGCGGGTCACAGTGAAGCCGAGGCGAGGGGGATTTTCGTCATTGCGGAAACTGGCCTGCAGCACGAGCCCGCGTTCGGCGCGCTTGCGCCCGCGGGCGGCGGCCAGGAAGTCGCTGCGTTTGCGCAATCTGTCCGGCTGGCGGTCCATACTGGGGCTCGCTGGGCCTCGATCGCTGCACCCGTTCCCAAGGCCCCTTATGAACGGAGCCGGGGCCAATCCGGCCTGAGCATTCTCCCGAGGAGAAGCGTCGATCAGGCGGAGAGCCGCTTGCGGCCCTTGGCGCGGCGCGAGGCCAGCACCTTGCGGCCGCCAACGGTGGCAGCGCGCGCACGGAAGCCATGGCGGCGCTTGCGGACGAGTTTGCTCGGTTGATAGGTCCGTTTCACGTCTCTTCTCCGGCAGGTCGGGGCTTTCGCCCGGCGCCGGGCAGCCTTGAAAGCCGCCTCGAGCTTGCCAATAAAAACAAGAGCCGCAGGCGTTGCCACCCGACGGCTGTCTGGCGGGCTGTATAAGCATAAGGCCCACGGAAGTCAACGCCGCAGCGCTGGAATCACGCCCTTCTCGCCGCCGATGACCCCCTCTCACATTCCGGTGAGCGGGCCTTCCGCCGGGCGCGAATGCGGCTAATCTCGGGAACCGCGCGGCGATCCCGGGGGCTTCGATCTGCCGCCTTATATGTTCTTTTTATGTTCTCATTGCCCTGTTTTCGGGATGCCATGACTGAAATCGAGCCGCCTGTCCGCCCGGCCCTGTGGCGCCGCTTCCTGCCGCTGGCCGTTCTTCTCGCCGGGCTCGGGGCCTTTTTCGTCCTCGGCCTCGACGGTTATGTGACGCTCGACAATCTGCGCGACAACCGCCAGGCGCTCACGGCCTGGGTCTCGGGGAACTGGGCGCTGGCCGCCTTTCTCTATGTGATCGCCTATATCGCCATGGTGGCATTTTCCGTGCCCGGCGCCCTTGTGGCGACGCTGACCGGAGGCTTCCTCTTCGGCACGGTCTTTGGCGGCCTTCTCACCGTTATCGGTGCCACTATCGGCGCGACGGCGATCTTCCTCGCCGCGAAGACGGCGCTAGGCGATGCGCTCCGCGAAAAGGCCGGGCCGGGCCTGCGCCGCCTCGAACAGGGCTTCGGCGAAAATGCCTTCAGCTACATGCTGGTGCTGCGTCTTGTGCCGCTCTTTCCCTTTTTTCTCGTCAATCTCGCCCCGGCCTTTCTGGGCGTAAAATTGCGGACCTATGTGGTGGCGACCTTTTTCGGCATCATGCCGGGCACCTTCGTCTTTGCGAGCCTCGGCAACGGGCTCGGCGCGATCTTCGATGCGGGCCGCGAGCCCGATCTCGGTCTCATCTTCGAACCGCAGATCATCGGCCCCATTCTCGCGCTTGCGCTGCTGGCACTCGTGCCCGTTATCTATCGCCGCTTCGCAGGCAGGAAGCAGTTACCCGACGAGACGGCCTGAAAGGCCGCTCGCATTCATTCCATCCGGGGAAAACATGGCCAAGAGGATCAAGGCTGATATCTGCGTTATCGGTGCGGGCTCCGGCGGTCTTTCCGTCGCGGCGGGCGCCGCGCAGATGGGCGCCCGCACGGTGCTGATCGAACGCGACGAAATGGGCGGCGATTGCCTGAACACCGGCTGCGTGCCGTCGAAGGCCCTTCTCGCCGCGGGCAAGCAGGCGCACCGCTTCGGTACGGGCGGGCCTTTCGGCATCGCACCCGCAAAGCCCGGGATAGATTTCGCGAAAGTTCACGATCACGTCCATGGTGTCATCGCCGCCATCGCGCCCAACGATTCCGTCGCCCGTTTCGAGGCGCTCGGCGTCACCGTCCTCAAGGAGCATGGCCGCTTCCGCGACGGCAGCACGGTGATCGCCGGCAATGCCGAAATCACCGCGCGCCGCTTCGTGATCGCCACCGGCTCGCGCCCCTTCGTCCCGCCGATCGAGGGCCTCGACAAGGTGCCCTATCACACGAATGAAACCATCTTCCGCAATACCGCCTGTCCGGCGCATCTCGTCATTCTGGGCGGCGGGCCCATCGGTATGGAAATGGCGCAGGCGCATCGCCGCCTCGGCGCAAAGGTCACTGTGCTCGAAACGCAGCGTGCCTTCGGCCGCGACGACCCGGAACTCTCCGCCATCGTCCTTGCGGGATTGCGGAGGGAAGGGATCGAGATACTCGAAGAGGTGAAGATACTCTCCGTCGTGGGCACCGAAGGGGCGATCAAGGTGCGTTTTTCGAACAAGGAGGGCGAGCGCACCGTCGAGGGCTCGCATCTTCTCGTCGCCACCGGCCGCCGCGCCAATGTGGAAGGGCTCGACCTCGAAAAGGCCGGCGTCGACTACACGGAAAAGGGACTGCGGCTCGACGATCGTCTGCGCACCACGAACAAACGCATTTTCGGCGTCGGCGATGTCGCGGGCGGACCGCAATTCACCCATGTCGCGGGTTATCATGCGGGTATCGTCATCCGCAACGCGCTTTTCCGTGTGCCGGCCCGTGCCGACCACAGCGCTATCCCGCATGTCACCTACACCGATCCCGAGCTCGCCCATGTCGGTCTCACTGAGGCGGAGGTCCGGCAGAAAGGGCTCACGCTCAACGTGCTGCGCTGGCACCTTGCGGAGAACGACCGCGCCCAGGCCGAACACGAGACGGAAGGCGTGATCAAGGTGGTGACCGATAATCACGCCCGCGTCCTCGGGGCCACCATCGTCGCGCCGAATGCCGGCGATCTGATCCTTCCCTGGGTGCTCGCGAAATCCCAGGCATTGAAGCTCAGCGCCATGGCGAGCGTCGTCGCCCCCTATCCGACGCTCTCCGAGATCAGCAAGCGCGCCGCCGGCTCCTATTACACGCCGACCCTGTTCAGCGCAAAAACGAAGATGCTGGTGCGCTTTCTCGGCCTGTTCGGCTAGACTGGGGCCGGATCGAGGCAGCGGAGCTCACCGGCACGCATGACGGGAACGAGGGAAACGGCGCAGCATCCGGGCAGCGGGCGCCGGGCAATCATGTCCTGGCCCTTCCGCGGTTCGCTGTCGCGCCGGCTTCTGCTGCTCACCATCCTTTTCGTGATGCTGGCCGAAGTGCTGATCTTCGTGCCCTCGGTCGCGAATTTCCGTCTCGTCTGGCTCGAACAGCGCATCGCCGCCGCGCAGATCGCCTCGCTCGCGCTCGAGGCGCGGCCCGAGAACATGGTCACCCCGGCGCTGCGCGAGGAACTGCTCGAGAATGCGCAGGTCTATTCGGTGGCTCTCATTCGCGAGGATGCGCGCCGCCTTGCCCTCAGCGACGACATGCCGCCCATGGTCGATGCGGAATTCGATCTGCGCGACGCCATGGCCATGAGGCTGATCATGGATGCCTTCGAAACGCTGTTCGCGCGGGAGGGGCGCATCGTGCGCGTGACCGGCGAGCCGGGCTTCGGTGCGGGGGAATCGATCGAAATCGTCTTCGACGAGACGCGCCTGCGCAAGGCCATGCTCCGCTATGCGAAAAACATCTTCCTTCTTTCGCTGGTGATTTCGGTCATCACCGCGAGCCTTGTTTATGTCGTGCTCCATTTCGTTGTGGTGCGGCCCATGAGCCGCCTGACGGACAATCTGATCGCTTTCCGCGAAAACCCGGAAGATGCGCGCCGTGTCATCGCGCCGTCCGCCCGCGACGACGAGATCGGTCTCGCCGAGCGGGAGCTTGCCGGCATGCAGAGCCAGATCAGGGCAACCCTGAACCAGAAAGCGCGTCTCGCCTCCCTCGGCGTCGCCGTGTCGAAAATCAGCCACGATCTCCGCAACATTCTCGCAAGCGCGCAATTGATCTCAGATCGCCTGGGCGCGGTGAACGATCCGACGGTGCAGCACCTCGCACCGCGTCTGTTCGCCTCGATCGACCGCGCGATCGCGCTTTGCGCCAAATCGCTGAAGTTCGGCGTCGCGGACGAGCCCATGCCGGAGCGCCACCCCGTCGCGCTTCGGCCGCTCGCCGGGGAAGTGGTGGAAGCGGTCTCGCGCGAGGATGATGGCATAGGCTGGGTCGTCGATATCGCACCCGATCTGCACGTCGATGCCGATCCGGACCAGCTTTTCCGTCTGCTGCTCAATCTGGCGCGAAATGCCGTGCAGGCCCTGACCGAAGGCGAGGGCGCCCCGGCAGGTGTCCGCGAGGTGCGCCTCGCGGCACGCCGTGAAGGTGGCCATGTCCATATCGACATGTCCGACAATGGTCCAGGCTTGCCGAAAAAGGCGCTCGATCACCTGTTCGAGCCCTTCTCGGGCGGCGCGCGCAGCGACGGCACGGGTCTCGGTCTGGCCATCGCCGCCGAGCTTGCGCGCAGCCATGGCGGTCATATCGAACTTGTATCGACGGGCGTGGCGGGTACGGTGTTCCGTATCTGCATCCCCGACCGGGGCTCTGCCCTCCTCGATTGCCCGCCTGAAGACGCCGCCCATGCGGCGTCGCAAGGACAGCCCGCATGAAACGTCACGCTACCAACGCCCTTCCCTTGCCGCGCCGCGACTGGGCTCTCTTTCTGGATTTCGACGGGACGATGACGGAGCTTGCGCCCTCGCCCGATGCCGTCTCCGTCGACCCCGCCTTGCGGCCCATCCTTGCGGCGCTGGAGCTAAGCCTTGGTGGCGCGCTTGCCGTGGTCTCCGGCCGCCCTCTTGCCGAACTCGATGCTCTTCTCGGTCTGGAGCTTCCGGGTGCGGGCGTTCACGGGCTCGAACTGCGCGAACGGCGCGGCGGCCTTGTGCATCCGCCGCAGGACATGGCCGCGATCCGTGTGATCGAACATGCGCTTGCGCCCATGGTCGAGGCCGATCCGCGGCTCATTCTGGAACCGAAACCCGGCGCCATCGCTTTTCATTATCGCCGCGCGCCGGAGCGTGAGGCCGAATGCCGCGCCGCCATGGCCCGCGCGCTCGACGGGTTGAAAGGCGTGGTGCTGATCGATGGAAAGATGGTGCTGGAGGTCAAGCCGGATCACGTGAACAAGGGCGTCGCCATTTCCCGGCTTCTCGCTGTGGAGCCGTTTTCCGGCCGGATTCCGGTTTTTGCCGGCGACGATCGTACCGATGAGGACGGCTTTGAGGTCGTCAACGCGATGAAAGGCGTTACGATAAAGATCGGCCCCGGCGATACGCGCGCTTCCCACCGGATCCCATCCGTCGATGTGCTGCTCGCCTGGCTGAAAGAAATGTCCGGTTTGTTATCTGCCTGAACGGAGGTGTTTTGTCCTCGCTTGATCTCGGTGTGATTGGAAATGGAACTTATGGCGCGCTGATAGACGAGAAAGCCCGGATCGTCTGGTGTTGCCTGCCCCGGCTCGATGGCGATCCCGTGTTCTGCGATCTCCTGAATGGCGGCCGGGAAGAAGATCCAGACGGCGGTTACTGGTCGATCGAGATCGAGAATGCCGCCGCTTCGCGCCAGTACTACCGGCCCAATACGGCAATCCTCATCACCGAACTGACGGACAAAGACGGAAACGCCGTAGAGGTCTGCGACTTCGCACCCCGCTTCACCCGGCGCGAACGCATCTTCCAGCCGATGACGCTGGTCCGCCGCGTCCGCCCGATTGCCGGCTCCCCGCGCATCCGCATCCGTCTGCGTCCGCGCTTCAATTACGGTCTGCGCCAGCCGGACACCACGCGCGGCAGCAATCACATGCGCTTCTATCACAGCGGCCTTGCCATCCGCATGACGACGAATGCGCCCCTCACCTATGTGCAGGACGAGACGGCCTTCAACCTGACCGCACCCTTGAGCTTCATTCTCGGGCCGGACGAAACGCTCACCACGGGCATCGAGGAAACGGCGCGCGAATTCGAGGAGCGTACGGAGGACTATTGGCGGCGCTGGGTGCGACGTCTCGCACTTCCTTTCGAATGGCAACAGGCGGTGATCCGCGCCGCCATTACACTGAAACTCTGCTGCTATGAAGAGACGGGTGCCATCGTCGCAGCCCTGACGACGAGCATTCCCGAAGCAGCGAACTCCGGGCGCAACTGGGATTACCGGTTCTGCTGGTTGCGCGATGCCTTCTTCGTCGTACGCGCGCTCAATTCGCTCGCCGAAGTCGAGACCATGGAGATCTATCTCCGCTATCTCGGCAACATTGTCGGCACGGCGGCAGGTGGCCATCTCCAGCCTGTCTATGGCATCGGTCTCGAAACCGCGCTCGATGAGCACATCGTTCCCTCGCTGTCGGGCTATCGCGGCATGGGCCCGGTACGCCGGGGCAACCAGGCCTTCGAGCACTTCCAGCACGATGTCTATGGCAATGTTATTCTCGCGGCATCGCAATCCTTCTTTGACGACCGTCTGCTGCAGCGTCTCACAGTGGCGGATTTCGAACGCTTCGAGCAGGTGGGCGAGCGCGCCTTTGCATTGCATGATCAGCCCGATGCCGGCATGTGGGAGCTGCGCACCATGGCGCGCGTCCACACATCGTCGAGTCTCATGTGCTGGGCGGCCTGTGACCGGCTTTCGAATATCGCGGCACATCTTGGCCTTGCCGCCCGCGCCCGCTATTGGCGGGAAAAGGCGCAGACGGTCCATGCGGCGATCTGCGAACGCGCATGGAACCCGAAGCTCGGGGCCTTTGCCGAAAGCTTCGGTGGCGACCAGCTCGATGCGAGCCTTCTTCTGATGGCGGAGGTGAATTTCCTCAAGCCCGAAGACGAGCGCTTCCGCAAGACGCTGGCCGCCGTCGAAAAAGCCCTTCGCCGCGGCAGTCATATGTTCCGATATGCAACTGCCGATGATTTCGGCATGCCACGGAACGCATTCAATATCTGCACGTTCTGGTACATTGATGCCTTGGCACGTGTGGGACGGACCGGGGAAGCAAGAGAGATATTCGAATCGATTCTTGCTTGCCGGAACGGTCTTGGCCTTCTTTCCGAGGATACGGACACCGTGACCGGAGAACTCTGGGGAAATTATCCCCAGACCTACTCGCTGGTCGGCATCATCAATTCGGCCATGCGGCTCAGCCGCAGATGGGAAGAGCAAGTATGAGTCGCCTCGTCGTCGTATCGAATCGTGTAGGCCCTGTGAAGGACGCTGCACGCGCCGGCGGCCTTGCCGTCGCGCTTGTCGAGGCTCTCAAGTCGCGCGGCGGCCTCTGGTACGGCTGGAGCGGAAAGATCGAGGCGCGCGGCGGCGATACGGCGAAGGTCGAGGATGTGGGACCGCTTACCCTCGCGACGGTCGACCTTTCCCCGGATGAACATGAAGAATACTACAACGGCTTCGCGAACCGTTGCCTCTGGCCGCTCTTTCACTATCGCACCGACCTCACGGCCTTCGACCGCCGCTACTACGAAGGCTATCGCCGGGTGAATGCGAAGTTCGCGCGGGTGCTCTTTCCGCTGCTGCGGCCGGACGACACGATCTGGGTCCATGATTATCACCTGCTCGCCTTCGGCGATGAGCTCCGCCAGATGGGTGCCAAGCAACGAATGGGATTTTTCCTCCATATTCCCTTTCCTGCCCGGGAAGTGCTGACCGCCGAGCCGCATCACAATGCGATGGTGCGCGGCCTCTTCGCCTATGATGTGATCGGTTTCCAGACGGAACAGGATTGCGAACGCTTCCGCGATTACGTGGTCCGCGAAGCGGGTGGGCGGGCCGACGGTGACAAGCTTCATTGTTTCGGCCGAAGTGTCAGGATGCGCGCCTTCCCGATCGGTATCGATGCCGAAGGTTTTGCCCGGATCGCGGCCACTGACAAGGACGCCCGCCGCCAGTTCGAGAAGGCGAGGGCGGGACTCGGCGACCGCATGCAGATTCTCGGCGTCGACCGTCTCGACTATACGAAGGGCATCGCCGAGCGCATTCGCGCCTATGAACGTCTCCTGGAGGATTATCCGGACGCGCGCCGGGCCGTGTCTTATTTGCAGATCGCCGCGACCTCGCGGGGCGATGTGCAGGAATATCAGGTGATGCGCGAGGAGCTGGATGGGCTTGCCGGCCATGTGAACGGCGCCTATGGCGAGTTCGACTGGACGCCGCTGCGCTATCTGAACCGGCCCATGGCCCGCCGTTCGCTGGCCGGCCTTTACCGCGCAAGCAAGATCGGCCTCGTCACCCCGCTGCGAGATGGCATGAATCTCGTTGCCAAGGAATATGTCGCTGCGCAGGACCCGGAAGACCCGGGCGTCCTCATCCTTTCCCGCTTCGCAGGCTCCGCATACCAGATGCCGGAAGCCCTCATCGTCAATCCCTACGATATAAAAGGCGTTGCAGACGCCTTGCAGGTCGCGCGTTATATGAAGCTGGAAGAGCGGCGCGAACGCCACAAGGCATTGATGGCGCGGCTTGTCAGGGAAGATGTGGCGAACTGGCGCGACGAATTTCTCGATATGCTCGCGGCGGTGCCGAGGCATGCCGATGTGGCGGTCGCCTCCTGACGGCGTCGCCGGGCGGGGGGAGACATGTATCTTGTGGCCGATATAGGCGGGACCAATGCCCGCTTCGCGCTGGCGGAGCCGGGCCCCGAGCGGCCTGACATCTCGCCGCCATCCATCTATCTCACGGCGGACCATCCCTCGATGGAGGAGGCACTGCGCGCCTTCCTCGATGCCTCCGGCCGGCCGAAACTTTCCGGCGTAGCGGCCTGCGCCGCGGGGCCGGTGGAAGGCGGGGAGGGCGATGCCCTTATCCGCATGACGAATTGCCCATGGGAAGTGTCGCTCGGCGGTCTCGCGCGCGTCACAGGCGTTGCCGCACCGCGGCTGATGAACGACTTCGCGGCCCTTGCGCTCTCGGTGCCCGCCTTGCGGCGGCAGGAGCTCCATGCCGTGAGTGCGGATCGTGCCGGGCGGGCGGGGGCGCCGGTCGCCATATTGGGTGCGGGCACCGGCCTCGGCATCTCGTCGCTCGTCTTCGACGGCGCGCATGAAATTCCCGTTCCCGGCGAGGGCGGTCATGCAGACCTGCCGCCAGCCACGCCGCGCGAAATGGAAGTTCTCGCGTGCCTGCAGGCCAAATACGGCCATGTCTCGGTCGAGCGTGTTCTCTCCGGGCCCGGCCTCGTCGCGCTTCATGCGGCACTTTGCGAAATCGAGGGCAGGACGGCCGAGAGGCTGACGCCGCCGGACATCGCCCGCCGCGCGCAGGAAGGGAGCGATGCGCGGGCGGCGGAAGCCGTAGCGCTCTTTTGCGGCTGGCTCGGCGCGGTTGCGGGCAATCTCGCTCTCACGCTCGGCGCCGAGGGCGGCATTTATATCGGCGGCGGCATCGTGCCCGGCTGGATCGAGAACGCACCGGGCCTCTTCGACGAAGCCCGTTTCCGTGCGCGCTTCGAGGACAAGGGGCGCATGTCTTCCTTCCTCGCGCGCATACCCGTTTTCGTCATTCTCAGGAAGGATGCGGCATTGCTCGGGCTTGCCCGTGCCGCGCTCGCACGGTCACGGTAGCTCGGTTACCACATTGCCATCGCGCCGCGGATCGGCCGCACCCTCAAGGCCCTCCGCCGTCACGCGTATACCATGGAGCCCGCTCATCAACTCGCGCGGCTCGACCGTATGGCCGAGCTCCCGAAGCGCCGGTGCGAGGTCCTCAAGCGGCGTACCGGCCTCGACCTCGAGCGGCCCATTGCGGTCGACAAAGCGGGGCAGGGCGATCGCCGTTTGCATGTCCATCTCCCAGTCGATGAGCGCAATCAGCGTCTGCGTCACATAGGCGATGATGCGGCTGCCGCCCGGCGAGCCGACTGCCGCGAAGAAATCGCCGTTCGCGTCATAGATGATGACCGGCGTCATGGAAGAGCGTGGCCGCTTGCCGGGTGCGACCGCATTCGCCACCGGCTCTCCCTCCACTTCCGGAAGGAAAGAAAAATCCGTAAGCTGATTGTTCAGCATCATGCCGCCCGACATGAGATGCGACCCGAACGGCCCTTCCACCGTCGTGGTCATGGAAACGACATTGCCCTGCGCGTCCACAATGCTGAAATGGCTTGTGGAGGGCATGTCAACGGGCTGGTTGAGGCCCCAGTCCGTCGCCCGTTCGCCCGGCAGCCGGCCGGGCTCCGCCTTGCCTCGCGTGATGCTTGCATCGAGTTCGTTCGAGCGGCTTTCGAGATAGGCAGGGTCGAGCATCGCAGCGACAGGAACGGGCACGAAATCGGGATCGCCGATATATTTGTCGCGGTCGGCATAGGCGAGCTTCATCGCCTCGGCGATGAAGTGGACGGATGTCAGCGTCATCGGCTCCATGCCCTTGACGTCCCAATGCGACAGGATGCCGAGGATCTGCAGCGCCGTCACGCCCCCCGAAGTCGGCGGCGGCATGGAGCAGACGCGATAGCCGCGATAGGGGGCGCAGACGGGCTCGCGCTTCTTCGCTTCATAGGCGGCAAAATCATCCAGCGACAGCGTGCCGGGCCGCATCGGCGCGTTCTGCACTGTCGCCACGATTTCCTCCGCCACCGGCCCCTCGTAGAAGCCGCGCCAGCCATCCGCCGCGATGCGCTTCAGCGTTTCCGCGTAAGCCGGATTCTTGAGAACATCGCCTTCCGCGGCGGGCACGCGCGTTCCGTCGGCGTCGAGACGATAGAAATAGTCCTGCGCCACCGGCATCTGCATGAGGACCGGATCGCGCGCAATCGCCTGCGCCAGCTTCGGCGCGACGGCAAAGCCTTCCTCCGCGAGCCTGATTGCCGGCGTGAAAAGCTCTGCCCAGTCGAGCTTGCCGTGTTCCCGGTGCGCAAGCCACATCATCTTGACGACGCCGGGCGTACCGACGGAACTCCCGCCGATCATCGCCTCCAGAAAGGGGAGAGGCTTGCCCTCATCGTCGAGAAAGAGGGCTGGCGTCGCGCCCATCGGCGCCGTCTCGCGCCCGTCATAGGCATCGAGTGTGCCGCTCGCCGCATCGTGGTGCAGCAGGAAGGCGCCGCCCGCGAGACCGGAAGATTCCGGTTCGACAAGCGAAAGCACCGCCTGCACGGCGATCGCCGCATCGACCGCGCTGCCGCCCCTGCGCATGACCTCGGCTCCTGCCTCGCTCGCATAAGGGTTGGCGCTTGCCACCATGAAGGGCCGGGGCTCTTCGCCGGTTCCGAACAGAGAGGCGAGCGTGACGAGAGCGACAAGCCCGAGTGCAGCCACGCTCAGCCCCGGAAGGAGTCGATTGAGTTTCATTTCGCTTTTCCTCCCGGACATGCAGCTCTTCGGCGGCGATTTGCTATGATGCGGACAAAATCCGCCGCGCCGCAATGCTCGGGGCGCGTGAAAAGGCAGGGAGAGCTGGAGATATGCATCTGGGCACCATCCGCAAAGGTCCCCGCAACCATATTTGCGACGTGACGGGCATTTCCGTCGGCAACGCGGTGGACGAGCGCGCCCGGACCGGTGTCACCGTGGTCCTGCCGGAAACACGCGCCGTCGCGGGAGGCGAGGTGCGCGGCGGCGGTCCCGGCACGCGCGAGACCGACCTGCTCGATCCTTCCTGCCTTGTCGATGCGGTGGACGCCGTGGTGCTCTCGGGTGGCTCGTCCTGGGGGCTCGATGCAGCCTCCGGCGTTGCCGCCTGGCTCGGCGCGAGGGGCCGCGGCTACAGGGTCGGGTCGAGCCCGCTCGTCTCGCCCATCGTCCCCTCCGCCATCCTTTTCGACCTCGCGAATGGCGGCGACAAGAACTGGGGCGAGGAGCCGCCCTATCGTGCGCTCGGCAAGGCGGCCTGCGAAAGGGCAGGCGAGGACCTCGCGCTCGGCAATGCGGGCGCGGGCCTCGGCGCCGTGGCCGGCACATATAAAGGCGGCCTCGGCGCCGCCTCCATCGTCTCGGAAAGCGGCCTTGAGGTCGGGGCGCTGATGGCCGCCAACCCCTTTGGCTCGGTCGTCATGCCGGGGACGGATCGCTTCTGGGCCGCGCCGCTGGAGCTCGATGGCGAGTTCGGCGGGCGCGGCTGGCCCGAAGGGGCAGGGGGCCTCGCCGCGCAGCACCCGCTCACGGGGTCGAAGGCCCATGCGCTGGCCGGCGGCAACACGACCATCGGCGTCGTCGCCGTGAATGCGGACCTCACGCCCGCCGAGGCCCGCCGCATCGCCATCATGGCGCATGACGGCATGGCCCGCGCCATCCGCCCGGTCCATGCCCCCGTCGATGGCGACACGATCTTCGTGCTGGCGACGGGCGCCCATGCCCTCGGCCCCGCACCGCGCCACCTGGCGCTCTCGGTCATCGGCGCGCTCGCCGCCGATTGCGTCTCCCGCGCCATCGCCCGCGCCGTCTATGAGGCGGAAACGCTGGGCGAAACCATCTCCTGGCGCGAGCGCCACGGGCGCTGAGGCCGCCGCCCGGCGGGGCAAGGGGCAGGGCCGGAAACGGCGGCAAGCCGGGATTTCGGGCCCCCGCCCGCCCCGAAATTTGCCCCGGTTTCGGGGCCTCTCGCCCCTTGCCTTTGGCCGCCTGACGCTTTAAGAGTGGCCCCGCATTCGGCGATGGGTGGTCACCTTCCACCCCATGCCCTTGGATCAAGGGCTTCGCGATGTGCATGCGCCCGTAGCTCAGCTGGATAGAGCATCAGACTACGAATCTGAGGGTCGGACGTTCGAATCGTTCCGGGCGCGCCATTTTCTTCTCACTCACAAAATATACCCGTCCCCTGCGGCACGCACCGTGATGTCGCCGAGCGAGACGCCCCATGGCTGGTCGATGGCGGTGATGACGGCGTCGGCGATATAGGCGGGTTCGAGCGCGGCATAGGCGGTGCTGTCGGGGTTCACGCGCTCGTCCTGCACCTTGCCTTCCATGATGGCGCCCATGGTGCCGAGATAGCTCATGGCGTTCTGGCCGAGGATGCCGGTGATAGCCTCGGGGTTGAGCACGCCTGCGCCGAGCCCTGTGCCCGGCACGCCGGTCGGCTTCACGGTCGTCACCTTGATCTTGCCCGCCGCCTCCACGCGGAGCGATTCCGACAGGAAATTCACCGCCGCTTTCGTCGCCCCGTAAACCGCTGCGCCGGTGACCGGAAAATTGCCATAGATCGACGAGATGTTGATGACGTGCCCGCGGCCCTGCTTCATCATCGGGTCATAGGCGGCGACAATGCCGTTCATCACGCCCTTGATGTTGATGTCGATGCAGCGCGTCCAAGCGCCATGGGCCGCTTCGTGATCGGAAAAGAAGGCGAGCGGCATCACACCCGCATTGTTGATCATCACATCGATCGCGCCATGCGTTGCGAGTGCATGGGCGACAAGTGCCTTCATCTGCGCGAGGTCCGTCACATCGGTCCTGACGCTGGAGGCCCTGCCGCCTGCCTCGCGCACCAGCGCCACGGTTTCCGCAAGTCCCGCCTCGTTCACATCGCCGCAGATGATGTTCGCCCCGCGCGCGGCCGCCTTGAGGGATATCAGCCGCCCGAAGCCGCCCCCCGCGCCCGTCACGACGATGGTCTTGCCCTTCACATGATCGCTCATTCGTCCCTCCCGGTGTTTTTCTGAAGTTCACACCGGCGGCAGGGCGCGCGTACAGAAAAAAGAAGCGCCGCCTCTGGAAAGGCGGCGCTTGACGCAAAGGCGCGTTGGGGCAGGGCCTCAACCCGGCCAGTAAATATATTCGTCCTCCGGCGTCGCCTCTTCCTCCAGCGTCTTGTCGATCGTCACCGGCATTTCGGCGACGGCAGGGAAGAGCGGATCGCGCTGCGTCGCATTATGTGCGTCCACCAGCGCGCGAAGCTCCGCCACCTTCTCCGGCATCGCCTCGGCGAGATTGTTCTGCTCCGTCGGGTCTTCATTGAGATTGTAGAGCCAGACCTTGTTCGGCCGCTCGGCGAATTGCAGCTTCCAGCCATCCTTGCGCATGGCGTGGTAGTGCCCGTCGCGCCAGAAAATCGCGCGGTCGGGCTCGGCTGTCTCCGTGCCCTTGGCAAGCGGAAGAATGTCGATGCCGTCGATCACGCGGTCATCCGGCAGGGGCGCACCGGCCGCCGCGGCGATGGTCGGGAAGAGGTCGAGATGAGCGACGGGCATCTCGCGCTCCACCCCTTCCTCGATCCGCCCCGGCCAGCGGATGAAAAGCGGCACGCGGATGCCGCCTTCGAAATAGGTGAGCTTCCAGCCGCGGAACGGCTTGTTGATTTCGGGCAGGCCGATATAGCCGGGCCCGCCATTGTCGCTCGAGAAAATGACGATGGTATTGTCGTCGAGCCCGTTTTCCTTCAGCGCTTCCATCACGCGGCCGACGCTGCGGTCGAGCGAGCGGATCATCGCGGCATAGACGCGCTCGCGATGGTTCTCGATATGCGAGAGCGCGTCGTAATCCGCCCGCGAGGCCTGAAGCGGCGTATGCACGGCCCAATGCGCGAGATAGAGGAAGAAGGGGCGGTTCCTGTTCGCCTCGATCGCCTTCACGGCTTCGTCCGTATAGAAGTCGGTGAGATAGCCCTTCGGTTCGAACCATTCGCCCGCATTGTAGGACGTCGCATATTGCATCCGCGCCCAGAGGAACTGGTCGATCGGATCGAAGGGAAGCTTCGCGTTCACGGCATCGGGGTGGTCTTCCGGCAGGAAGAGCCCGCTTTCGAGCATCACGCTTTCATCGAAGCCTTGCGCGTTGGGCAGGAACTCTTCCGAATTGCCCAGATGCCATTTGCCGATATGAATATTGTGATAGCCGGCGGGCTTCAGCACTTCGGCAAGCGTGATTTCCTCGCCCGGCAGGCCCTGCTCGCGGAAGGGCGGTGCATTGGCCGCCGCCTCGCGGTCGACCAGCATCTCATGGAGCCGCGTGCCGTCATTGTAGAACATGTCGACGATGCGCGTCATGCCGGGCGGCGTCGGCGTGAACTCGAAGCCCGTCCGCGTGCCATAGCGCCCGGTCATGATCATGGCGCGCGACGGCGCACAGGCGGCCGTGCCGGCATAGGCCGTGGAGAAATTCGCGCCCGAACGCGCCAGCGCGTCGATATGCGGTGTCTCGATGATGCCGCCGCCATAAAGGCTGATATCGTTGAAGCCGAGATCGTCCGCGAGAATGAGCACGATATTGGGCGGGCGGTGACCTTCCGCCGCTTCCGCCGGGCCCTGCTGCCAGACGATCTCGCGGTTCGGCGCGACAGGCGTTGCGTCGCGTGCCCGCGTGGCAACGAGATAGAGAACGATGTCCTTGCGGAAAGTGTAGGCCGTGCCGGCCAGCGCCGTGACCGCGATAACGGCCGCCAGCGAATAGATCTGCCACTTCTTCATGGTGTCCCCCTTCCCGAAACTATTGGCACAATTAATGACATAAATTAATTGGCGAAGAAAGGGAGAAGCGAGCGTGCTGTCTCTCCCCGTCGCCTGTCACTCAGCGGTCATCCGTCTGTTCGCTCCTGAACGGCATTGTCACGGCGGAGTGAGTTCCGGAATTGCACCGATAGGGCTATCCTCCCCGGCAGGAAAGCGCTGCGAAGCACGGCGCCACAGACAGATATTCGGGAGACGTCCATGAAGACGCGCATTACGGAACTCTTCGGCATCAAGCATCCGGTCATCCAGGGCGGCATGCATTTCGTCGGTCTCGCCGAGATGGCCGCCGCCGTCTCGAATGCTGGCGGTCTCGGCATCATCACCGGCCTCACCCAGCCGACGCCGGAGGCGCTCGCGAAGGAAATCGCGAAGTGCAACGGCATGACGGACAAGCCCTTCGGCGTGAACCTCACCTTCCTGCCGGGCTTCGCCAATCCGCCTTATCCCGAATATATCGACGCGATCATCGCGGGCGGCGTGAAGATCGTGGAAACCGCGGGCCGCAGCCCCGAGGCCTATATGCCCAAGATGAAGGAAGCGGGCATCAAGGTGATCCACAAATGCACCTCCGTCCGCCATTCGCTGAAGGCCGAGCGCATCGGCTGCGATGCGGTGAGCGTCGACGGTTTCGAATGCGGCGGCCATCCGGGCGAAGACGACATTCCGAACATGATCCTGCTGCCTCGCGCGGCGGAAGAACTGAAAGTGCCCTTCGTCGCCTCGGGCGGCATGGGCACGGCCTCGCAGCTCGTGGCCGCTCTCGCGCTCGGCGCCGATGGCATCAATATGGGCACGCGCTTCATCGCGACGAAGGAAGCGCCCGTGCATGAGAATGTGAAGAAGGCGCTGATCGCGGCTTCCGAGCTCGACACCCGCCTCATCATGCGCCCGCTCCGCAACACCGAGCGCGTGCTGGCGAATGCCGCGGTCGACAAGATCGTCGAGATCGAGAAGACGAAGGGCGCCGCCACGACCATCGACGACATCAAGGAACTCGTCGGCGGCGTCTATCCGCGCGTCATGCAGGGCGGCGACATGGATGCAGGCGCCTGGAGCTGCGGCATGGTCGCCGGCCTCATCCACGACATCCCGACCTGCAAGGAACTGATCGAAGGCATGGTCGCGGAAGCCGAACAGAT
>PNMC01000012.1 GCA_013823365.1 Parvibaculum sp. | reverse complement strand
GCAGCCAACAAAAAACCCGGCTCCATTTCTGGAACCGGGCTGCTTGCATCGCAAGTATCGTTGGTTGCGGGGGCAGGATTTGAACCTGCGACCTTCAGGTTATGAGTCTTATTTTCTCGATTTTCGCCACTGCTCGCATGGACCCTCCACAGCACCAAATTTCCTACAACTACCTGTTTTCAATTTACTATTTGCCAATCAGGATATATCCTTTTTCACGCTAACATGACCGTCAACTTGACCCCATCTGTTTCCTATGTGTTTCCTGCGGAGGACGCCATGGCCCGAATTTCCAAGCGCATCGTCGATGCCGCAACGCCAACCGATAAAGACTATTTCATCTGGGACGACTCCCTGCCCGCGTTCGCCGTCCGCGTGTGGCCGAGCGGGCGAAAAGTGTATGTCGTTCATTACCGTGCCAACGGACGATTACGGCGATACACGCTGGGCACCCACGGCTCCTCCATAACAGCGGAGAACGCACGCGCGGACGCCATCAAGGTTCTTGCCAAAGTGAAAGATGGCGAGGATCCCGCGAGCGAACGGGTCGAGAACCGCAAGACGCTCACGATGAAGCAGTTCGGCAAACTCTTTCTTGAGAAGCATGTCGACGTTCACCTCAAGCCCACCACTCGCGCCGAGTACCGGCGCTCTGTGGAACTGTTCATCAACCCCAAGTTCGGCGCGCGCAAGGTCATCGACATCACTCGCGCTGACATTGCCGATTTTCATCACGAGATGCGTAAGACGCCCTATCAGGCCAACCGGACCCTCGGAGTGCTCTCGAAGATGTTCAGCCTCGCCGACCTGTGGGAGTTGCGCAAGGATGGCATCAACCCCTGCCGTGGGGTGAAGCGGTATAGGGAAGACAAGAAGGAACGCTATCTAACCGCCGACGAGTATAAGCGTCTCGGGAAAGTTCTCGACAGCTATTCCGGAGAGCCCGAAACTGTCTATGCGATACGCCTACTCATGTTAACTGGATGTCGGCTGAGTGAAATCCAAACTCTGAAATGGACATACGTCTCACTGAAGCATGGCGAATTGCGCCTGCCCGACAGCAAGACCGGGGCCAAGGTCATTCAGCTTGGCGAAACCGCCGTAGACATATTGAAGTCTATTCCGAGGCTTAAAAACAATCCATACGTCATAACGGGCAAGGTAGAAGGTCAGCACCTAACCGATCTCCAGCGGCCTTGGCGACGTATCAGGAAATTGGCCGAGCTTGAGGATGTCCGCATCCACGACCTTCGTCATTCCTTCGCCTCAGATGCCCTGGAGATGGGTGAAGACCTCACGATGATCGGCAAGATGCTCGGTCATACGGACATAAAGACCACCGCCCGCTATGCCCATCTCAAGAAGTCGCCCCTAAAAACCGCAACCGACAGTGTTGCGGCTCGTATCGCGGCCTCGCTCGCTACCTCCAAAGACTTGGACTCGGCCGCATAGTGCTAGGCGGTGTGGACGGATTTGACCAAGATCAGGGCTGCGCTTAAGGCGACGATGGAGGCGAAGTTTCGCTTCGTCTTCTCGCACCGTAAGGCGACACGCTTGAAGCGCTTGAGCTTGCCGACAGCCTGCTCGATGCGGGCGCGGCCTCTGTAGAGGGCCTTGGCGAAGAAGGCTGGCTTCTCCTTCTCGTTTGCCTTGTGCGGAATGATGGGGATGATACCGCGCTTGCGTGCCGCCGCGCGGTTCGCCTTGCTCGCATAGCCTTTGTCACCGACAGCCGCACGCGGATCGACATCGGGGCCGAGCCCGAGCAGGATCGGGAAGTGCGGCGCATCGCCTTTCTCGCCACCGGTCAGATCGAAGGCGATCGGATGGCCGTCGAAGTCGGTCTTCAGGTGGATTTTGGTGGAGAAGCCGCCGCGCGAGCGACCGAGCGCCTGGCCCTTCGGCCCCCTTTGGCGCCGGCCGCCGAGACATGGGCGCGCACGATGGTGCTGTCGAACATCTGAACCAGATGCGCCGAGAACGATAGCGAGGCGAGGTGATCGAAGAAGGTCTCAAACACCCCGGCCTTGCTCAGCCGGTCGAAGCGCTTCCATATGCTGTTCCACTTGCCAAACCGCTCCGGCAGCGCCCGCCAGGTGATGTTGTGGACCGAGAAATAGTGCATCGCTTCGAGGAGGAGCCGGTCGTCACGGCCCTTGTCGCCACGGCGGGGCAGCGAGGCTCGAAAAACCTCCAACGCAACCGCCCAATCCGATTCCGCCATCATCGTGGACATCGCCGACCTCCAAATCAGTCGGCAGCCCATGAATCAGACAATGTCCATCATGGGAATCCTCGACGCTATTCATGCGGCAATCCGTCCACACCGCCTAGGTGGCCTACTGCGCCGGAATGTTCAATTCCGGCGCTTGCATCATCTTCACTTACTCAACCCATTTGGCGGGTTGCTCGTAGGCATTGCACATTTTGCAAGTCTATCACGAAAATCGAGTAACTTCGAGACGGGCGTCGCCCTTCGGGCCAGGCTATCGGCTGGCGCTGAAGCCCCGCGTATCGGGTCTTCACCCTGACGGGCTTCGATCCCTGACGCGGCGCGCCGCGCGATGCGGGCGGGGACCCCACGACTTCGATGGACCCCAGAACGTCCCCCGCCCGACGGCGCACCATGCCACTCGCAGGAAACACATATGATGATCCTTAAAGACCTCCGCCCGGAACGATCCGGCCGCATCTGCTCGACGCGATCGAGAACGCTGTGCTGGCCGACCTACGCTCCTATGCACAGTCCAGGCAGAACGACGTTGACCGAGGCGCCTGACCTCGCCGCCTTGCTCCTCGACAAATACTGCGAGGGCCTTGCCACCGCTTTGCGCATCGCGGGCATCGACTCGACCGTGCGGCGCGAGGACGACCGGCTGTGCCTGGAAATCGACCCAGAGTTTGACGCGCACCGGTAGGCGAGATGAGCCGCTCGCTCGTACACGCTCAACTATTGAGCCGGTCGGCATAGCCGTCGACGCTCCACGCGGATGCGTGTCGCAATAGAGTAAGAGGGCGGCCGGATTGGCCGTGACGGGTTGAGGATCGGGAGAGAGGCTCCCGAGGCCCGTCGCGGAGACCGATCCCGATGGCCAGGAAATCGCCACGCGCCGGCAACGACCGGACCAATCTCTACGACGACATCACTGACAAGATCATAGCCGAGCTCGAAGCCGGCCGACTGCCCTGGGTGCAGCCCTGGGGGACCACGGCCGCGCCACTCGCTATCCCCAAGAATGCCGCGACCGGACGGCAATATTCGGGCGTCAACATCCTGCTCCTGTGGGGTGCCGTGGTCCAGTTCGGCTTTCCCTGCCAGAGCTGGCTCACCTTCCGCCAGGCGCTTTCGCTCGGTGGCAACGTGATGAAGGGGGAACGCGGCACCACCGTCGTCTATGCCGACAAGTTCATCCCCGACGGTGAGAAGACGCGGGCCGCCGAGGCAGGCGAAGACCCTCAGGCGATCCCCTTCCTCAAGCGCTACACCGTGTTCAACGCGGCCCAATGTGAGGGCCTGCCCGAGAACGTCATGGCCGCGGCCCCGCCGCCTCCGCCCGGCATGATCGAGCCACAGGTGGAGGCGCTCATCGAGGCGACGGGCATTGATTTCCGCATTGGCGGTGGTCGTGCCTTCTACGTGCCGGCTCACGACTATGTTCAGGTGCCTCCGCCGCAAGCGTATTTCGAGCCAATCAATTGGCATCGCACGGCCCTGCACGAGTTGGGGCACGCGACCGGCCACCGCTCGCGCCTCGACCGCGACCTGTCTGCCGGGTTCGGCACACAGAAGTACGCCTTCGAGGAGTTGGTCGCCGAATTGAATGCGGCGTTCTGCTGTGGCTCGCTCGGCATCGCGCCCACCGTGCGCCACGCCGACTATATCGGCTCCTGGCTCGAGGTGCTGCGCGAGGACAACCGCGCCATCGTGCGCGCCGCCAGTCTGGCCAGCAAGGCGACTGACTGGCTGCTCGGCCATCTGCCCGATCGCGAGGGCGTCGCGGTCGGGACGGACAGGATGGTGGCATGATCCTGCTGACCGACGCGCATCGCGCTCGGCTTCTCGCCAATGGCCGCCGGCATGGTCAGGACTATGTGCCGGTGGCCAAGCTATTCAACCCGCTCGGCGAGGTTGTCTGGCTCGCCTCCGAGTTGAACGCGGGCGGCGACCTGCTCTACGGCCTCGCCGATTTCGGCGAGATCGAAATGGGCTCGTTCCGCCCGTCCATCTCGCCGCCACCAGCATGGGCTCTGCGGCGAGCTAGGCCCTCAGACGCTAGTGCCTTCGCCTCTCCGGCCCGAATCGTCGCACGGACGCGACAGCCCGCAACCGTCCGGCGTGGCGGCTACGGTGAGAGTGAGAGAGGGGCGGGAGACTTCGTGACGGGTTGGAGGCCGAGAGAGAGTCTTTCGGCCGCCCGTCGTGGAGTATCCGACAATGGCCAAAGCCGCCAAGAAAATCGTCTTCTCTGAAGCGCGCAACATCCCCTTCGACAAGCTGGTTGTCAGCGAGTCCAACGTCCGCCAGACCCATCGCGACAACGGCGTCGACGATCTCACCCATGACATAGACTGGCGCGAGGACCTGATCCAGAGCCTCAACGTCCGGGCCATCCTCGACTCGGACGGCAATGAAACCGGTCTGTTCGAGGTGCCCGCCGGCCAGCGGCGCTATCTCGCCATCGAACGCCTGGTCAAGCAAAAGCGGTTTCCCAAGAACGGGCCCGTGCCCTGCATCGTGCGCAAGCAGGACGCCAAGGCACTGGCCGAGGACGACAGCCTCGCCGAGAACACGCACCACGTTCCCCTTCATCCCCTCGACGAGTTCCGGGCCTTCAAGACCCTCGCCGACAAGGGCATGGAGGAGGAGCTGATCGCCTTCGTCCACCGCACCACCAGGCGCGTGGTGCAGCAGCGCCTCGCCCTCGCAAAGGTCTCGCCCAAGTTGCACGAGGTCTTCGCCGAGGACGGCATGACGCTGCGGCTTCTGGAAGCCTTCACGGCCCATCCCGACCACGAGCGTCAGGAGCAGGTCTTTGAGGCGATCCAGCACAGCCACTTCCGCGAACCCTGGCGGGTGCGTCAGATGCTGACCGAGACCAGCGTGCCCGCCTCCGACAAGCGCGCCCGCTTCGTCGGTGTCGACGAATACGTCTCGGCCGGCGGCGCGATCCTGCCGCGCTACTTGTTCGACGAGGAGGACGAGGGCTGGCTGGACGACGTGCCGCTTCTCGACCGTCTGGTCTCCGAGAAGCTCAAGGTGGCAGCCGACGAGATCGCCGAAGAGGGCTGGAAATGGGTCGTGGTCGATCTCGAGCTTCCTTACGGCTACGACCGCAGCCTGCGCGGCGTCGTCGGCACGCCCGTCGATCTCAGCGAGGAGGAGCACGCCGAACGGCGGACCCTTCGCAACGAGCAGGATCGGCTCGAGACCGAATATGCCGACTATGACGAACTGCCCGACGAGATCGACCAGCGCCTCGGTGAGATCGAGGAGAAGCTGGAAGCCTTCGAGCACCGCCCCGTCGCCTTCGATCCGGCCGAAATCGCCATCGGCGGCGCGTTCGTCACAATCAACGAGGACGGCGAGCTGATGGTCGATCGCGGCTGGGTTCGGCCCGAAGACGAGTTGGAGGAAGCTGTCGATGCCGATGAGCCCGAAGCAGACGGCGGTGCACCGGGCGCCGCCGTCCAGCGCGCGGTCATCACCATCGGCGGGGCGCCCGCCGAGCCGGAGCCCGACGAAGATGAGGAGACGATCAAGCCTCTGCCCGAGCGGCTGGTGATCGAGCTGACCGCGCACCGCACGCTCGCGCTGCGCGAGGCGGTCGGCGCCAACCCGAATGTCGCGCTGACGGCGCTCCTGCACAAGCTGGTGCGCGACACCTTCCGGCGCTCGACCCACGGCGCGACGCTGGAAGCATTCGTGCGGGAGGTCGGGTTCCGCGAGCAGGGCCCGGATTTGAAGACCACGCCCTATGCGGCGGCGGTCGGCGAGCGTCACGACGGATGGAAGGCCGACCTTCCGACCGACGACGATGCGCTCTGGGACTGGCTCGAAGCGCTGGACCAGGACAGCCGCATGGCGCTGCTGGCCCATTGCGTTGCCTTCGGGATCAACGCGCTCTACGAGCGCCCCAATCCCCACAGCGCCAGCGGCGTCACCGAACGCGGTCTTGCGGCCCGCATGGCGGAAGCCGACCGGCTGGCGCGCACCACCGGGCTCGACATGGTGGAGGCCGGGTTCAGGCCAACCGTTGCGAACTATCTCGGCCGCGTCACCAAGCCCCGCATCCTCGAAGCGGTGTATGAGGCCCTCGGCGAGGACAAGGCGCGTCTGATCGACCATCTCAAGAAGGACGACATGGCGCGCGAGGCCGAGCGGCTGCTGGCCGACACCGGCTGGCTTCCCGAGCCGCTGCGCCCGACCGGACCTGATGCGGCCGACGAGGCGGACGCCGACGCCGATCTTCCCGCCTTCCTTGCTGGTGACGACCAGGTCGACGGCGATGGCGACGGTGCGAACGCCGATCCCGAAACCGACGCGACGATGACCGCCGCCGAATGACCTTCATGGCGGGGCGGTCCCGGCCGTCCCGTCAGTCCTTCCCCGAAAACGGAGCATCCCGATGAACGACACCGAATCCAGCAATCCGCGCCGCGTCGTCTTCTCCTATCTCGTCCCGGTCCATGTCGAGGTCGAGGACGGCCTGGTCGTGGCCGTCACCGTGATCGATGAGACGCCGGTGCGCAATCCCGCCGTGGTCGAGGGCGATCCCGGCTATCTCGGCGAGGCGGTCGCGGCCGTCGACGACGGCCAGGAATGGCCGTCCTGGTCCTTCGGCTATTAGCCCGACCCTTACCCCTTTCCCTCAACACCGCCCGGCCGTCGAGCCGGGCGTTTTCGTTTCAGGAGGCTGTCATGCCCGCTTACACCGTCGAAACCACCTACCGTCTTCCCGCCTATCGCCACCGCACCTACCACGCCGCCACGCCCGCCGAGGCGTGCCGCCTCGCCATCGAGGACGAGGATTGGCAGGGTAAGAAGCTCGACGCCGAGTGTGTCGGCGAAACCTTTGTTTCCGGCATCTGGCGGGGCACCGACGCGGCCTATTCCGCGCCCCTGGCTCCAGTCCCCTCGCAGTTCGAGGAGACCGTCCAGCGCAAGGCCGATCATTTCGAGACGCTATTCGGCGTACTCAAGATTCTGGCCGCCGACATCCGCACCGGCCGGCCCAACCAACCGCATTGGCTCGAGCGTGCCGAACACGCCGTCGCCAAGGCCGAAGCGATCATGGCGGGCGCCCGCGATCCCGATGATCCGGCCGCGCTACGGCAGGGAGGCGAAGATGGATGACATCCGTACCCGGTTTTCCTGCCTGCTCGACGTAGGCTCTTCGGACAATGCCTCCCGTGCGCTTGAGATCTATAATGCGCTCGTCGCGGAAACGGCCCATGAAGACCCGCCTTCGGACGGGTTCCTTGTCTCCATCGTTCCAGAACATGGGGGCGCGACCCTGTGGCTATACAGCGGCGCGACGGGTGATCCCGAACGGACTCATCGCGTTCGTGAGACTCTGCGCGACAGCCTTCGGCCTCAAGGGACGCTGAGGATTCACCTGGGCCGACACGTCGGATCGCTCGCGCCCAGGCGCCTTCAGCGGGGGCGCGCACGTCCTCGACCTTGCGAGCGCCGAGACCCTCGCTTGGGTTCACACCGCCCTCTGGCTCGACGACACGCTCAAGGGAGGCCGCGATGCCTGAAATCATCGAAACCATCGTCTACCGCCTCGACGAGTTGGACGAGGAAGCGAAGGACAAGGCCCGTGCCTGGTTCCGCGAGGTCGGCTTCGGCCATGACTGGTTCGAGTTCGTGTTCGAGGATTTCGAGCGCATTTGCGAAATCCTCGGCATCGCGCTCGCTGGCCGGCCCGTCCGCCTTTATGGCGGCGGAACCCGGCAAAAGCCGTGCATTTGGTTCTCAGGATTCTGGAGCCAGGGCGACGGGGCGTGCTTTGAAGGGCATTATGCTCATGCCAAGGGCGCGGCGCGGGCCATCCGCGCTTATGCTCCAAGAGATGCCGAGCTGCACCGGATAGCCGATGCGCTTGGGGCGATCCAGCGGCGCAACTTCTATCAGCTTCGTGCCGCTATCACCCACCACGGCCGCTATTATCACGAATACACCATGGCGATCTCGGTGGAGCGCGATAGCCCGGCGTATCAGGAAATGACCCCGGATGCCGAGGATGGTCTGGTCGAGGTACTGCGCGATCTCGCCCGCTGGCTCTATCGCCAGCTCGAGCGCGAATACGATTATCTGAGTTCAGACGAGCACGTGGACGAAGCTATCGCCGCCAACGATTATACCTTCACCGCGTCCGGCCGCCGGTTCGGATGAGAGGCACCGCATCGCGCCTATAGTGCGGAGCCGATATCGGTCTGCGCGAAATCGTCCCCGACATAGAGCAGCGCGCAATCGTGTTCCTGGGCGACCTCATAGGCAAAACAGTCGCCATAGTTGAGCGCCGCCCGATGAACGCCCTTGCCCCACCGCCCATAGGCATCCGCTATGCGGCGCGCCGAGGCAGCCGTCACCGGCACCACCTGAAAGCCGAGCCCCGAAATCAGCGCCGCGACTTCCTCGCCGACATTCCGTCGCTCGGCCACGATCAGCGCCTCGGCAACGGTCCCAGCCGAAATCACAAGCTCGTCCGCGCCTTCAATCGCGGCCATGCACCGCTCAGCCTGCGCTTCGTTCAAGACAATCGCCATCAGCGCCGAAGTATCGACCGCGATCATCCTGGCAGACCGCCCTCGTCATAAAGGAAGTCCTGGCTGCGCGCGGCGTCCGGTCCGGAGCGCGCCTTGCCCGCAGCGTCGATTCTGACACGCTCCATCAGCGCCCGGCGGGACTGCGCGCTGGGCAACACCGTAATGGGCACAAGGCGCGCGACCTCATGCCCGCGCCGGGTGAGGATCACCTCGTCGCCAGATTCCGCCCGCTTCACCAGTTCGGTGAGCTGGCCCTTCGCATCGCTCACGGACACGCGCATCGCTTCGTTTCCTATTCCAGGATCACCTTCAATCATCGCAAATAGATGGTCCATTACTTGGTCCAAGTCAATACCGTCGGACACTCATAGGGAGAGCGAGAGGACGGTCGGAAAGGGTCGAGCCGTCGCGGTTGAGAGAGCGCCGCGCGGGCTCATCCTGTTCCGCTCTCCGGAGATACAAACGTCATGTGCAACCCCGAAACCAGAACGGCGACCGTCACCCTCGTCGCTGAGGACCGTCGCACGGACTTCCTGCCCGCCCTTTTCGGCCTCCCGCAGCTCATCATCGCGGAGGCTACACTTTATCGTCTGATGGAATGGCTCAGCCCGCAAGATTATGGCGGGGGCTTTTGGGAGTTCTATGAACTTGATGGCCAACCGCTCTATCTCGTTCCAACCTCGAAGCCACGCTATCGGATTTTCTGCGAGACGAACGGATACGAGGGGGAGGTCTATGCCGACGCAGCGGGCATCATCGCCACGTTGTTTGCACTCTCCCACCTTTCGTTCAAGTACGAGTCTGCCCGTTTTTCGGATGGATATCATCGCCTTTACGCCTTCGCAGCCGATCATCCCGAAGCATCGGAAATTTTCTCCGCTATCGACTGAGCATTGCCTGCGCCCCGCCTCCTGGCCGGGGCGCTTTTCTATGCCCGGCCCCGCAAATTGAGAGGAAGAGGAAGGCCGGGAAGGGTTTGAGCCGGTTGGGTGAGAGAGAGCGCCGCCGGTTGGTCCCATCCCGCTCTCCTTGAGGTTTCTCCCATGAACATGATTCCTGTTTCCGTGGCCGGCGATCCGGCCGCGCCGCTCCCGCTGGCGTCCGGCACCGCCGCCTCCATCCGCGCCGCAGCCGAGCAGATCCTTCCCCATATCGAGCAAGGCCGCCGCGTCGATGCCGCCGTGCTGCGCGCCGCAATGGAGGACGCCTTCGGCGCCTCCGACGCCGCCGGCGCCTGGGACTGGAAAACCGCCTACGAGGCGTGCGAGGCCGCCACGGTCCTCTTCCTGCGCAAATACGGCAGGACGCTCCTGCGCAAGGCCGGCTCCCCGGCAGCCGCGCTCCCCATGCTGGAGAAGATTGTCGGCCTCCTGCCGGCTCACACACGGCGCTCGGTCGAAAGCCAGGCGTTCCAGCAATTCTCCACTCCGATCCCCCTCGGCCTCGCGGTGACGACCGCCGCGTCGATCACGTCGGCCGACCGCGTGCTTGAGCCCTCGACCGGGACGGGTCTGCTCGCCATCCTTGCCGAGATCGCGGGCGGCACGCTCGTCCTCAACGAGCTGGCCGAAACCCGCGCTAATCTCGTCTCCTTCCTCTTTCCGGCCCTGTCCGTCACCCGCTTCGACGCCGCCCATATCGACGACCACCTCGATCCGGCCGTGACGCCGACCGTCGTGGTGATGAACCCGCCATTCTCGGCCATGGCCAATGTGGAGGGCCGCATGGCCGACGCCGCCTTTCGCCACGTCGCCTCGGCGCTGGCCCGGCTTGCCGAAGGCGGGCGCCTGGTGGCGATCACCGGCGCGAACGTCGCGCCGGATGCGCCCGAATGGTCCGCCGCGTTCGCGCGGCTTCAGGAACGGGGCCGCGTGGTGTTCTCCGCCGCGATCGACGGGCGCGTTTATGCCAAGCACGGAACGACCTATTCGCCCCGGCTGACGGTCATCGACAAGGTTCCGGCCGACGATCCTGCGGTCTTTCCCACCACGCCCGGCGTTGCCCCCGACGTGGCCACCCTCATGGCCTGGATCGCCGGGCACGTCCCGGCGCGCCTGCCTGTCGATCCCGCCGTCGCGGTTCCGGCCGCGGCCCCGCGCACCGTGCGCGGCTACATCGCCCGTGCGGCGGGCTCGGCGCCCCGGCCTGCCGCCGCTTCCGAGCCGGAGGCAGTAGATCTCGACTACGAGACCGCCGACTGGACGCCGCCCGAGGGCGCGCGCCTTACCGACGCGATCTACGAGGACTACGCCCTCCAGTCGATCCGCATCCCGAACGCTTCCGCCCATCCGACACAGCTCGTCCAGTCCGCCGCGATGGCCTCCATGGCACCACCCAAGCCGAGCTATCGGCCACGCGTGCCCGCCAACGTCGCCGCGATGCTCTCGGACGCCCAGCTCGAAACCCTGATCCTGGCGGGCGAGGCCCATGGCGAGCATCTGGCCGGAGCATGGACGGTGGACGAGACCTTCGACGTCCTGACCGCTGCGCCCGAGGATGCCAAGGGGGCCGTGCGTTTCCGGCGCGGCTTCATGATCGGGGACGGCACCGGCGTCGGCAAGGGCCGCGAGAGCGCTTCCATCATCCTCGACAACTGGCTGCGCGGCCGCCGCAAGGCCGTCTGGATCTCGATTTCCGACAAGCTCATCGAGGACGCGCAGCGCGACTGGTCGGCGCTCGGCATGGAGCGCCTTCTGGTCACGCCGCTCTCGCGATTCCCCCAAGGCAAGCCGATCACGCTGGGCGAAGGCATCCTATTTACAACCTATGCCACGCTACGCTCCGACGACCGTGGAGAAAGGGTTTCCCGCGTCCGGCAGATAGTGGATTGGTTGGGGGAAGACTTCGACGGCGTGGTCATTTTCGACGAGGCCCATTCCATGCAGAACGCGGTCGGCGGCAAGGGTGAACGGGGCGATACCGAGGCGTCCCAGCAGGGACGTGCGGGCCTCCGGCTCCAGCACGCCCTTCCCAATGCGCGCGTGGTCTATGTCTCCGCTACCGGCGCCATCTCGGTCCACAACCTCGCCTACGCCCAACGCCTCGGGCTCTGGGGTGGCGAGGATTTCCCGTTCTCGACCCGCGCCGAGTTCGTGGAGGCCATCGAAGCGGGCGGGGTCGCGGCGATGGAGGTGCTGGCCCGCGATCTGCGGGCGCTCGGACTCTACACCTCGCGCTCGCTATCGTTCTCCGGCGTCGAATACGAGTTGGTTGAGCACGAGCTGACGCCCGAGCAGACCCGCATCTACGACGCCTATGCCGGCGCCTTCGGCGTCATTCATAACAATCTCGACGCTGCGATGGAGGCCGCGAATGTCACCGGCTCGGCGGGCACGCTCAACCGCCAGGCCAAATCCGCCGCGCGTTCCGCCTTCGAGAGCGCCAAGCAACGCTTCTTTGGGCATCTGCTCACCTCCATGAAGACGCCGACGCTGATCCGCTCGATGGAGAGCGATCTGGCCGAGGGCTTTGCGCCCGTCATTCAGATCGTCTCGACCGGCGAGGCACTGATGGAGCGGCGGCTGGCCGAACTGCCCACCGAGGAATGGAACGACGTGCGCGTCGACATCACGCCGCGCGAATACGTTCTCGACTATCTGCGGCACTCCTTCCCGACCCAGCTCTACGAGCCTTACACCGACAGCCAGGACAGGCTATCCTCGCGTCCGGTATATCGCGACGGCCAGCCCGTCGAGTGCCGCGAGGCGGCGCGGCGGCGTGATGAGATGATCGCCCGCCTCGCCAGCCTGCCGCCGGTTCCCGGCGCGCTCGACCAGATCGTCCAGCATTTCGGGTCGGACATCGTTGCCGAGGTGACGGGCCGCTCGCGCCGCATCGTGCGCAGGCGCGGCGAGGCCGGCCGCTCCGACCGGCTCGTGGTCGAGAGCCGCGCGCCCGCCGCCAACCTCGCCGAGACGCAAGGATTCATGGACGACGCCAAGCGCATTCTCGTCTTCTCGGAAGCGGGCGGCACCGGCCGGTCGTATCATGCCGACATGGCGGCGAGGAACACGCGCCTGCGCGTCCACTATTTGCTCGAGCCGGGGTGGAAGGCCGACAAGGCCATCCAGGGCCTTGGCCGGACGCACCGCACCAACCAGCGCCAACCACCGCTCTTTCGCCCGGTCGCCACGAACGTCAAAGCCGAAAAGCGCTTCCTTTCGACCATCGCCCGACGGCTCGACACGCTGGGCGCGATTACGCGCGGCCAGCGCCAGACTGGCGGCCAAGGGCTGTTCCGGCCCGAGGACAATCTGGAATCGCACTATGCCCGCGACGCACTGCGCCAGCTCTACATGCTGCTCGTGCGCGGCAAGGTGGAGGGCTGCTCACTCCAGCGGTTTCAGGACTCGACCGGCCTGAAGCTGGTAGATTCCAATGGCATCAAGGACGACCTGCCGCCGATCACCACCTTCCTCAACAGGATGCTGGCGCTCACCATCGACTTGCAGGACATCCTCTTCACCGCCTTCGAGCATCTCATGAACGCCCGCATCGAGGGCGCCATCGCGGCCGGAACCTATGACGCCGGGCTCGAAACGCTCGCCGCCGAGAGCTTCGTCGTCACCGACCGGCAGACCATATACACCCATCCTTCGACCGGCGCGGAAACCCGGCTTCTCACCATCGCCGAGCGCCGGCGCAACCGGCCCCTCGGTCTGGACGCCGCGCTCGATCATCTCGTCGATCCGCGCGCTCGGCTTCTCCTCAACGAGCGATCGGGCCGGGCGGCCGTCCAAATCCACGCCCCGTCGGTCATGACCGATGACGGCGACGTTCAGTATCGCGTGCGGCTCGTGCGTCCGACCGAGGCCCACGCGATCCCGGTCTCGGCCATGGCCGGAAGCCATTGGCGCGAAGCGGATCGCGATGACTTCGCCGCCGCCTGGAACGCGGAGATGGCAGGGGTGCCGGAGTTCTCCGATGCCACGCTGCACATGGTCTCGGGACTGCTGCTGCCGATCTGGAAGCGGCTTCCCAACGAGTCCAGCCGCGTCTATCGGCTCCAGACCGATACCGGCGAGCGGATCATCGGGCGCAAGGTCTCGCCCGCCTGGGCGGCCACGGCCACGTCGACCGGAACCACTTCGCTAACGCCGGACGCGGCCTTCGCCGCGCTTTTGGACGGCTCGACCATCCTCGACCTCGCCGAGGATCTCCAGCTCCGCCGGGTCCGCGTCATGGGCGGATACCGGATCGAGCTGACTGGCTTCACCGACATCATGCGCGAGCGGCTTACCGCCTACGGTCTCTTCCATGAGATCATCATCTACAAGCTCAGGATGTTTGTGCCCACCGACGCCAAGGGCGCGGACATACTGGCCCGAGTGCTCGAACGCTGGCCAGTCGCACGCATCAGCGAGCGGGAGGCCGCGTAATGGCCCAGCTCTACGCCTCCGACCTCGCGCGCCGTCTCAGCCGCCATGCCGAGGCGGTGTGCCGCCGCTATCTGTCCAATGGCGGGCGGCAGGGCAACTATTGGCTGGCCGGGGACGTGCGCAACGCCCCCGGCCGCTCCACCTTCGTTCGCCTAAACAACTCTCCGAAGGGTCCCGCCGGCAAATGGCAAGACGCGGCCACCGGCGAACATGGCGACTTGCTCGATGTCATCAGGGAATCGCTCGGCCTGGCCGACTTCAAGGACGTGGCAGCCGAAGCCCGCGCGTTTCTCGCCCTGCCGCATCCGGAGTCCGAAAGGCATGGGCCCGCGCCCCGTCCCGGCCAGGCCCCACCCGGATCTCCCGAAGCGGCTCGGCGGCTCATCGGCATGGCGCGGCCCATCGCCGGCACGCCGGTCGCGCGCTACTTGGGCGGGCGTGCGATCACCATGCTCGCGGGAACCGGAGCGCTGCGTTTCCATCCGCGCTGCTACTACCGGCGCGACGAGCACAGCCCTACCGAGACTTGGCCCGCCATGATCGCCGCCGTCACCGATCTTTCGGGCCGCATCACCGGGGCGCATCGCACCTGGCTCGATCCCGCAGGCTTCGATCCCGTCCGGCTCGGCAAGGCCCCGATCGAGGTCCAGCGCAAGGCCATGGGCGAACTGCTCGGCAACGCGGTGCGCTTCGGTGCGCCGGGCGAGGTGTTGGCGGCCGGCGAAGGCATCGAGACCATGCTGTCGCTCAGGCAGGCTCTGCCAAGCCTCCCGGCCGTCGCCGCGCTCTCGGCCGCCCACCTCGCCGCCATCCTGTTCCCTCCGGGGCTCAAGCGCCTCTACATCGCCCGCGATCTCGATTCTGCTGGCGACGGTGCGAGGGATACGCTGCGCCAGCGCGCCCGCCGGGCCGGGATCGAGCCGCTGGACCTGTCGCCCTCGCGCGGGGACTTCAACGAGGACCTGCGGCTGGACGGCGGCGACGCCCTGACGGTTCGGGTCCGCGAACAACTCTTGCAGAGAGACATCATCGCACTGATGGAGGCGTCAGCTTAGCCCGGCAGGGGAGCATGGCGCGGCCTCGCCACCGCCGTGCTGCGGTCGCGTGTGCATCCCTTCGACGGCGGGAGAGCCGCGACCTCGGCCTTCCAGAGGGCGATCGGGCCCACAATCGGCCCGGACAGGCAATGGCGTCGGCCGACGATGTTCCGCCGGCGGGGGCAAGCCCCGCCTTTGCATCGCGAAGCAAAATCGTCGGCCTTTTGGCCATCAGGGGCCGCGCCGGGACGCGACCTGCCAATCCGGCCCGGCCGTGGGCTGTCCGTCGCCAGAAGGCCGCGAGGGTCGCGGTCCCAGCGACGAAGGAGCAAACAAATGACAAGTGAGCACGACGACTTCGAGCCCCATCACACCTCCTCCCCAACCGATCAAGTCCTGACCGAACTCCAGCTCTATGGCTGGAGACCCTTTCAGGACGAGCCCGATCCGCGCCCGCTCCCCGAGGGCGCCATGGTCACCGGCGCCATCGCGGACATCTTCGACGCCCTGATCGCCACACTTGGCGACACTCGGCTCGAACCCGACCTCGACGAGACGCTCTGGTCGATCACCAATTCCTTCCACCGCCGGGTGCTACGGATCGAGCGCGAGCTGGACGACAACGAGCGCGGCCAACGCCGGCTCCAGCGGGAACAGGACGGCAGCGAGGTCAAGTCGGTCGAGCTGGAGCGCCTGACGGCCGAGGGCCAGACCCTTCTGGAACGCCGCGACGCCTTTGAGCTGATGCGCGACCAGGCCGCGGAGCACTACGCCGCGCATACCGGATCGCACTGGCGTCCGCGCACCGGGTCGATGGTCAATCACGCAAACCTGACCTCGGCCCTCGTCCAGAGCCGGGACTTTATCGCCGCGCGCCGCCGGGCCGACGAGCAGGTACTGATCCCGCAAGGGACCCCGATCGCCGTGTCCGGCTCCAGCGACTTCAACGACCACGGACTGATCTGGGGCGTACTCGACAAAGTTCGCGCTAAATACTCGGACATGGTGGTCCTGCATGGTGGTGCAAAAGCCGGCACCGATCTCATTGCCGACAAATGGTGCGCCAGCCGCAAGGTCCCCGCCGTTCCCTTCGCACCGGACTTCGCGAAGTTTCCGGGTAGGCAGGCACCCTTCAAGCGCAACGACGCCATTCTCCAGGTGCTGCCCAGGGGCGTCATCGTCTTCCCCGGCGGCGGCATCCAGGGCAACCTCGCAGACAAGGCCAGGAAGCTCGGCATCAAGGTCTATGACTTCCGGAACCAGGGCGGCGCATGAGCGCCGTCCTTCCCGCGTCAAAGCGGCCGGTCTATTCTTGACCTCAAGCCGAATACTGGGTTCAAATGGTGTCGAACTGAAGCCGGGAAAGCAACGCAGCCACAGGCGAGAATTCTACAAGCGCCGCCTGTTTGACCTATCGCCACTCAATCATGGAGGCTGCCATGACACTTGTCCTTCTCGCCTTCTCCGGGACCATCCTGCTATGCGTCCTGGCCTGGAACTTCGCCATCTATGCGCTGCCCTTAATGGTCGGCCTCTCAGCGTTTTAGTGGGCGTGGGCCGCCCAAGCTGGGTTTTTACTGTCACTTCTCGCAGCGCTCGCGGCGGCCCTTGCGTCGATCGCGCTGGTCATCGGCGTGGTGGGCTTCGCGCGCAACCCGGCGGTGCGGATCGTCGTCCTCGCCCTGTTCGCTGTCCCTGCCTTCCTTGCCGGATACGCACTCATCTACGGGATCATGAAGAACGCTTCGGATTCGGCGATCCTGCTCAACACCTTGGGCATCCTCGCTGGTCTCGTCATCGGCGGCGCGGCGATCGTCAACCTCAACGCGCTCGGCGAATCCGTGCTGTCCCGCTAGACTTTGTGCCGAGCCTCTCGCGGCTACTATCCCTGACCGCCACGCCTTCATTTGGCAAAGACTCCGGCCGGATCGACCGGCCTAAATCGCTCATGAAAAGGGCGGCTGCGCCGCCCTTTCAAACTCCCCCCTGGAACGAGAGACGGTTCCCTCCACCTCCTTCCCAGACTCATCCTACTCTTCCGCTCACGATGATGATCACGGGGCGTTCACCATACGCTTTGGCCTCTGGAGGCCCTCGGTTCGCGGCGCCATGGCCCTGGTCCCCTCGAAATGATCGCCATGCCGCCACGGGAGCGCAGCCCGGCCATAGCAGCGGCCGAGCATAATGCCGGCAATGACAGACGGGAGGCGCAGCGCCTCATCCACTCCAGACTTGGCCGCTTGCCGGGCCGACCCTCCGACCGTGCGCTCCCTTGCCCGATCCCGAAAGTCGCAACGCCATGTTAGAGGACGCCGGCAAGTGCAGCGTCTTGCTCGGAAGCAGGACTTTTCGCGGCGAGTGCTTGCCGCCCGCAAATCTCGTCGGGGCGAAATGGCATCGGTGCCGAAGGCAAGTCGCCAGGGCATCGGATCGAGGGCCTTGGAGCCGAGGCAGCCTCGGTTCGGACTCGGAGTGCGTCGCTCCGTTTGCGACGACGGACGGACATGTCCCTCCTCCTTTGATGAATCCCTAAGACCGTTCGTTTGCCGCCAGCAACCCCCGACGCTTCCCGACCGTGTTGGCGCTGAAGCGCCTGCCCGCCCCACTCGGGCGTCGGGGGCAAGCCGCCGCCGAGGCGGCGATTGCAGCCGACCTCCACCGGCCTTGGCCGGGTTCACGTCGGAGGGACGGTCCTTCCGGCGAGAGCAAACGGAGACTGAAGATGCACAACCGAATCGAAATCATCGGCCGCCTTGGCGCCGCCCCCGAAATCCGCACCACCGGCAACGGCAACCGCGTCGCCAATATCTCAGTCGCCACCTGGCGGCCCCGCTACTCGGACGGCAAGATCGTCCGCGACGAAAAGACCGGCTATGCCGAGCAGGAAACCGAATGGCACCGCGTTGTCGCTTTCAATGGCCTCGCAAAATCCGCCGACAGCTGCGTCAAGGGGATGCTGGTTCAGGTCATCGGCCGCAACAGGACGAGCAAGTGGACGGATCGCGACGGCAACGACCGCTACTCGACCGAGATCATTGCCGAGACTATCAAGTTCCTCGCCTGGCCAAAGCGCGAGGACGAGCCGCCGGCTCCCGACGGCTTCGACGACGACATTCCGTTTTAAGGCCTATGAAAGCCCCGGCGGCTAGTCCGCCGGGGCTTTCTCATGTTGAAACGCTGGGCTGATTTCCGATATGATGCGTGATGATTGATGCGTGATGCGGAGAAACGTCCATGCGGACCACGATGAACATCGATGACGACGTGCTCGAGCAGGCCAAGGCGCTTGCCGCACAGCATAACACGCCATTGGGTAAGGTCATCTCCGATCTGGCTCGCCGCTCTCTTGCGCGTCCCAAGAGGCCCGGAACGCAACGCAATGGGATCCCGCTGCTCCCCACGCGCCGGGACGGCAAGGTGATAACGCTTGAGACGGTCAACGCGCTGCGCGACGAGCAGCCATGACCTATCTGCTCGACGTCAATGTGCTGATCGCGCTGATCGACCCGGCCCATCTCGCGCACGATGCAGCGCATCGCTGGTTCGGCAAGGCAGGCGCGCACGATTGGGCCTCGTGCCCGCTGACCGAGAACGGCGTGATCCGCATCGTCGGCCACCCCAAATATCCGAACACGCCCGGCTCGCCCGCCATCGTGGCCGAGATCATGACCACGTTGCGCAATCTGCCGGGCCATACATTCTGGCCCGACGATCTCAGCCTCGTCGGCTCCGATGACGTCGACGCCACACGGCTCGTCAATCCAGCCCACGTCACCGATACCTATCTTCTGGCCCTGGCGAAATCGCGCCACGGGCAGCTCGCCACGTTCGACCGCAAGCTCCCCACGGCCGCCGTCCGCCAGGGCGCGGACGCGCTCTTTCTGATCCCTTCGACCTGAAGTCCGCCGTCGTGGCCCGTACGGCGGATCGTCAGTATCATTCGCGTCCCTCCCGCACGAAATCCGCTCGATCAGTGGCCTTGCCGATATCGTTCCCCTAACGAGCGAACGGTTCGGTATGGAGCTCGTCCGGCGCCGTCCGGAAGCGCCAGGTAGCCGAGTTTCACCAGTTCCCCGGCACGGAAAGCGATGGTCAATCAGGCCAAGGTGGACCGGATGAGCGAGGCGTTCATCGTCGCAAGGCGATCACGGCTCTGGCGGCAGACATCCGCCCGCTCTTGGAGGCAAACCCGGTTTCACGCGTGGCCTTCCACGATCAACCCCTGAAGGGTCCGCTAGCAAGCTGCGGCCTTTCCGGCTGACGCCTCCAAGGTGATCGCGACCGCGCGCGAAACATCCGGGCGCCTGTCGAGCGGAGAACGGTCTCCGCCATCAGAACAGGAGCCGGATATGTCGCTTAAAGACGCACACGCCTTCGCCTTCAGCCTCGCGGCCACGCTGATGGTCACGATCGTCATCTTCCGCGCCGGGGACGGCACGATGAGCGTCACACCCGCCGCCGAATATGACGGAGACGACGACGCCATCATCGAGGAGATGGACCCGTTCGCTTTGTAAGCGGAGGCGACCGAATCAGTCGGGCGCGCGCGTCGCGCGCGTCCTGAAATCCCTCGTAAGCAGGGTCAAAAATCGCCTCTTGCAAATCAAAGGCATCTAAAATAGTCGTATTAGTGGCGTCCGGCGCCCGACTTGTGGCGGTGATCTGGCCATGATCTCCGCCCGACAAGTTCGGGCCGCGCGGGCGTTGCTTGGCTGGACACAGGAAACGCTGGCTGAAAAGGCCCTTGTATCGCTGACAGCTCTCAAACGCCTCGAGTCGCTTAGCGGTCTCGGGGTTCACGAGACCACGCACGTTCAGGTCCAGCGTTCCCTCGAAAGGGCCGGCATTGTGTTCATCGCTTCGGACCAGGGCCGTGGGGTGTTGCTTGTCGAACGACCGGAAACCACCGCTAAACAATAGCGCGAAGGGTGCGCTTCCGGCCCGCCTGCGTTCACCAAACCGCGAGATTGAGCCTCCCCGAGACGGCCCGCAAGTCGTAAAAAGTGTGCGCGCGGCGGCTAGAATGGATCAATTCTGCGTGGGAGAACGACTGTGACCGCCCCCAAAATGCTCGATGAGCCCCCCCAGAGCGCCTCGATGACCGACTACGATCGGACGCATCTCAAGCTCTATATGCGTCTGCTCGATGCCGAGGCGGACGGTGCCGATTGGGAGGAAGCGGTCGAAATCCTGTTTGGAATCGACCCCGATCGCGAGCCGGAACGAGCTTGGCGCGTCTATCAGTCCCACCTCGCGCGCGCCCGCTGGATGACGGAGCACGGCTATCGCGATCTGCTGCACCAGAGTCTGCATTGAACCGTGGCGCGGGGCGCACGCCACCGTGCGCGGCACGCCGCTTCACACGGTTTAACGGGCCCGGAATCATTCAACCATCGGAGGATTGACACTAAGATTGGAGGGTATCGCCATGACTCCTGATACGTCTCAATGGCGGCGCGAACCCGCCTACGAGCACTTCGACACGATCCCCGCCAGCGGGCTCGCCTGGGAGTGTCTGCGGCGCAACCGGGACTACCAGAAAGATTATGCTTTGTCCCTTGAACAGACGGGTAATCTCCAGCGCGTGCATCAGCGTTTGATGCGTCGCTGGGGCCTGCGATTTCCCGGCCAGGCCGAGCCTGGATTGGGGACGCCAAACCATTTTCTGGACGCCCCGGAGCCATAGCGCGATTGTGTACGTCGCGGCCATCTCGCCCGCACCGCCTACGATTGACGACCGCGCGGACACAATCGTGCTGGACGCGGCGAGGCCCGCTGACGACGGGCTTCATCTGCGCTTTCGAGCATCCAGCCTCGACAGTCAGCTGCTCGTTTTGGACGCCGCGCCACGCGATGGTCTGCTCGCCGCCGTGGTGCCGCTCGATGCCGATGGTCTCGATCGTATCCGCGAACTCGAAAGGCTTTGGCGTGTGCTCCACGGCCGCGCCCTGCCAAGGGACAGGGCTGTCAGCCTTCAGAAGCGCCGCGACCTGCGGCTGATGCTACGCACCGTCGACGGGCGCGGAGAAGGCGCAACCTTACGCGAGATCGCTGAAGTTTTCTTCGGCGCCGGACGTGTCGCATCCGATCCGTGGAAGTCGTCTTCGCTGCGCGACAAGATGAACCGGCTGTTCCGCGAGGGGCAGGCGATGATCGCGGGCGGATACCGAAAGCTCCTGCGCCCGCGCCGCCGCCCCTGACCGCACTTTCATCTACCTGACATCGGCTCCCTGGCCGCCGTTAAACGGCGGCGCGCAAGGGAGTGCGAATTTGGCATCCCCCTAATTCGCACTCCCCCTTTGCCCTTCCGCTTCGCCACCGTGGCCCGTGTTCGCCGCCTATAAGCGGCACGTCGTCAACACGCCACGGAGCCCGACCATGACCCCCAAGATCACGGCATTGCCACCGCGTTTCCTCCGCACCAAGGAAGCCGGAGAATATCTCGGCCTGTCTCCCCGCACCCTCGAAAAGCATCGGACCTTCGGTACGGGTCCCGCCTTTCGCAAGCTCGGCGGGCGCGTCGTCTATGCGATCGACGATCTCGAAGCCTGGGCCGACAGCGGCGCCGTCATCTCGACCTCCGATCCGCGTGGCTCGGTGCTGCCCGCCAAACGCCACGATCCCCAGCCGCCGGCCCATCCGGGCCGCTATGCGCGCTGAGGCCGCAACCATGCCGCGTCGCCGCCTCCCACCCTCCGAACGCGCCACGCTTCCGCTCTTCGTGGTCGCCACCGGCGACGCCAGCCCGCGTGACCAGCGCGATCTCATGGAGCGTCCGTTCTTCTCGCTGGCCAAGTCCCGCCGGGTCGTTCCGATCCTCTATCAGGCCGGCGACGTGCGCGTCGAAGTCCATGCCGTGGCCGAACACGGCATGGCGACCATATGGGACGCCGACATCCTGATTTGGGCGGCGAGCCAGATCGTGGAGGCGCAGAATCTTGGCCTCTCCACGTCCCGTTTCCTGCGCTTCACCCCGTATCACCTGCTCACCGCTATCGGCCGCGAAACGGGTGCCAGCGACTATCGGCTGCTCAAATTCGCGTTCGCCCGGCTCCAATCCACCGTCATCCGCACGACCATCCGGCAGGGCAAGCACTGGCGCCGGCACCAGTTCTCCTGGCTCAACGAATGGGAGGAGTTGGCGCGCCGCGATGGACGCATTGAGGGAATGGAATTCGTCCTCCCAGACTGGTTCTATCGCGGCGTCATCGACCGCTCGCTCGTGCTTGCGATCGACCCCGCCTATTTCCGTTTGAAGGGCGGGATCGAACGCTGGCTCTATCGCGTCGCGCGCAAGCACGCGGGGCGTCAGCCGCACGGATGGCTGTTCGATTTCCGGCACCTTCACGCCAAGTCCGGGAGTCTCGTGCGCCCCTCGGACTTCGCCATCCAGCTCCGCCGCATCGCCGCGCGCCAGCCCCTGCCGGGCTACCGGCTGCGTGTCGAGCGCGACGGCCGCCGCGAGATGCTGCGCATCCTGCCCGCCGATCCGTCCCGCCCTGTGGACAACCCTGTGCATCCCATCGGGAGATCACACGCACATGGCCTCGGGAGATCACACGCAACGCCTTCGGGAGATCGCACGCACGAACCCCAGCTAACGCTCTGGCCGGAAACGACGATTCCGGGCCTTAACAGAGAGTCTAACAATACATCTAACTTTCTTTTGGGCCGGGAAACCGGGGAAAACCCAACCGACGACGCCCCGATCTCTGGTTCGGGAAGCTCGCGATGAGGCCGCCCGCCGACGTGCGCGCCGCCTACAAGGCCGCGCCCCATCTCACCCACGTCGAATTGTCCTGGCGCGAAGGCCGGGTCGAGCACTGGCTGCGCTTCGGTCATCCTGTCGCCGAGCAGCGCCTCGACGCGCTGCGCCGCATCGCCAGCTTCTCGCCCGGTTCGGTCTTCGGCTTCGTCCGCTGGGCGTCGAACGCCTACGGCACGATCATCTCGCGCATCGACATCGTGCGTGTGGTCGGCTCCGGCGAAGCCTATCAGACGCTCCCCTTCGTGCGACGCGGCGGCAATCTGCTGTTGTCCATCAAGGGCTGGCCAAAGGTCGAAAAGGTGCTGCACGCCGTCGATGCGGTCGAGGCACTCGGCCTCGATCCGGCCGAGGCCGCGCCCGACTATTGGCGTCATGTCCATAACCGGCTGACCGTCAGCCAGGACCCACGAGCCTATTCGATCGACCAGCATCGCGCCTGGCTCGCGCGCCGGAGGATCGATCCATGACGATCCTCACCGGCGATTGCCGCGATCTCATGCCCGCGCACGGCCCCTTCGACATGATCCTTGCCGATCCACCTTACGGCGACACTTCACTTGCCTGGGATCGTCGTGTCGAAGGCTGGCTCCCGATTGCCCGCGAGGCGCTCAATCCCGCTGGATCGCTTTGGGTCTTCGGCTCCCTGCGCTGCTTCATGGCGACGGCCGACCGCTTCGCCGACGCCGGCCTTCGCTACGCGCAGGAGATCGTCTGGGAAAAACAAAACGGCTCCGGCTTCCATGCCGACCGCTTCAAGCGCGTGCATGAACTTGCGGTCCAGTTCTACCCCGCCGAGACGCCATGGCGCGACATTTACAATGACGTTCAGACCACGCCGGACGCCGTTGCGCGCGCCGTGCGCCGCAAACGCCGCCCACCCCATACCGGACATATCGAAGCGGGCCACTATGTCAGCCATGACGGTGGGCCGCGCCTCATGCGGTCGGTCATCTATGTCCGAAACGCGCATGGCCGCGCGATCCATCCGACCGTAAAGCCGACCGCGCTTCTCGAAGTCCTGATCCGCACGAGCTGCCCGCCGGGTGGCCTGGTCGGCGACTGGTTCGCCGGATCGGGCGCGGCCGGCGAAGCCTGCCGGCTCTCCGGCCGCCGTTATGTCGGATGCGAGATCGATCCCGCCATGGCCGAACGCGCTCGTGCGCGCATCGATACCGTCCTGCCGCTACAAGGCGGCGGTCCCGCACCCCGAAATGCTGGGGGTGCCTTATGACCGCTCGCCGTTTCGTCCTCGCTTCGACGCTTGCCGGTGTGGCGCTGATCGTATTGCTCGCATGGACGGCGCACGCCCCGCATCTGTTCTGGAATGCCTCGGCAAGCACGCCGATCGGGCTCTATCGCGCCATGCCGGCCGGGCGCATCGAGGTCGGTCATCTCGTCGTGGTGACGCCGCCCACCGACATCGCCGAGATGCTTCATCAGCGCGGATATTTGCCGCGTGGCGTTCAGCTCATCAAGCGCGTACTGGCGCTTCCCGGCACCCAGGTCTGCCGGCGCGGAACGACCATCGTCGCCTACGATCATGCCTATGGCGAAGCCCGCGAACACGATGCGCTCGGGCGCGATCTGCCTGCCTGGCAGGGCTGCCGGACGCTGCGACCCGGCGAGGTCTTCCTGATGAACTGGGACGCACCCGACAGCCTGGACGGGCGATATTTCGGGCCGCTTCCCTCCGCGATCATCACCGCGCGCGTCATCCCCGTATGGACCGACGAGGACGGTGACGGCCGCTTCCGATGGGTCTCCCGCCGCTTCGCGCAGGAGCCCTGATCCCATCCGCAACCGCCACAACACAGGAGAAATACCATGGCGATTATCGGTGAGTTCATCCGCACGCAGACCGGCTTTTCCGGCCATGTCCGCACCCTCGTCCTCGACCACGAACTTGTCCTCGTTCCGATCGAGAACCCCTCGGCCGAGGATGCGTCCGAGTACCCTGACTACCGTATCCGGCTCGCCGAGGAGGAGGGTCCCGAGGTCGGCGCGGTGTGGAAGCGCACCGGCCAGGCTGTCACGGGCTACAACTTCGTCCTCGACGATCCGAGCTTTGCGCAGCCGATCCGCGCCCATCTTTTCGCGACCGACGACGACGGTCGCGCATGGGCGGTGCGCTGGATTCGTCCCAAAAAGCAGGACGAGCAGGGCTGACCGATGCCGCATTCGTCCACCCATCCCGAAGGTTGTCGGTGCGGCGGATTCTGCCGCATCGCCCTCCTTTTCCTTTCCGGCCTGACCTTATCGGCATTGCCGTCGCTGGCCATTTTTGCGCAAGAAGCGCCTCCCGGAATCCCTGCGCCGCACGATCCGTTCGCGCCACATATCGCCGAGGCGGCAGCGCGATTCGACCTTCCCGAGCACTGGATCGCGGCGGTCCTCCGCGCCGAGAGCGCTGGCGATCCCCGTGCCGTTTCGCGGGCAGGCGCCATGGGCCTCATGCAGATCATGCCCGATACCTGGGCCGAACTGCGCCCGCGTTACGCGCTCGGCCCGGACCCCTTCGACAGCCGGGACAATATCCATGCGGGCGCGGCCTATCTGCGCGAGATGCTGGACCGCTACGGCAATGTCGGGGCCATGCTCGCAGCCTACAACGCGGGACCCGGCCGCTACGACGAATACCTCGCGTCTGGCCGGATTTTGCCGGCCGAAACGCGCTCCTATGTGGCCGCACTCGCCCCCATCCTCGGCGCGGAATCGCTTCCATTTTCGACCGTCGCTGCGCCGTCGTCGCCACCCGATTGGCGTGCTGCGCCGCTCTTCGTCCAGCCTATGGGAGGCGGAATCGAGGCTTCGCCAACGCGGGGCGCGGCTCCTTCGGAGGACGGTGCGGGCGCGCATCCTGCCGATGGCAGCGACCCGCTTTCCGTCGAGGCAAGCAGCCTTTTCGCGGCCCGTTCCGGCGCGGGAGGTCCGCGATGAGCCGCCTCGTGCTTTCGCGCGCCATGGCGTTCGCTTGGGAAGGTTCGGTGGAATGGCGGGCCGGGAGGGGAACGACCGGGGAAGCACGGCAAGATAAAAGCGCCGTCGCACGCGGCATCCAAGCCATTGGTATGGCTTGCCTTTTCGTGCGCATGGCGGGCGGTCGGTATTACGAAACCGGGGTTTCGCCAACGATTTCAATGCCAATTCGTATGCACGGTGCTCACCGGCCCCTCGGGAGGCGGCCATGAGCGGCAACGAACGCGAGTTCCGTATCCGGCCCGGCAAGCCGCGCTCAACCCGCGCGCCGCGCACCAAACCTTTCATCAATCAGGTGCTGCGCGCCGCCAAGCGCGCGAGCAACGCACAGGGCGGCGGCGCATCCCGTTTCGGCGGGCGCTCGACCTTCGGGCGTGGCCGCAACGTCTTCGCGCGCAATCGCCTGTTCAGCTCCAACCGGCGCGTCGTGGTCGCCGCGCGCATCGCCCGCCACAAGGGCCGCGCCTTTCGCGCCGCGCCAATGTCGGCGCACCTCTCTTATCTCAAGCGCGATGGGGTCAGCCGTGACGGAGAGAAGGGCGTCGTGTTCGACGCCGGGACGGACCGCGCCGACGATCTCGCCTTCTCCGATCGGTGCAAGGACGACCGGCATCATTTCCGGTTCATCGTCTCGCCCGAGGACGCGGCCGACCTGTCCGACCTCAAGGAGTTCACCCGCGATCTCGTCAAGCAGATGGAAGCGGACCTTGGCACCCGGCTCGACTGGGTCGCCGTCGACCACTGGAACACGGACAATCCGCATGTCCATCTGGTCGTGCGCGGAGTCGACCAGACCGGCGCCGATCTTGTCATCTCGCGCGACTATATCAGTCGCGGTCTTCGCTCGCGCGCCGAGGATCTCGTCGACATCGAGCTGGGGCCGAAGCCCGAGCACGAAATCCGCTCCGCACTGGAACGTGAAGTGACGGCCGATCGCTGGACCCGGCTCGACCGTGAAATCCGGCTCCGGGCGGACGATCTCGGCTATATCGACCTGCGGCCCGAAACGCGGGGGCCGTCCGACCCCGAAACCCGCCGCCTGATGATTGGCCGCCTGCGCCATCTCGAAAAGATGGGGCTGGCCTCGGAGGGCGGACCCGGCGAGTGGGTTCTCGAGCCTGGAGCCGAGCGCACGCTGCGCGATCTCGGCCAGCGCGGCGACATCATCAAGACCATGCACCGGGCCTTCGCCGAGCGCGGCGAGGATCGCGGCTTTGCCGACTATGTGATCGACGCCGGCAAGGAAGGCCCGCCCATCGTCGGGCGACTGGTCGACAAGGGTTTGCACAACGAGCTGACCGGCGAAGCCTATGCCGTGATCGACGGCACGGACGGGCGCGCTCATCATGTCCGGCTGCGCGGCGTCGAAGTCTTCGCGCATGCTCCGCCGATTGGCGGCGTGGTCGAGGTGCGGCGCTTCGGCCGCCCCGACGAGGAGCGTCCGACGCTGGTCGTCGCCAACCGCTCCGATCTCGATCTCCAGAACCAGATCTCCGCGCCCGGCGCGACCTGGCTCGATCACCGCCTGGTCGAGCGCGAGCCGATGGCGCTTGGAACGAGCGGCTTCGGACGCGAGGTGCGTGAGGCGATGGACGCGCGCGCCGAGCATCTGGTGGACGAAGGGCTCGCCCGGCGCGAGGGCCAGCGCATCGTCCTGCAACGCAATCTCCTGGCGACGCTGCGCCGGCGTGAACTGAACGCGGTGGGCGAGCAGCTCTCGGCCGAGACCGGGCTGCCGCATGTCGAGGCGAAGGCCGGCGAATACGTCGCCGGTGTCTATCGCCGCCAGCTCACGCTCTCCTCGGGGCGCTACGCGCTGATCGAAGGGCGCGGCCCGGATGGAGGGCTCGGCTTCCAGCTCGTGCCCTGGTCCCGCGAGATCGAGAACAAGCTCGGCCAGCACATCTCCGGCGTCGCCAGGGGCAGCGGCGGCATCGAATGGAGCCTGGGGCGCAAGCGCGACCTCGGCATCTGACTGCGGAACACGGAAAGGACCGCGAACATGTCGGCGACCAAAATCCTCTGGGGCCAGATCACCATCGTCTTCCTGATCGTGCTGACGACGACCTGGGCCGGCACGCAATGGGTGGCCTGGCGCTTCGGCTTCCAGCCCCAGCTTGGCCAGCCATGGTTCGAGCTGTTGGGCTGGCCGGTCTATTATCCGCCCTCGCTGTTTTGGTGGTGGTATTTCTACGAGGCGTATGCGCCGCGCATTTTCTATGAGGGCGGGATCATCGCAGCCTCGGGCGGCTTCCTCGCCATCGGCGTCGCGATCACGCTGTCGGTGATGCGCGCCCGCGCGGCCACCGACATCGACACCTACGGTTCCGCGCGCTGGGCCAGCAATTGGGAAATCGAGGCGGCGGGCCTGCTCGGGCCGGACGGCGTCGTGCTGGGCAAGCTCGAGCGCGACTATCTGCGCCACGATGGCCCCGAGCATGTGCTGTGCTTCGCGCCGACCAGATCGGGCAAGGGCGTGGGGTTGGTCGTGCCTTCGCTGTTGACCTGGCCTGGCTCGGCCATCGTCCACGACATCAAGGGCGAGAACTGGCAGCTCACGGCCGGGTTCAGGGGGAGGCATGGCCGCGTCCTGCTCTTCGATCCCACCAATGCGGATTCGGCCGCGTACAATCCGCTGCTTGAGGTCCGGCGCGGCCAGTGGGAAGTGCGCGACGTCCAGAACGTGGCCGACGTGCTGGTCGATCCCGAAGGCTCGCTCGAGAAACGGAACCATTGGGAAAAGACCAGCCACGCGTTGCTCGTCGGGGCGATCCTCCACGTCCTCTATGCCGAGAAGGACAAGACGCTGGCCGGGGTCGCCGCCTTCCTGTCCGATCCGCGCCGCACGATCGAAGCGACGCTGGATGCGATGATGGCGACGCGCCATCTCGGCGAGAAGGGACCGCATCCCGTCGTCGCCTCGACGGCGCGCGAGCTGCTCAACAAGTCGGACAACGAAAGATCGGGCGTCCTGTCGACCGCCATGAGCTTCCTCGGCCTCTATCGCGACCCCGTGGTCGCGGCCGTCACGTCTCGCTGCGACTGGCGCATCGCCGATCTTGTCGCCGACAAGAGGCCGGCCACGCTCTACCTCGTCGTGCCGCCCTCGGATATCTCGCGGACCAAGCCGCTGATCCGGCTCGTGCTCAACCAGATTGGGCGGCGGCTGACCGAGGATCTCCATGCTAGGGAGCGGCGACATCGCGTCCTGATGATGCTCGACGAGTTCCCGGCGCTCGGCCGCCTCGACTTTTTCGAATCGGCGCTGGCCTTCATGGCTGGATATGGCATCAAGAGCTTTCTGATCGCGCAAAGCCTCAACCAGATCGAGAAGGCTTACGGGCAGAACAATTCGATCCTCGACAACTGTCATGTCCGTGTGAGCTTCGCCACCAACGACGAGCGCACGGCCAAGCGCATCTCGGACGCACTCGGCACGGCGACCGAGCTGAAGGCGATGCAGAACTATGCAGGGAGCAGGCTCGCACCGTGGCTCGGGCACATCATGGTCTCTCGCTCGGAGACCGCGCGCCAGCTCATGACGCCGGGAGAGATCATGCAGCTCCCGCCCGACGACGAGATCGTCATGGTCGCGGGCGCGCCGCCGATCCGGGCCAAGAAGGCGCGCTACTTTCAGGACGTCCGCTTCATGGAACGCGTCGTCTCCCCGCCAGATCCGTCGATGATCGTGCCGACCACCCGAAAGGACGACTGGAGCGATCTGGCCTCACGCCCGCCGGACGACGCTCTGCGCGCGGAGATCGAGAACACCCGGGCCGACACGAACAATTCCGGCCTGCGTCGGGAGCCCGAGCTTCCCGATCATGTCGCCATCGTCAAGGAGACCACCCCGAAACGGCCGGCCGAAGAGTTCAGGATCATTCTCGATGATGACGCCGAGCAGACGGCACGGCAGCGCCAGGCCGTGCGCCGCGAGATGGGCGGCATCGCCCGGCAGGCGTCTCTCAATCCCGACGAAGGAATCGACCTTTAGGAGCCCGCCATGCGCGATCGCCTTTCGCTCACCCTTCCATCCGAGTTGCGCCGTCAGCTTGACGCCCTGGCCGAGCGGCGAAAGCTTTCCCGCTCGGCCGTGGTCGAGGCGGCGGTCGCCTCATTCCTTTCTCCGGACGCCCAGGATATCCGCGAGGCCGCCTTCACGCGCAGGCTCGACCGCCTCTCGCGCCAGAGCGCCCGCATCGAGCGTGACCTGCGCATCACAGCGGACACGCTGGCGCTGTTCATCCGTTTCTGGCTGACCATCACTCCGCCGCTTGCAGCCGAGGACCATGCGAGCGCCCAGGTGAAAGGCCGCGAGCGGTTCGAGGGCTTCGTCGAAACGCTCGGTCATCACCTCCAGAGCGGGCACAACTTCCTGCGGGAAATCCCCGATGACGTCATGCCGCCGGAAGGCGGGTAGGTTCTCGGTTTGGATTCGGCTTCGGGGTGGAAAGCGGAAAGGCCGCTTTCAGCAGCCAACCCTTCCAAGCGGAAGATGTCGAACGACCTGCCAAATGCAATCGGTCAAGACATGGATCGTCGGCAAAGCTGCATGGGCCGCCGATCATTTTGGGGACAGGGTCTCAATAATCCTGCAGTCGGCGACGACGCCGCACTCGCATTGGTCGATCATCCTGTCCAGTTCGGCCTTGAGCGCCATCAGATCAGTGATTTTCTTTTCGACCTCTGCACGATGTTCGCTAGCGATGGCATCAACTGCTGCGCAGGATTGTCCGCGATTGTCGGAGAGCGCGAGAAGCGCTCTGATTTGGTCGAGCGAGAAGCCGAGGTCACGTGCCCGACGGATAAAGCTCAGCCGGTTCAGATGATCCGGCTCATAGGCCCGATAGTTGCCTTCGGTACGCGAGGGCTCGGGCAGTAGACCGTTCTTCTCGTAAAAGCGGATCGTTTCGACCTTGGTACCGGTTTGCCTTGCAAGATGACCGATCGTCAGAATTGAGGAGTTCATTGTATGACCCTGTAGCGTATACAGGGTCATGTAGGTTCAATTTGGACGTTTGTCGATCTCGATGGCTCGCCTATTGCGCCGCTCTGGCGCTTTCCACCTCTTCACGCACCAGGTCGTAGAGTTGTTGCGGCCCGAAGGATTCCAGCGGCCTGCCATTGACGAAAAAAGTTGGCGTCTGGCGGACATTATTGCTTTGGACATCGGCCAGGTCCTGCTCAAGAACGGCATCGATCTCAGCCGAGGACATCTCACGCCGTGCCTGCTCGACGTCCAGTCCCGCCGCCCCCGCAATCTCCCAGGCTTTTTCGAGATCGGGCGCACCATGCACGGCCCATTCCGGCTGTCGCGCCAGCAGCGCTTCCAGAACGGGTTCGTAGCGGTCCTGAAGACGGGCCGTTTCCAGAATCCTGACGGCTTCCTCCGATCCCTCATGGAAGGGCGTGTATCGGATGACAAGGCGCGTCTCGTCCGGGAAATTCGCCATGATCTGCTTAACGGCTGGATAGAAGGCCCTGCACGCCTCGCAGGACGGATCGAAGAATTCAACGATCGTTACGGGGGCATCCACCAGGCCGATGATCGGCGAATGCGCTCGGACCAGCGCATCACCTTGCGCCGCTGCAACCGGCTGTGCCGAGTTGTCGCCGTAGCGGTCGTAGAAAAAGGTGCCGCCGGCAAAGACGATTAATGCGACGAGGCCGGTGAGAAGAACGAGGGACCGTCTGGTCATGCTGAACGCCTCCGGCGCGCGAGAAGGAGAAGAAGGGCGATGATCAAGAAGGCGGCGAGCGATAGGTAAGGGAGCGGCAAACCGCCAAGGATCGTCATATCGGCGCTCGAACAGGATGGGCCGTCTCGTCCACATGGCTCGATGGCTGCGGGAAGGATGCCCGCATAAAGCAGAGAGTGGAATGCCGCGATCGCCGCGCCAAGGGCGGCCAGTGGAAGCCCGTACCAAGAAACGCTGGCATCGCCTCTAAAGCTAGCAACGGCCAGGATGATCGCCAGCGGGAACATGAAAGCGCGCTGATGCCAGCACAGATTGCACGGCGTCTGCCCCATGATCTCGCCAATGAACAAAGCGCCGAGCGAGGCGGCAAGCGCGATGAGCCATGCCAGGAACAGGAACGCCCAGGCGTTTGCAGTCGTGCCCGCATCGGCGGTCATAGCACTCGCTTTCGCATCGTTTCGCCCCAATCAAGCTTGCATGTGGAGCATCTCTGCACCCTATACCCACTATAGGGTCAAGTCTCCTTGCATGAAGCTGTGCGGCGAATTCGCACGGATCGCCGCGCAAAAAGGAATAAACAAGGTCGGCTCTTGACCCTATAGTCACTACAGGGTCTATCTGCGGTGTCACATCCAATTGTCGAGGTGACATCATGGCGGCAGCGAACCCTTACAGACTGCGTGTAGAAGGCATGGACTGCGCCTCTTGCGCGTTGAAAATTGAAACGGCGATGCAACGCCTGCCGGGCGTTAGCGACATCAATGTCAGCTACGCCAACGAGACGCTTGCATTGCAACTCGATGAAGACCGGACGGCCCTCGGCACCATTGAGCAAAAGATCCGAGCGCTCGGCTACACGCCAGTGATCGAGCAGGCTGAGACTAAGGCGGGTCCGCCTCGGAAGCGCATCACAGAGGCGTGGTGGAAAGGCAGCAAGGGTCGGCTTGTACTGCTAACCGGCGCACTGTTCATGCTTGCCTTCGCCATTGCGCGTATCCTGCCGGATTGGGAGCAATGGCTCTATTCAGGTGCGGCCCTGATCAGCGTTATCCCGTTCGCGAGGCGGGCGGTCGCCGGTGCGATGTCCGGCTCGCCCTTCACTATCGAAACGTTGATGACAGTCGCGGCACTCGGCGCGGTCGCCATTGGCGAGGCTGAAGAAGCTGCTGTCGTGATCTTCCTTTTCGCAGTGGGCGAACTGCTTGAAACGGTCGCGGCCGGCCGCGCGCGTGCTGGCATTGAGGCGCTGATCGACCTTGTGCCTCGCGTTGCATTCCGCGAGCGTGATGGTGCCGTTGAGAAGGTCGCAGCAGAAGATCTGGCCGTCGGTGATGTTGTCGTTGTTCGGCCTGGGGACCGTGTGCCGTCTGACGGCACGGTGATTGGCGGTGTATCTGAGGTCGATGAGGCGCCCGTAACAGGCGAATCCGTGCCCGTGCTGAAAGAAGCCGGTGCAAACGTCTACGCCGGCTCGATCAACGCCAACGGCGAGCTGCGCGTCGAGATCAGCCATGTCGCGGCCGACAACACCATCGCCCGCATCATCCACATGGTCGAGGAAGCCCAGGAATCAAAGGCCCCAACGGCGCGTATGATCGACCGTTTCAGCCGCTGGTATACGCCTGGCGCTATGGTCGTCGCGGCTCTGATCGTCGTCGTGCCGCCGCTCGCCTTCGGCGGTGACTGGATGACATGGGTGTATCGGGGCCTCGCCACGCTCCTGATTGCTTGTCCCTGCGCGCTCGTGATTTCCACGCCGGCGGCTATTGCCTCGGGTCTTGCCGCCGGTGCGCGGCAGGGGCTGCTGATCAAGGGCGGCGCGGCGCTGGAAACACTCGGCAAGGTCGTAACTGTTGCCTTCGACAAGACGGGAACGCTGACGCGCGGCCATCCCCAGGTGACGGACATTGTGCCGATCAATGGGGACGAGAACTCCGTCCTTGCCATTGCAGCGGCCGTCGAGCGCAGCACCAGCCATCCTCTCGGGGTTGCAATCGTGGAGGCGGCAAAGGTGCGGGGGCTCGAACTGCCCGTCACCTTCGGGGGCGGCGTTGCCACACCCGGCAAAGCGGTCACAGCGCGGTTGAAGGACGGCTTCGCTTCGGTCGGGTCTCCCCGTCATGCCGCCGAACAGGCTGCCCTCGAAGAGAATATCGCCGAGACGATCACCACACTGGAGAGCCAGGGCAAGACGGTCGTCGTGCTTATAAAGGGCAAGACCATCGAGGGATTGATCGCGTTGCGCGACGAACCGCGCGACGACGCTATCGAAGGTGTGAAGCGGCTGACAGATCGAGGTGTGCGGCCACTGATGCTGACCGGCGACAACAAGCGCACGGCCGACGCCATTGCGGCCCATCTTGGCCTTGAGGCAAGCGCCGAATTGTTGCCCGACGCCAAGCTCGCCGAGATCGGTCGCCTCAAAGCTAATGGCCCGATCGCCATGGTGGGAGACGGTATCAATGACGCGCCGGCGCTCGCAGCCGCTTCCGTTGGCGTTGCCATGGGTGCAGGCACCGACGTTGCTCTGGAGACCGCAGATGCCGCGCTGCTCAGAAACCGGGTGACGGGTGTTGCCGATCTCATCGGGTTGTCACAGGCGACACTCGGCAATATTTGGCAAAATATCGCCATAGCGCTTGGTCTGAAGGCCGTCTTCCTCGTGACGACTCTATTCGGCATTACCACGCTCTGGATGGCGATTCTCGCCGATACGGGCGCTACGGTCCTCGTTACAGCCAATGCGCTGCGCCTGCTGACCTGGCGCGGCACCCGCGACAAATGAGCCCAAGCAGTGCGCGAAGGCAGGTCGCGGCTTCCACTTCTCGCCAAGAAAGCCGAGGTGTAATTTATGAGTAATCAGTCCAAGGGCAGTGCCACTTCATCCGAGAAGAGCGAACAATGGGCGCTCGCATGGGTGCTTGCGATCAATACGG
>PNMC01000011.1 GCA_013823365.1 Parvibaculum sp. | reverse complement strand
CCTTTAAGCGGTACCATGGGGGACATGAACTGAAATGGCACTAGCGCCGAGACTTGAGCTTCGCCAGGGGCAATCCCTGGTCATGACGCCGCAGCTTCAGCAGGCCATCAAGCTGCTGCAGCTGTCGAATCTCGAGCTTGCCGAATATGTCGAACAGGAGCTCGAACGCAATCCGCTGCTCGAAGCGGCAGCGAACGATCCGGCCGAGCGTATCGGCGCAGAAGAGACCCGCGGCGACAGCGAGCGCGAGCCGGTCGTCACGTCGGAGACCTCACTCTCGCTTTCCGAGGACGGGCCGCTACCCGGGCGCGATGGCGACCTCGACACCGATTACGACAATGTCTATGCGGATGAAAGCCGTTCCGACACGCAGAACGATGCCGCCGCGGCGGCGCAAGGCCCGACTTCTTCCGACTGGCAGAACGTCAAAAGCAGCGGCGGCGGAAGCGGCGACGGCGAGTTCAGCTTCGAATCGACGCTGACGCGGGAAGCCACACTTTCCGAACATCTGACCGAACAGATGAACATGGCGCTGAAGACGGCGGGCGACCGCATGATCGGCGCCTATCTGATCGACCAGGTGAACGAGGCGGGATACATCACGGCCGATCTTGCCGATGTCGCCGAACGGCTCGGTACGGATATCGAGGATGTGGAAGCGGTGCTGCAGGTGCTGCAGACCTTCGAACCGACGGGTGTCTGCGCGCGCAACCTGAAAGAGTGCCTCGCGCTGCAGCTTGCCGAGCGCAACCGGCTCGATCCGGCGATGAAGATATTCCTCGACCATCTCGAACTTTTCGCGAAGCGCGACTTCGAACAGCTGATGAAGCTCACCGGCGCCGAACGCGAGGACATCGCCACGATGGTGGACGATATCCGCCTGTGCAACCCGAAGCCGGGCCTTGCCTTCGGCAGCGAGCCCGTCGTGCCGGTCGTGCCCGATGTCTTCGTGCGCGGCCGCGCGGACGGGAGCTGGGCGATCGAGATCAATTCCGAGACGCTGCCCCGCGTTCTCGTGAACCAGCAATATTACGCCGAGGTTTCGAAACTGTCGGGCGATGCGAGCGCCAAGGCCTATATCTCGGAATGCCTCAACAATGCGAACTGGCTGGTGAAGAGCCTCGACCAGCGCGCGCGGACCATTCTCAAGGTCGCCTCCGAAATCGTGCGGCAGCAGGATGCCTTCCTCGTTCACGGCATCCAGTATCTGAAGCCGCTCAACCTCAAGACCATTGCCGAAGCGATCTCGATGCATGAATCGACCGTCTCGCGCGTGACGGCGAACAAATATATCGCGACGCCGCGCGGTATTTTCGAGATGAAGTATTTCTTCACCTCGGCCATCGCCTCCTCCGAAGGCGGTGCGGCGCATTCGGCGGAGGCCGTTCGCCATCGCATCAAGGAACTGATCGATGTGGAGCGGCCCGATGCCGTTCTCTCCGACGACAACATCGTCGACATTCTGAAAGGCCAGGGCGTGGACATTGCGCGGCGCACCGTCGCCAAGTATCGCGAGGCGCTCAATATTCCCTCTTCGGTACAGCGCCGCCGCGAAAAAAAGGCCTATGCCTGAATCCGGCAACAAGCCTTGCCGAAGACCCGCGATCGCCCCATATCTCTTTGAAATTCAAGGGTTTTAACGCTTCCGACGGGTCGCGGTTGACACCCATGATGCCGCCAACTAGTTTCCACGCGCTCAACCGGACCGCGCGGCTGAACGCAGGGTCCGGCTGGTGGGTCGAGCCGCAGTGGCGGCGGAGGCAACGGCAAGTTCAAACGCTCTCGCGCCGACAGGAGAATCGGCTAGGCTTCAGGCGGGAGCGAAGGGTTTTCCGGCAGAGGGCGGACAGGGTTCATACCTTCCCTTCTTCCCAGTTAGCGTAGTGGCCCCAGGAAGGTCTTTCATGCAAGTTCAGGTCAGCGGTCATCATCTCGATGTCGGAGATGCGCTCCGCACCCATGCAACAGAGCGGCTCGAGGCCGCAGTCACCAAATATTTCGACCGGCCTGTGGACGGTCAGGTGACCTTCTCCAAGCAAGGTCATGAATTCCGCGCCGATTGTTCGGCCCATCTCAGTTCCGGCTTGCGCGTGATCGCGCAGGGTGCGGCGAACGAGGTCTATGCCTCTTTCGACGTGGCGCTGGAGCGGCTTGAAAAGCGGCTGCGCCGCTACAAGCGCAAGCTGAAGAACCACAACAACAGCAACAAGGCGGAACTTCCGGCCGAATCCTTCCCGTCCTTCGTCATCGAGGCATCGGGCGAGCATGAGGAAGTCGAGGAAGACGCCCAGCCCGTCATCATCGCCGAGGGCGCAACCGCCGTGCCGGTGCTGAGCGTGGGCGATGCCGTGATGCAGATGGACCTTAGCGACGCTCCGTTCGTTATCTTCCGCAACGGTGCAAAGGGTGGCCTCAACCTCGTTTACCGCCGCCCCGACGGCAATATCGGCTGGATCGACGCGAGCCGCGATGTTCAGAAGGCATAACAGTTTGAGAGCGAAATCCGCCTTTGCAGCCTCCGGGCATGCATCGGCCGGCACCGCATACAGGGGCACGGTGGAACCGGCCCCTCATATGCCGGTGGGGCAAAACAGGAACCGGATTATGGAGCTTGAGGATCTGGTGCGGCCGGAGGGCGTTATCGCCCATCTGAAGGTCACCAGCAAGAAGCAGGCGCTGCAGGAGCTTTCCGAACGCGCGGCGAAACTCACCGGGCTCTCGGAGCGCGCGATCTTCGAGACGTTGCTCGAACGCGAACGGCTGGGCTCGACGGGCGTCGGCCAGGGCATTGCCATTCCGCATGGCAAGCTCGCCGAAGTGGACCGCCTTTACGGGCTTTTCGCGCGGCTCGACACGCCGATCGATTTCGAGTCCGTCGACGATCAGCCGGTCGATCTCATCTTCCTTCTGCTCGCGCCGGAAACCGCGGGGGCCGACCATCTGAAGGCTCTCGCGCGCATCTCGCGCCTGCTGCGCAACGCGGCCGTGGTCGAGAAGCTTCGGGCGTCGGAAGATTCGGCGGCGCTGTTCGCGATCCTCACGGAGCCCGCCGCGACCAACGCGGCCTGATCCGCCTCATTTGAAAAAAGCCCCGCGCTTCCCGAAAGCGCGGGGCTTTTCCTTTCAAGCCGCTCGATGCGCGTCAGTGCACGCTGACGGGCTCCAGATCGTACTGGCGGGCACCGGCAAAGGCGGCGTCGCGGTCGTCGAGCACGGCCATGCGCTGTCCGTTCGCCGCATGCACGGCAAAGAGCCTCGTATCGGCGGGAATGCCGAGTTCGGATCCGAGCTCGGTTTCGATCTCGCCGGCGCGGACTTCCCGCACATAGACGATGTTGGGCATGCCGATGGTGGCGAAGCTTTCCGCCGTGAGCTTGCGGAAATCGCTCACGCCCCAGCCCTGGGTCTGGCTATCGGAGTCGAAATCGTTCTGCATTTACTGCTCCTTTCCGTCCCCTTCCTTGAACGCTGGCAAGAGGACCGCTCCGTCGCCGGAATCAGACAGCGTCATGTTCAACACGCTTCGGAGCCGGCTTTTGTTCCGGCCGGGATGCCGCTTCCGAAATCTCGATCCGGCGCACCTTGTGCTCCGGTTCGGGTTTCAGAAGGTCGATCATCAGCAACCCGTTTTCGAGGCGCGCATGCCGCACCTCCATGCCTTCCGCCAGCACGAAAGCGCGCTGGAACTGGCGTGCGGCGATACCGCGATGGAGATAGTTGCGCGCGCCGTCTTCTTCCTGGCGGCCGCGGATGACGAGTTGATTGTCCTCGACCGTGACCGACAATTCGTCACGGGAGAAACCGGCGACTGCCAGCGTTATGCGGAGCGCATCGCCTCTTTCCACCGGCACCTGTTCGACGTTGTAGGGCGGATAGCTATCCGAGGCTTTCGCAGCCCTGTCGAGCAACCGCTCCAGTTCGTCGAAGCCCAGCAGAAGAGGGCTGTTGAATTGCAGCATACGTGTCATGTCCCAAAGTCCCGCGACATTAAGCGACTTTGATTTTGCGGCCCGCGAGGGCGGCACCGCTTCGCAAAACATGTGGGGATTGGGTGAACGGGATGCAAGCACCCGCGGGCCTTCGGAAATCCCATTATTTCCCGTGGCTTACGGAACCTTTCGCCGCGCTGCCGGTTGAAACGGGAGATGAGAAGGCCGACCTCCCCTAGAGGCCCATCCCCAATCCGAGGTTCAGTTTCATGTTCCAGTTGCCGCCGCTTCCCTATGCCGAAGACGCGCTCGAGCCGCATGTTTCCGCGCGGACGCTCTCCTTCCACCATGGCAAGCACCACAAGACCTATGTGGACAAGACAAACGAACTGATCGAGGGCACGGAGCTCGAAAAGCTCTCCCTCGTCGAGCTCATTCGCAAGGCCGCCAGGGACGGTGACAGTCAGGCGCTTTTCAACAACGCCGCGCAGATCTGGAACCATGATTTCTACTGGCGCTCCATGGCACCGAAGGGCGGGGCCGAGCCCAAGGGCGAACTCGGCAAGCAAATCGAGAAGGATTTCGGCTCCTATGCCGACTTCAAGGCGCACTTCAAGGAGAAGGCGGCGGGCCAGTTCGGCTCGGGCTATTGCTGGCTCGTGCTTGAGCCCGGCGGCAAGCTCAAGGTGATCACCACGGCCAATGCCGAAACGCCGATCGCCGACACGAAAAACGTGCCGCTGCTCACCACGGATGTCTGGGAGCACACCTATTATCTCGACTATCAGAACAAGCGGCCGGCCTATCTCGACGCCTTTCTCGACCATCTGGTGAACTGGGAATTCGCCGAGGCGAATTTCGCGGAGGCCCGGGCGGAAGCCGCCTGAGACGCATCGCCGACGCCCCCGCTTCCCGCGAGATCCCGCATTAAAAATGCCCCGGCATAAAGACCATAAAAATCTTGTGGGAAAATAGAAGTTGCGGAACCTTGTTACGCATGATATTGCGAGTCATTCTCATGCAGGACAGCAAGGGCTGAGCAAGCGAAATGACGGCAACCCCAGGTCGGGACAGGGCATCGGGCGGATCGGCGGCGGGAGCCACTCCCTCCCTCGATAGCGTCGATCTCTTCCGGAACGGGCGGGAAGTCGTCATTCGCCATGGCGAGGAGCTTTACCGCCTTCGCCTGACGAGCAGCAACAAGCTCATCCTCATCAAGTGAGAAGCCCGGCCACGCGCCGGGGGTACATCACCGAGCAGCCGAGCCAGCCAGACCCGTCCATCCGCAAGGCGGGGGCCAGCCAGCCAGGAATGCTTTCGCACGCATAACTGGGACTGGGACTGGCAATGCACAGTTTTATGGGTCGGCGATCCCTCATCTCGCTTCTACTCGCAACGGCCTCGCTCGCCGTGATTTCCACCGCGCAGGCGCAGAACGCCGCTTCTTCCCCCGAGGAAGAGGAGGCAAAGCCGCGCGCAACGCAGCTCGACACCGTCACCTCGACCGCCACGCGCAACCCGACCGCGATCAACGATGTCGCCGGCACCGTCTCCGTCATCACGGCGGAGGAACTCGAACGGCGCAATGCCGTGCGGATGCAGGACATCATCCGCTACGAGCCGGGGGTTTCGGTTGGCAATCAGCCAAGCCGGGCCGGCGCAACGAATTATGTCATCCGAGGCATGGGCGGCAATCGCGTGCTCGTTCTGGTGGACGGCTTGCCGACCACCGACTTCCCTCAGTCGAACGAAGGCCCCGGCACCTATACACGCGACTTCTTCGACATCGAGAACATGAAGGCAGTCGAAATCGTGCGCGGGCCGGCCTCTGCCCTTTACGGGTCGGACGGTCTCGGCGGCACGATCGCCTATGTGACGAAAGACCCGGCCGACTATCTCGATATGGTGGGCAAGGACTGGTACGCGAGCATCAAGGGCGGCTATGCGAGCGCCGGTAAAACCTTTTCCGAAACGATGACTGGCGCGGCTCGTGCCGGCAATGTCGAAGTCCTCGGTATCTACACCCGTCGCGACGGCGAGGAAATCAAACCGAATTCGAGCTGGACGGCAAATCCGCAGGACTACGAGTCGAATTCTTTTCTCGGGAAACTGGTTTTCAACTCTCCGTCGGGAAACCGGCTCAAGATCACCGGCGATTATCTCGACCGCAAGGTCGATACCGAGTTGAACGACGAAGAGGGGGTCGACGGCACCACAACCATCCTTTCATCGGACGGCACGGACGATACCGAGCGGTATTCGATCAGCCTCGCCTATACTCATGCCAATCCGTTCCTGTTCGTCGACAGTGCTGAAATCAAGCTCGGCTACACGTCGCTTGAGCGCTGGGAGCATACGGATCAGCTCCGCCTGACCGGCGGCACCAACTTCATGCGCGTCTCCGACCTCGGATTCCTGCAGGACATCTGGGTGGCCGACATCCAGTTCAACACCGCGCGCAACATCTTCGGCGTTTCGCACGAATTCACTTACGGTCTGGCTGCCGACTACACGGAAAGCTCACGTCCCCGCTACCGCACGGAAGAAAATCTGACGACCGGCACGGTCACCAACAATGTCGGCTCCATACAGTTTCCAGCCAAATATTTCCCCGACACGGAAACGGTCAAGGCAGGGTTCTTCGTGCAGGACGACATTTCGCTCGGACGCCTGAGCATCGTTCCGGCAATTCGCTTCGACTACTACAACATGAAGCCGAAGCCGGACTGGATGTATGAGAATGTCGCCAATCCCGCCTATACGCCGGTTGAAGTCACCGAGACCGAAATTTCGCCCAAGCTCGGCGCTACTTTCTCTGTGAGCGAGGAGTACACAATCTTCGGGCAATATGCGCATGGTTTCCGCGCACCGCCCTATGACAGTCTGAACAACGGCTTCGAGCACAATATCTTCGTTCCGTTCCCGCCGCCCGGTCAGATGATCTCCTACCGCTTCATTCCAAATCCGGATCTGAAGGCGGAAACGTCCGATGGCTTCGAGGCGGGCCTGCGTGGCGCTTACGCCGATGGATCGAGCTTCTCCATCGCGGGCTTCTACAACAAGTATAAGGACTTCATCGAAACGGTGGCCCTAGCAGGCAGCACGCCGACGAATACGACCTATCAGTTCCAGAATCTCGCCGAAGTAACGATCTTCGGTGCCGAGGCGCGGGGCGAATATGCCGCAACGCCTGAATGGACACTGAAGGGTGCGCTTTCCTATGCGCGCGGCAAAGACGACCAGACCGGGGCGCCGATTTCCTCCGTCGATCCCGTGAAGGCCGTGGCGGGTGTTGCCTATGACAACGGTATATGGGGCGCGGAGCTTGCCTTCACCCATGCCTGGCGTCACGATCGCGTGGCCTCCCCCAGCGACTTCCAGGCACCGTCCTACACGGTGATCGACCTGATGGCGCATTACGATGTGTCGGAGCGCCTCACCTTCAACGCCGGTGTCTTCAACATCACCGACGAGGAGTACTACCTCTCGCAGGATGTAATCGGCGTGGCGGCAAGCAATCCCATTCTTCCGCGTTACGCGCAGCCGGGCCGGAACTTCGGCGTCAACGCGACGCTGCGCTTCTGAGGTTGCAATGAGTATGGCCGCCACCGCACGCATGGGCAGCATGGCACGGGAGGAGGGTTCCTCGCCTCTCCCTCTCGGGCCGCGCGCGCTCCGCGGGCCGGTGGCGGCCTCACTCTTCCTTCATGTTTCCGTCGCCGCCGTGCTTCTCGGCTGGTGGCAGGCTGCGGGCACGCCCGCGCCGCAAGGATTTCCCGACGGCATGTCCGTCACCTTCGTCGAACTTTCGGCCCCCGCGCCCGCGCGGGTGGAGCGCGCCGCGCCATCGCAGGCAGCCTCCGCCGCGCCGCAGCCTGAAACGGTTCCCGAGCTCCTTCCCGATCCTGTGGCCGAAGCGGTGCCGCTTCCCGAGCCCTTGGCCGCACGGCCCGAACGCAAGCCCGCGCCGCAGCCTCGCATCAGCGAAGCGCGCAGACCGGCCGAAGAAATCGCTCCCGCTTTTCGCACCGCATCGCTCGCGCCGCCCGATACGCGCGACGGAGACGGCGCGGGGACGAGCGCCGGACTCACGCCGCATAGCGGCGCTGAGGAGAGCGAGATCGTCATGCTCACCGAACCGCGCTACCGCGTGCTGCCGCGCCCGCCCGCCTATCCGCGCCGGGCACGCGACCTCGGCCAGGAGGGCACCGCGATGATCCGCGTGAAGCTCGATCTCGCCGGCAATCCGGCGGAAGTCTCGCTTCTCGAAAGCTCCGGCTATGCGCTGCTCGACCACGCCGCGATGAAAGCGGCGCAAGACTGGCAATTCGAACCCGAAAGGCGCGGCGGACGGCCCGTCGCCGCCTTCGTTCACATCCCTGTCCGCTTCGCCCTCAACTGAGGCTTCACGAAAGGAACCGCCATGTCCGCTTCATCAACTTCCGAGCTGCTTGCCGGGCGCCGCGCGGCGCTTCTTGCCGCAGAGCCCAATCTTCGCGCCCGCGAGATCGCCGCCCGTCTCGGCATTTCCGAAGCCGAGCTTCTCGCGTTGGGCAGCGAGACCTCGACCGTCACCCGGCTTCGCCCCGAATGGACCGACATTATCGGCAGCATGGGCGCCCTTGGCCGCGTGATGGCGCTGACGCGGAACGAATCCGTGGTGCATGAGCGCAAGGGCGTCTATGGCACGCTTGAAGGCGGTGCGCATGTGGGCCTGATCGTCGGCGAGGATATCGATCTTCGCATCTTCTTCTCGCAGTGGAAGTCGGGTTTCGGCGTCGTCGAGGTGCTGAAGGAAGGCGGCACGCGCCGCAGCCTGCAGTTCTTCGATGCGCAGGGCGTGGCGATCCACAAGATCTACCAGACGGACGGCTCCGATGCCGCCGCCTTCGATGCCCTGATCGCACGTTTTGCGACGGAGCACACACCGCTCGAGATCGCGCCGGCACCGGCGAAGAAAGCACGCCTCGCCGATAGCGAAATCGACGTCCCCGGTTTCCGCGCCGCCTGGGATGCGATGACCGACACACATGAGTTCCACGGTCTCATCACGAAGTTCAAGGTGGAACGGCTGCAGGGCCTGCGCCTTGCGGGAGAGACACGCGCAACGCGCGTTCCCGCCGTTTCGCTCCGCGCGGCACTCGAAGCGGCGCGCGACCGCGAGGTGCCGATCATGGTCTTTGTCGGCAATCCCGGCATGATCCAGATTCACACCGGTACCGTTTCGAACCTGAAGCCCATGGGGCCGTGGTTCAACGTGCTGGACGAGTCCTTCAATCTCCATCTGCGCGAAGATCACATCGACAGCGCCTGGGTCGTCTGGAAGCCGACGGAAGACGGCACCGTTACCTCGCTCGAACTTTTCGACAAGGAAGGCTCGCTGATCGCCACACTGTTCGGCAAGCGCAAGCCCGGCCAGCCCGAGGACCTCGGCTGGCGCGAGATCGTCAATCCGCTCGCGACGAAGGAAGCGGCATGATGATAGCGCGGCTTCCCTTCGCCGGAATCGCATGCGCCGCTGCGCTGCTCCTCCTCGCTCCCCCCGCCGCGGCGGATGCGGAGCGCATCGTTGCCGTGGGCGGTTCCACCACCGAGATCGTCTTCGCGCTCGGGGCGAGTGAGAGGCTGGTGGGCGCCGACACGACCAGCATCTATCCGGCAGCGGCGGACGCGCTTCCCGATGTCGGCTATGTGCGGCAGCTTTCGGCGGAGGGCCTGCTCTCGCTCTCGCCCGATCTCATTCTGGCAGGCGGCGAGGCCGGGCCCGACACTGCGCTCGCGCAGACGGAGGCCGCCGGCGTGCGCATCGTGAAGCTCGAGGAAGGCTTCGCGTCTGAAGATGTCTACGCGCACATCGCCGAAGTGGGCGCAGCGCTCGGCCGCGAAGCGGAGGCTGCGGCGCTCAACGAAGCGCTGAAGCAGGACATGGACCAGGTGCTCGCCGATGTGGCGAAGATCGAAGGAAGAAAGCCCCGGGTGCTCTTCCTCCTGCAGGCCGGGCGAGGCGGGCTTCTCGTCGGCGGCGACCGGACCGCCGCCAATGCGATGATCGAACTTGCAGGCGGCGAGAACGCTGCGCATGGCTTTACGGGCTACAAGCCCTTCTCGCCCGAAGCGGCGACAGAGGCTGCGCCCGATATTCTGCTCGTCACCGATCAATCGATCGAGATGCTGGGCGGGACGGACAAGCTGCTCGCCGATCCTGCGCTTGCGGCGACACCGGCCGGCGCTGCAAAGCGCGTGGTGAGCATGGACGCACTCTATCTCGCCGGTTTCGGTCCGCGTCTGGCCCATGCCGTGCGCGACCTCGCCGCCCTGCTTCACCCGCAAGCTGCTATCGCGCCGCTTCCGCCGCGCCCCTGGACGGAGGCAGAATGACGGATATCGCCGATACCCGGCCTCGCCTCTCGCGCGCCGCGCGGCGCCCTGCGATCCTTGCCGGGCTCGGCGCCTTTCTGTGTCTCGCCTTTCTCGTCTCGCTCGCAACAGGCGCGGTTTCCATTCCGGCGGGCGACGTGCTCCGCGCGCTTCTCGGCATGGAGAACGATGCGCGCATCGCCGCGATCGTCCAGACGATCCGTCTGCCCCGGGCGCTGCTCGCCGTCATCGTGGGGGCGGCGCTTGCGGGCGCGGGCGCGGCCTTTCAGGGGCTTTTCCGCAATCCGCTCGCCGATCCGAGCCTGATCGGCGTGTCGGGCGGCGCGGCGCTCGGCGCCGTCTTCGTGATCGTGCTGGGATCCACGCTTGTCGGCGCCCTGCCCTTTCTTGCCTCGCCCTATCTTCTGCCGCTCGCCGCTTTCGCAGGCGGACTCGGCGCCACATTTGCCATTCAGGGTCTTGCGCAATCCCGCGGCCAGGCGGCAACGGCGACACTGCTGCTTGCGGGCATCGCGGTGAACGCATTGACCGGCGCGCTGACCGGCCTTCTCGTCTATATCTCCAACGACACGCAGCTTCGCGACTTCACGTTCTGGAGCATGGGAAGTCTTGCCTCCGGCGGGTGGCGCGCGGTGACGCTTGCGGCGCTTCCCATCCTGCTCGCGCTTGGGATCATTCTCACCCGCGCCCGTGCGCTCGATGCCATGCTGCTCGGCGAGCGCGAGGCGCTGCACCTCGGCGTAGCGGTTCAGCGGCTGAAGCATGTCGTCATGGTTGCGGCGGCGCTGGCCGTCAGTTCCGCGGTGGCGGTGAGCGGCATCGTCGCTTTCGTGGGCATCGTGGTGCCGCATGTGGTGCGCATGATGGCGGGGCCCGATCACCGTGTGGTCCTGCCGGGCTCAATGCTCGCGGGCGCGGCGCTCCTTCTCATCGCCGACAGTTTCGCGCGTGTGATCGTCGCGCCGGCCGAACTGCCGATCGGCCTCGTCACGGCGGCGGTCGGAAGCCCCTTCTTCCTCTGGCTTCTCATGCGCAGACGGAGGTCGATGTGATCCGTGCTTCCGGCATTTCGGTTCTTGCGGGCCAGCGCCGGCTTCTGGACGGCGCCGACCTTTGCGTCCGTCCCGGCCGCGTCACGGCGCTGATCGGGCCCAATGGCGCCGGCAAGTCGACGCTCATCTCCGTTCTCGCGGGCGAAAGGCGGCCGGATGAAGGCGACGTCCGGTTCGATGACGCGCCGCTTGGCTCCATGGCCCCACTCCGGCTTGCGCGCCGTCGCGCCGTGTTGCTTCAGGATTCGGCGCTCGACTTCGCCTTTACCGCCGAAGAAGTGATCGAGCTTGGGCGCCTGCCGCATTCGGGCGACGAGGCGCAGCTTTTCGATGCGCGGGCAATCTCGGAGGCGGCACGGCTTGCAGGCGTCGCGCCGTTCCTCTCGCGCTCCTATCAGACCTTGTCGGGCGGGGAGAAACAACGCGTGCAGTTCGCACGCGCCATTGCGCAGATATGGCGCCCCGAAGGGGACGCCCGGGGCGAGAGCCGCTATCTCATTCTGGACGAGCCGACATCGGCGCTCGACCTTCGCCATCAGCGCCTTGTGCTCGATGTAGCTCGGCTTTTGGCAGACCAGGGTGTGGGCGTGCTTGCCGCCATTCACGACCTTAACCTTGCCAGTGCCTATGCGGATGACGTGGCTCTTCTGAAGAATGGACGGGTCATTGCTTCGGGCGAGGCTGATGAGGTCTTCACCGCGCCCGCGCTCGGTGCCTGTTTCGATGTCGAGGTCGAGGTGCTGAAACGCGCGAACGGCCAGCGCGCCATTCTCGTCTGACCTGCTTGTCTGGCCGGCTCGTCTGACCGGCGAATTGACCGGCACATGAAAAAGCCGGGGACATGGCTGCCCCCGGCTCTCGTTCTTCAAAACCTCCGGAAAGGCCGGATCACTTCCAGCCCGCGCGGTCGAAGATGCGCACGGCTTCCGCCTGATTGCGGCCCAGCGCGCTTGCATTCATCTCGTCTTCCTTGAAGGCGCCCGTGCCGCGCACCGGCGTTTCGTCGCTCACGCCGGGAACCGCCGTATATTCATGGTTCATCTGCGTGAAGGCGAGCTGCGCCCAGTCGCTTGTCAGGAACTCGATGAACTTCACCGCATTGTCGCGGTTCGGCGCATGCTTCAGCACGCCCGCGCCGGAAATGTTCACATGCGTGCCATGGCCTTCCTGATCGGGGAAGACGATGACGACCTTTTCCGCCGCTTCGCGCACAGCAGGATCGTCGGAGGCGAGCATGCGGCCGACATAATAGGTGTTCACGAGCGAGATGCGGCATTCGCCCGAGGCGACGGCATTCACATTCGCCGTGTCATTGCCCTGCGGTTCGCGCTTGAAGTTCGCGACCACGCCCTTCACCCATTCTTCCGCCGCTGCCGCGCCTTCATGCTCGATGATCGAGGCAAGCAGCGAGACGTTGTAGAGGTTGGACGAGGAGCGCATGCAGATCTCGCCCTTGTGCACCGGGTCCGCGAGATCGGCATAGGTCTTGAGGTTTTCCGGTTCGCCTGCCGCCTTGTTGTAGATGATGATGCGCGCGCGCTTCGACAGGCCGAACCAGAGCCCGTCCGGATGACGCAGATGCGCGGGGATGCGCTCCTCGAGCGTTTCCGAGGAGACCGGGGCAAAGAGCCCCTTCTCTTCCGCGCGCCAGAGGCGGCCCGCATCCACGGTCACCAGAAGATCGGCGGGGCTGTTGCGGCCCTCGCGCTCGATGCGGGCGATGAGTTCGTCGCTGTCGCCTTCGATCAGATTGACCTTGATGCCGGTCTCTTCGGTGAAGCGGTCATATAGGGAGAGATCGGTGTCGTAGTGGCGGGCCGAATAGAGGTTCACTTCGGCGGCGTCGGCTTCGCCGGCGATCAGTGCGGTGGCAGCCATGGCGGCAACAACGAGGGCGGTGAAGAGACGGAACATGACGGATTATATGTCCTGATTAATGCGAACGATTTTCAGTCGCAAACTACCTGCCCTCATGAGCCGGCGCAAGCGGCAGATTGCGGAAAGTCAGGCGGGGAAAATGAAGGTTTCTTGAGGTTCGAAGCGGAGAGCAACGCTCGCCTCGACGGCCAGGCCTTCAAGCGCGGGAACCCGGGCGCGAAGCGGCTCAAGCCCCGGTGCGCCGTCATTCATCAGCAGCACCAGCCAGTCGCGGCCCAGAAAGCGGATGTCGCCGATGCGGAAATTGCTTTCCTTGGCACTGGCAGGCGCAAGCGTCACGGCTTCCGGCCGGACGATGACCTCCACATGGGCGCCATCGACATAGCCGGATACGGGGACGGGGCCATAGGCCGTGATGGCGGTCTCGCCGCTCACCACGGCGGGGAAGCGCTGCGCCTCGCCGAACAGCGAGGCGACGAGGGCACTCACGGGCCTTGCATAAAGCTCTTCGGGGGTCGCGCATTGGGCGATGCGGCCACCTTCCATGACCGCAATCCGGTCGCCGATTTCCATGGCCTCGACGGGGTCATGTGTCACGACGAGGGTCACCACGCCCGCTTCCTTCAGCGCCCGGCGGGCCTCTTCGCGGAGCGCGCGGCGGCGCGTCACATCGACGCTTGCGAAGGGCTCGTCGAGCAGCATGGCGGCGGGCGCAGGTGCCAGCGCACGGGCGAGCGCCACGCGCTGCTGCTGGCCACCCGACAAGGTGTGCGGATAACGCCCCCCGAAGCCGGCAAGACCGACCGCCGCGAGCCGCGCGGCAATTATGGCGCGAATCTCCTCCTTCGGCCGGCCGGCAAGGCCGAAGGCGATATTCTCCTCGACCGTCAGATGGGGGAACAGCGCGTGGTCCTGAAAAACCATGCCGAAGGAGCGCTTTTCCGGCGGCACGTCGCGGTCGGGGGTCGCGAGCACCGCGCCACCGAGGTCGATGCTGCCCTCCTGCAGGCGTTCAAGCCCGGCAGCGAGCCGCAAAAGCGTCGTCTTGCCGCTGCCCGACGCCCCCAGAAGGCAGAGAATCTCCCCCGGCCGCGCCTCCAGCGTGACGCCGGAAAGCACCCTGTGACGGCCATAGCTGTGTCCGACATTGCGGAACGCCAGGGACATTCTGAAGACCTCGCGGCGCGTGAACGGGAGGGGTTAGTGCGAATGCGTAGCAAAATTACTTTGCCGCCCCGCCCGGTATTTGTCACAACAGCGCCATGTCAGTCACGGAAAAAGATCAGGCTCCGCCCCCCGGCGCCGTATTTGCCGCAGCGCCGGGCTCGCGCGCCGCCTCGGGCTGGACGTTCGGGGCCCTTGCCGCGGCCTTTCTGGTCCTGCTGCCTTCGCTCGTGGTGCTGGCCAGCCTTGCCGCACCGGCGAGCGAGAACTGGGCACATCTCGCCTCCACCGTGCTTCCGACCTATGTCGGCAATACGCTGAAGCTGATGGCGCTTGTCGCACTCATGACGGGGATTGCGGGCGTGGGCACCGCCTGGCTCACCGTGACGACGCGTTTTCCCGGCCATTCGGTGGCGAGCTGGGCGCTGGTGCTGCCGCTCGCGACACCCGCCTATATCGTGGCTTACGTCTATACCGATCTCCTCGCCTTTGCGGGGCCGGTTCAGTCCGCGTTGCGTGCCGCCACCGGATGGGGTGTGGGCGACTATTATTTTCCGCCGGTGCGCTCACTGCCCGGCGCGGCGGTGATGCTGAGCCTTGTGCTTTACCCTTATGTCTATCTGCTTGCACGGGCGTCCTTCCAGCGGCAATCGGCGGCGCTTTTCGATGCGGCGCGCAATCTCGGCGCTCGCCCCTGGCGCGCCTTCACGCGGGTCGCGCTTCCCTGTGCGCGACCTGCCATCGCGGGCGGCATCGCGCTGGCGCTGATGGAAACGATTTCGGATTTCGGCGTGGTGGATTATTTCGCCGTGCCAACGCTCACGACCGGCATTTTCCGAACCTGGTTCAGCCTTGGGGATGCCGTTTCGGCGGCGCAGATCGCCGCCTGGCTTTTCGTCTTCGCGATCGCGCTCGTCTTTCTCGAAATGGCGAGCCGGCGCGGGCGCGTCGCCAATCCCATGGCGCGCGACATGGCCTCGCAGCCGAGACGGCTCAAGGGCCTTGCCGCCGCCGCCGCCGTCATCGCCTGCGCGCTGCCGGTGCTGCTCGGCTTCATCGTGCCGGCGGGCGTGCTCATCCGCTACGCGCTTCTGCAAGGCGATCCTCTGCTTGGCCGCAACTTTCTCGATTTCGCCTGGAACAGCATTTCCGTCGCCGCCATCGCGGCTGCCATCGCGACAGTGCTGGCACTGGTCCTTGCCTATGGCGAGCGGCTTCGCCCGACGCGCTTCAACCGCGTGTCGATCCGGCTCGCGACACTCGGCTATGCGCTGCCGGGTGCGATGATCGCCATCGGCATTCTCACGCTCTCGACCAGCATCGACCGGAGTTTCGGCGACTTCGCCGAAACGCGGCTCGGCTTTTCGCCCGGCCTGCTGCTGACCGGCTCGATCGCGGGCCTCATCTTCGCCTATGTCGCCCGTTTTCTGACCGCCGCCTATAATGCGGCGCATAGCGGGCTTGAGAAAATCCATCCGACGCTCGATGCGGCGGCGCGGAGCCTCGGGGCGGGACCGCGGCGCGTGCTCTCGGCGGTGCATGTGCCGCTGATGCGCGGGGCGCTCGCAAGTGCCGCTCTCATCGTTTTCATCGACGTCCTGAAAGAATTGCCGGCAACGCTGCTGCTCAGGCCCTTCAATTTCGAGACGCTGGCGACACGGACCTACCGCCTTGCCTCGGATGAAAGACTGGCCGAGGCCAGCACGGCGGCGCTCACCATCGTCGCGCTCGGTATCCTGCCGACGATCCTGCTCAGTTTCTCTATCTCGCGGAGCAATATTCCGGCGCCGCTGCCCGTCCAGAACCCGGAAAACACCCCATAAAAGGGATTTCCTCACTGGAAATTGAGGGCTTGGCACCCAAAGTGACGCTATTGTCACAATTTCAACGGATTGGAGCTGCACTATTCGCCGCTCGCCTAGGTCCGGGATCGCCCGTTACTGGAGTCCGCATGCGTCTCTTCCGCCTCCTCCTTGCCGCTCTCATCGCGCTCCCGGCCGTTGCGCATGCCGAGACCGCGCAGAACGTAATCGTCGTCAGGGCCGTGACGGACCGGTTCGTCGACCGCGTCGAAGCGCTGGGCACAAGCTTTTCCAATGAAAGCGTGGTGATCACGGCGAATGTCGCCGACCGGGTGACGGAAATCCTGTTCGAGGACGGCCAGACGGTCGAGGAAGGGCAATTGCTCGTCGCGATGCGGCGCGAGGAACAGCGCGCGGCGCTGGCGGCGGCCGAAGCAGTGCTTGCCGAACGGCGCACGGCTTACGAGCGCTCCCGCGAGCTCGAACGGCGGCAGTTCACGGCGACGGCGCAGCTCGAAGAGCGGCTTGCGGCGATGCGCGAGGCGGAGGCGAACCGCGATGCGGCGGCGGCGCGGCTTGCCGACCGTGAAATCCGCGCGCCTTTCGGCGGCATTGTCGGGCTGCGCCAGATCAGCCTCGGCACGCTGGTGACGCCGGGCGACCGGATCACCACGCTGGACGATCTCGACCCGATCAAACTCGATTTCACCGTGCCCGCCGCCTATCTGTCCACCATCGTGCCCGGACTTGAGATCGTCGCCACGACGACGGCGCTTCCCGGCCACGAATTCCGCGGCCAGGTGCACAGCGTTTCGACACAGGTCGACCGCGTGACGCGCTCGATCACCGCGCGGGCGTTGATCGACAATCCCGATCATGCGCTCAGGCCGGGCCTGCTGATGACCGTGCAGCTCATGAAGAATCCGCGTCAGGCGGTCGTCATTCCGGAAGAGGCGCTGGTCCCCTCGGGGGCCAACAATTTCGTTTTCGTAGTGCGGGACGGCAAGGCCGAGCGGCGCGAAGTCCGGATCGGCGCACGGCGGCCGGGCGATGTCGAAATTCTTTCCGGGCTCGATGAAGGTGAGGCTGTCGTCACGCATGGCACCATGCGGCTGCGGGACGGACAGGCCGTCAACATTCTCGAAGAACAGAAACACGGCCAGGCCATCGGCGCCGTGATGGAAGACACGATCGTGGTCCAGTAAGGAGACGGCAATGAAGCTTTCGGACGTCTCCGTTACCCGGCCCGTCTTTGCCGCCGTTTTGAGCCTGCTGCTCGTCGCCTTCGGCCTTGTCGCCTTCGACCGGCTGCCCCTGCGCGAATATCCCGACATCGATCCGCCCATCGTCTCCATCACCACGGATTATCGCGGCGCCGCCGCCGCCGTGGTCGAGACGCGCATCACCGAGCGGATCGAGGAGCGCATCGCCGGGGTCGAGGGCATTTCCTATGTCCAGTCGCAAAGTCAGGACGGGCGCTCGCGCATCACTATCGAATTCAGGCCGGGCCGCGATATCGACGCGGCGGCGAACGATATTCGCGACCGTGTGTCGGGCATTCTCGACGACCTGCCTCAGGAAGCCGATCCGCCGGACATCCAGAAAGTCGATTCCAGCGACGACGTCATCATGTGGCTCAATCTCGTTAGCCCCAATATGAACGTGCTGGAGCTGACGGATTATGCCGAGCGCCATATCGTCGACCGTTTCTCGACGCTTGACGGCGTGGCGCGCGTGCGGCTGTCGGGAGCGCGGCACTATGCCATGCGCATCTGGCTCGATCGCTCTGCGCTCGCTGCCCGGCAATTGACGGTCGGCGATGTGGAACAGGCGCTGCTCGCGGAGAATGTCGAGCTTCCCGCCGGCAGCATCGAATCGACACAGCGCCAGTTCACCGCGCGCATCGAGCGGAGCTACCGCACCCCGGAAGACTTCCGCCAGCTCGTACTCCGCCAGGGCGACGATGGCTACCTGGTACGCCTCGGCGATGTGTCGCGCGTCGAACGCGCGGCGGCGGAGGACCGTACCTTCTTCCGCGGCAACCAGGTGCAGATGGTCGGCATCGGCATCATCAAGCAATCGACGGCGAACACGCTCACCGTCGCAAATGGCGCGAAGGCGGAGGCCGAGCGCATCGCCCCGACGCTGCCGGAAGGCATGGAGTTCCGGCAGAGCTATGACAGCAGCGTCTTCGTGGAAGGCGCGATCAACGAGGTCTACAAGACACTCGGCATTGCGATCGTCCTTGTCGTGCTGACGATCTTCGTCTTTCTCGGCAGCATGCGGGCGACGCTCGTTCCCGCGGTCACCGTGCCGGTTTCGCTCATCGCGACATTCTTCGTCCTTTTCCTGGCGGGCTTTTCCGTCAACCTGCTCACCCTTCTCGCGCTGGTGCTCGCCATCGGGCTTGTCGTGGACGACACGATCGTCGTTCTCGAAAATATCTACCGCCGCATGGAAGAAGGGGAGACGCCGCTTGTCGCCGCCTACCGCGGCGCAAGGCAGGTGGGCTTTGCGGTCATCGCCACAACTATCGTGCTGATGGCGGTGTTCGTGCCGCTCGCCTTTGTCGAGGGGGCGGTTGGCCGGCTCTTTTCGGAATTCGCGATCACCATGGCGGCGGCGGTCGGCTTTTCGAGCTTCGTCGCCTTGAGCCTGTCGCCCATGCTTTCCTCCAAGGTGCTGAAGCCTGCGGCGGGACCGAGCCGCTTCACGCTTGCCGTGGACCGCTTCTTCAACCGGATGCGGGATCGCTATACGGAACTGCTCGACAAGACCCTGGCACGGCCGCTGCCGGTCTTCGGCGTTTTCGGCGTCATGATCGTCGTCGCCTTCGGCCTTTTCACGTTCACACCATCCGAATACGCGCCGCGCGAGGACCGGGGCACTTTCTTCGTGATGGTGAACGCGCCGGAAGGTGCTTCCTACGACTATACCGCCGCCTATATGACCGAGATCGAGACGCGGCTCATGCCGCTTGTCGAGCGCGGCGAGGTCAACCGGCTGCTCGTGCGCGCACCGCGCTCCTTCGGCAATACGGCGAGCTTCAATGACGGCATTGCCGTCGTTGTGCTGCATGACTGGGCGGTGCGCCGCTCGGCCTGGGATATCATGGCGGAGATCCGCGAGATCACGAGCGACCTGCCCGGCGTGACGATTTCTCCCGTGATGCGCTCGGGATTCGGCGGCGGCACGTCGAAGCCGGTGCAGTTCGTCATCGGCGGCGGCACGTTCGAGCAGTTGCGCGAATGGCGCGATATCCTGCTCGCCGCCATCGAAGAGGACAATCCGGGCCTCATCAATATCGATCACGACTACAAGGAAACGAAGCCGCAGCTTCGCGTGGAGATCGACCGCAACAGCGCGGGCGATCTCGGCGTGACGGTGGGCAATGTCGGGCGCACGCTCGAAACGATTTTCGGCTCGCGCCTCGTCACCCGCTATGTCGAGGAAGGCGAAGAATACGACGTGATCCTTGAAGGCGAACGCTCGTCGCAACGGACGCCGAGCGACATGAGCAATCTTTTCGTCCGCTCCGACAGGACGGGCGAGCTTATTCCTGTCGCCAATCTCGTCAGCATTTCCGAGTCGGCAGGCCCCGCGAGCCTCAACCGCTACAACCGGGTGCGGGCGATCACCATCGAGGCCGACCTGGCGGATGGCTATACGCTCGGCGAGGCACTCGATTATCTCGAAGAGCTCGCCCGCGAGCGGCTGCCGCAGGGCGTCACGATCGACTACAAGGGCCAGTCGATGAATTTCAAGGAGGCGGGCGGCGCGCTTGCCTTCGTCTTCGTGCTCGGCATCGTCGTGGTGTTTCTCGTGCTCGCGGCGCAGTTCGAGAGCTTCGTCCATCCCTTCATCATCATCACCACGGTCCCGCTCGCGGTGACCGGCGGGCTTTTCGGCATCTGGATTTCGGGCGGCACGATCAATCTCTACACGCAGATCGGGCTCATCATGCTGGTGGGACTTGCCGCGAAGAACGGCATCCTGATCGTCGAATTCGCCAATCAGCTGCGCGACGAGGGCAAGGATTTCCGCGAGGCGCTGGTGGAAGCGGCGGGCATTCGGCTCCGCCCCATCCTGATGACGGCAATCACCACGGCGGCGGGCGCCATTCCGCTCATCCTCTCCTTCGGCGCAGGCGCGGAAACCCGGTCGGCCATCGGCGTCGTGATCTTTTCCGGCATCATCGCGACGACGGCCTTCACGCTCTTCGTGGTACCGGTCGCCTATCAGGCCTTTGCCCGGGGCACGGGCTCGCCGGGCGACACGAAGCGGCGGCTCGACGAGGAAATGGAGCTGGTCGACCGGCCGCTGCGCCCGAGGCCCATGGAGGGTGCCGAATAGGCCGATCCCGCCTTCGGGTTCCTTGACTTCCGGCTCCAGCGAACAAGTTCATTCGCCATGAACTGGAAAGAAACGCGGAAAAACCGGCTTACCAGACCGATCCTCGCCTGGGCGCAAAAGGCGCTGCCCGGGATGTCGGAAACGGAGCGCGAGGCGCTCGAGGCAGGCGATGTCTGGCTCGAAGCCGAGCTTTTCTCCGGCAATCCCGACTGGCGGAAGCTCCTCGATACGCCGCGCCCGCAGCTCAGCGCCGAAGAACAGGCCTTCATGGACGGCCCGGTCGAAGAGCTGTGCAGCATGCTCGACGACTGGAAGATCACCTGGGAGGACGGTGACCTGCCGGAAGAGGTCTGGGCCTTCCTCCGCGAGCACCGCTTTTTCGGCATGATCATTCCCAAGGCCTATGGCGGGCTCGAATTTTCCGCCTTCGCCCATTCGGAAATCATCCGCAAGATTTCCAGCCGTTCGGCGACGGCGGCCGTCACGGTCATGGTGCCGAATTCGCTCGGGCCCGGCGAATTGCTGCTGCAGTTCGGAACGGAAGCGCAGCGCGATCACTGGCTGCCGAGGCTCGCGCGGGGCGAGGATATTCCCTGCTTCGGCCTCACAAGCCCGGAAGCGGGTTCGGACGCCGCCTCGATGACCGATAGCGGCGTTATCTGCCGGGGCGAATGGCAGGGCGAAGAGGTACTCGGCATCCGCCTCAATTTTTCCAAGCGCTACATCACGCTCGCCCCGGTCGCAACGGTTCTCGGCCTCGCCTTCAAGCTGTCGGACCCTGACGGGCTTATCGGCGAGCCGAAGAATTACGGCATCACGGTCGCACTTGTGCCCGCCGATCTGCCGGGCGTCACCATCGGGCGGCGGCATCTCCCCTCCTTCCAGATGTTCCAGAACGGGCCCATCCAGGGGCGCGACGTCTTCATTCCGCTCGACCACATTATCGGCGGACAGGAGCAGGCGGGCCATGGCTGGAAGATGCTGATGAGCGCGCTGGCCGCCGGACGCGGCATTTCGCTGCCGTCGCTTTCCGCCGCCGCCGCGGCCTTTGCCGCGCGGACGAGCGGCGCCTATGCGCGGGTGCGCGAGCAATTCGGCCTGCCGGTCGGCAAGTTCGAGGGTGTGCAGGAGAGGCTCGCCCATATTGCGGGCACGGCCTATCTCCTCGATGCGGGGCGGCGGCTCACCTGTGCCGGGCTCGATGGCGGGCGGAAGCTCGCCGTCATTTCCGCGATCATGAAGGCCCATGCGACGGACCGCATGCGCGAGGCCGTGAACGACGCGATGGATATTCACGCCGGCAAGGGCGTGATCGACGGGCCGTCGAACTATCTCGGCAATCTCTACCGCGCGGTGCCCGTCGGCATCACGGTCGAGGGCGCCAATATCCTCACGCGCAATCTCATCATTTTCGGCCAGGGCGCCATTCGCAGCCATCCGCATCTGCTCGACGAGATGCAGGCGCTGGAGGAAGAAGACCGGGAGGTCGCGCTCGACAAGTTCGACGAGGCCTTCTGGCGCCATATCGGCCACGGTTTCCGCACGCTTGGCCGCGCCTTCTTCCGCAACTGGACGGGCGGGCTGTTCGCGCCTGCGCCGCGGGCGGGCAAGGCGAGGCGCTACTACCGCCAGCTTTCGCGCCGTGCGGCGGGATTTGCGCTCACTGCCGATCTCGCGCTTCTCACACTTGGCGGCGCGCTGAAGCGGAAGGAAATGCTGTCGGCGCGGCTCGGCGACATATTGTCCGAACTCTATCTCCTCTCCGCGGCGCTGAAGCGCTTCGAGGATGAGGGACGCCAGAAGGAAGACCTGCCGCTTCTCGCCTATTGCATGGCGGACGGGCTTGCGCGGATCGACCGGCGCTTCGCCGAAGTCTTCGCCAATCTGCCGAACCGGCCCATCGCCTGGCTGGCGCGGCTTGTCGTCCAGCCCTTCGGGGCGGCGGTGCGCGGGCCGAAAGACAGGCTTGCCATCGAATGCGCGGAGCTTCTGCTCGCGCCATCCGTCACGCGCGACCGTCTGACCTCCGGCCTTCATCTCGGCGTGACGGGCGATGCCGTTGCCAATCTCGAGGAAACCTTCTCGCTCGCCGTGCTGACGCAGGCCGCGCGCGACAGGATGCGCAAGGCCGGAACCGCCGAAGCGGAGGTGGCGGCCGCGAACGGCACGATCGGCGCGGAGGATGCCAAGCTCATTGCCGGATATCGCAAGGCACTGGCGCGCGTCGTCGCAGTGGACGATTTTGCGCCGGAGGATCTCGCGCTTCATCCGGCGGAGAAGGAAGAGCCCCGGCACCTGTCGCGAGCGGCAGGGGATTGAGCGCGGCGGGCAAGCTGCTATGCTCGCTGCCCGCGTAACAAGAAAATGCAGGTTCGCGCGTGCCCACCCGCCCGGAGAGATTTCAGGAGGCCGCGGCCCTTGCCGATGCCGTCATTGCACGCACGGGCAAGAAGATCGTTCTGGCGCTGCCGCTCGGTCTCGGCAAGCCCAATCATTTCGTCAATGCGCTTGTCGCGCGGGCTGTGGCCGATCCTTCGATTTCGCTGCGCATCTTCACGGCACTGACGCTGGAAGTACCGCGCGCCGGCGGAGGCCTCGAAGGCCGCTTCATGGGGCCGGTGCTCGAACGGCTCTTCAGCGGCTATCCCGAACTTACCTATGCGCGCGATCTTCATTCAGGCCGTCTTCCCGCCAATGTCGAGGTCAATGAGTTCTTCCTGCAGGCCGGGAAATGGCTCGGCTCGCCGCGCCAGCAGCAGGCCTATATCTCCGCGAACTACACCCATGCGCTGCAATACATCCTGCAATCCGGCGTCAATGTGGTGGCGCAGCTCGTCGCGCCGTCGGAGACGGGCGAGACCTTCAGCCTGAGCAGCAATCCCGATATCACGCCCGATCTCCTGCAGGCGCGGCGCGAAGGCCGGGCGGCGTTCATCTCCGTCGGCGAGACCAACGCGAACCTGCCCTATATGGGCGGCGATGCCGAAGTGACGGCAGAGACATTCGACTTCCTGCTCGACAATCCTTCGCTCCATTTCCCGCTTTTCGCGCCGCCGCGCGAGCCGGTGACGCTTGCCGACCATGCGATCGGTCTTCGTATCGCGGGCCTCATTCCCGACGGCGGGACATTGCAGATCGGCATCGGCTCCATCGGCGACGCGATCGGCCATGCGCTGCGGCTGCGGCACCTTGAGAACGAGAGTTTCAAGGCGCTCCGCGACAGGCTCTCGGCCGAGGGCGGCGAGTGCGAACCCTTCGATGAAGGGCTTTACGGTGCGAGCGAGATGCTGGTCGAATGTTTCATCGATCTGATCGAAGCCGGCGTTGTGAAGCGCGAGGCGGATGGCGCGCTTGTGCATGGGGGATTCTTTCTCGGCTCGCGCGCCTTCTACGCCAAGCTCCGCGAGATGAGCCCGCAGATGCGGGCAAAGATCGCCATGGTGCCGGTGAGCTTCGTCAACGAGCTGCTGGGCGAGGAAGACCGCAAGCGCACGGCGCGCAAGAAGGCGCGTTTCATCAATACCGCCATGATGGCGACACTCACAGGGGCCGCCATATCGGACGGGCTCGACGACGGGCGCGTGGTGAGCGGCGTCGGCGGGCAGTATAATTTCGTGGCGCAGGCCTTCGCGCTTGAAGGCGCACGCTCGGTGATCGCGCTCAGGGCGACGCGCAGCAAGGATGGCAAGACGCTGTCCAACGTTCTCTGGAACTACGGCCATACGACCATTCCGCGGCATCTGCGCGACATGGTGGTGACGGAATATGGCGTGGCCGATCTGCGCGGCAAGCCGGATGGCGAAGTGGTGGCGGCGATGCTTTCCATCGCCGATTCCCGTTTTCAGGCAGAATTGCTGGAGCGCGCGAAAAAGGCGGGCAAGATCGCACACGACTACAGGATCCCGGAACGGCACCGGAACAATACGCCCGGCCGCCTGGAAGAGGCGCTGGCGGATGCACGCCGCCGGAACAAGCTGCCGCTTTTCCCCTTCGACAGCGATTTCACGGAAGTCGAACAGGCGCTCATGCCGGCGCTCGGCAAGCTCCGCAATGCCACGAAGGGCGAGCTTGCCCGGCTCGCGCTCCGGGGCGGCAAGGCAGAAGGGGCGGCGCTGGCCGGGCTTGAACGGATGGGGCTCGACCGGCCCCGGAGCCTCACGGACCGGCTCTACCGGCGCGTGCTTCTTGCTGCCATGGCCGGGGCCTGACCTCCCGCCAGGGTCCCCAGGCCGCCGGAACGTCACTTTCCTGCCGCACCGCACAAAATACCTGGTTTTTGACGGTAAATTTGCCTCACGGCTCTTGGATTCCCGCAAGCCTCCTCATATATAGCGCCGATATATCGATCCGATACAGGTATCGGGCCGTAGACCGGATTGACGCAGGGATTTCCACGATATGCATGTCACGACCCTCTGTCTGGGCGCCCTCGCCTTCGGCGACGCCACGGGCTACGAGATCAACAAGATGTTCGAGGATGGCCCCTTCAGCCATTTCCTCGACGCGAGCTATGGGTCGATCTACCCGGCACTGACGCGGCTTACCGATGAGGGTCTCGTGACCTGCCGGACCGAGCAGCAGGAAGGCCGGCCCGACAAGAAAATCTATTCGCTCACCGAAAAGGGACGCCACCAGCTTGGGGATGCGCTCGGGCAGCAGCTCGCACCCGACAAGTTCCGCTCCGAATTCCTCTTCACCGTTCTCTTCGCCCATCTGCTGCCGCGCGACCGCGTCCGCAGCCTGGTCGATCAGCGCCTCGCCGCCATGAAGGAAAAGGTGGAGGACCTCTCACAGGCCGATGAGGAAGACACACCCGGCATGGATTTCGCCCGCCGCTACGGGCACGCCGTCTTTGCCGCCTCCATCGAGTTCCTCGAACGCAACCGGCATCTGATCGAAGAAGCCGCAATCGAAGAAAAAGCTCATGCTTGAACGTCAGAAAAACACGATCGAAAAGATCACGGGCGGCCGCCTCCACCGCTCCCACTACATCGCCATTGGCATTGCCGTCGCCATCCTGCTGTGGTTCGCGACCGGCATTTTCAGCTCCGGCGGCAATGGCAACGGGATGACCGCGGCGGAAGAGGACGCGGCCAATACGGTGATGCCCCGCGTCCGCGTAACGGAATCGCAGGCCACCATGCGACAGAGCTTCATCACGGTGCGCGGCCGCACCGAGGCCAAGCGCGCCGTGCATGTGCGCGCCGAGACGCAGGGCCGGGTGATCGAACTTCCCGTGGAGAAGGGCCAGCGCGTGAAGAAGGGCGATGTGCTCTGCCGGTTGCAGATCGACGCGCGCGACGCGCAGCTTGCCGAAGCGCGCGCGCTCGTGCAGCAGCGCAAGCTCGAATACGACGCCGCCCGACAGCTTGCCGACAAGGGCCACCGCGCGCCGACCGCCGTTGCCGGCAACAAGGCCGCGTTCGATGCGGCGCAGGCGCGGCTCAAGCAGATGGAGATCGAGCTGAGCCAGACGAAGATCGTCGCCCCCTTTGACGGCGTATTCGACGACCGCCCGGTCGACGTCGGCGACTATGTCCGCGTCGGCGACATTTGCGGGCTCGTGGTGGAGCTCGATCCGCTGCTTGTGGCGGGTCAGGTATCCGAAGACCGCGTGGGCGCCATGACGATCGGCTCGCCCGGCGTCGCCCGGCTGGTGACGGGGGAATCGGTCGAGGGCCATATTCATTTCGTCGCCAAGACCGCGGATCCCGCGACGCGTACCTTCCGCGTCGAGCTCGAGGTGCCGAATGCCGAATTCCGCATGCGCTCCGGCGTGACGGCGGAAATCATCGTGCCGGGACGGGAAATTCCCGCGCATCGCATCCCGAGTTCCGTCATCGCGCTGAACGATAATGGCGTGGTGGGCGTGCGAACCGTCAATGCGGACGGCCTCGTCGCCTTCCTGCCCATCGAGCTCGTCGACGACACGCCGGAGGGCCTGTGGATCACCGGCCTGCCGGACAAGGTGACGCTCATCACCGTCGGTCAGGACTATGTGAACGAAGGCCAGAAGGTCGAGGCCATCCCCGCAAATCAGGTTGGAGCGGCACTGTGAACTCCGCTATCGACGCCATATTGGGGCGTACCCGAACCGTTCTCACCACGATGGTCCTCCTCGTGGCGGCGGGCATCATTTCCTTCATCTCGATTCCGAAGGAAGCGGATCCCGACATTCCGATTCCGATCTTCTATGTCTCGATCGTGCATCACGGCATTTCGCCGGAAGATGCCGAGCGCCTGCTCATCCGCCCGATGGAGACGGAGCTGCGTTCGCTCGAAGGGCTGAAGGAAATCACCGCGATCGCCTCGCAGGGTCATGCGGGGATCGTGCTCGAGTTCGACGTCAACTTCAACAAGGACAAGGCGCTGCAGGACGTGCGCGAGAAGGTCGATCTCGCGCGTGCGAAGCTTCCGGGCGATACCGAAGAACCGACTATCATCGAGTTCAATACCTCGCTCTTCCCGGTGCTCGTCGTCACGCTGTCGGGCGATGTGCCGGAGCGCACGCTCTATAACGCGGCGCAGTTGCTGAAGGACGAAATCGAGGCCATTCCCACCGTGCTGCAGGCGGAGCTTGTCGGCCATCGCGAGGAACTGCTCGAAATCGTCATCGATCCTGCGAAGCTCGAATCCTACAATATTTCGCAGAGCGAACTCATCAACGCCGTGTCGCTCAACAACCGGCTTGTTGCAGCGGGGAACATCGACACGGGCCAAGGCCGCTTTTCGGTCAAGGTGCCGGGCCTCTTCGAAACGCGGAAGGACGTGCTCGAGTTGCCGATCAAGGCGTCGGGCGAAGGCGTGGTGACGCTGTCCGACGTCGCAGATATCCGCCGCACCTTCAAGGACCCGGACGGCTTTGCGCAGTTCAACGGCCATCAGGCGATCGCCATCGAGATCACGAAACGCATCGGCACGAACATCATCGACAATAACGTTCAGGTGCGCGAGATCGTGGACCGGGTGACGGCGGATTGGCCGGAAGCCATCCATGTCGACTACACGATGGATGCGTCGGACTGGATCTACCGCTCGCTCGGGTCGCTGCAATCCTCCATCGCAACGGCGATCATCCTCGTCATGATCGTGGTCGTGGCGGCGCTCGGCCTGCGCTCGGCGCTGCTTGTCGGCATCGCCATTCCGACTTCCTTCATGATCGGCTTCTTCTTCCTCGCCTCGTCCGGCTACACCGTCAACATGATGGTGATGTTCGGCATGCTGCTGGCCGTGGGTCTTCTCGTCGATGGCGCGATCGTGGTGGTCGAATATGCCGACCGCAAGATGTCGGAAGGGCTCGGCAAGTTCGAGGCCTATGCGCTCGCCTCGAAGCGTATGTTCTGGCCGGTCACCTCCTCCACGGCAACGACGCTTGCCGCCTTCCTGCCGATGCTCCTGTGGCCCGGCGTCTCCGGCAAGTTCATGAGCTATCTGCCGATCACGCTGATTGTCGTGCTCACGGCGTCGCTCATCACGGCCCTCATCTTCGTGCCGACGCTCGGTACGGTGTTCGGCAAGGCCGAGACGGATAATGACGAGGTGCTGAAGCAACTTGCGGGCGCCGAGACCGGCGATATCCGTGCCTTGCCGGGCCTCACGGGCTCCTATGTGCGCATGCTCGACAAGCTGGTGCATTATCCGGGCCGCGTCCTTGCGGCGACCGGCGCCATCATCTTTGCGACGATCTTCATATTCTCGTCGTTCAACAGCGGCGTGGAGTTCTTCGTCGATACGGAGCCGGAGCGCGCCATCGTTCTCGTCAGCGCGCGCGGCAATCTTTCGGCTGCCGACACGCTTTCCCTTGCGCGCGATGTGGAGAACATCGTGCTCGCGACGGAAGGCGTGCAGACCGTGTTCACGCGCACATCGCCGGGACTTGGCGAGCGCGGCGGGCGCGGCAGCGACGTGCCGAAGGATCTGATCGCCCAGCTTCTCATCGAGTTCAAGCCCTATGAGGAGCGCCGCAAGGGTGCCGTCATTCTGGAAGAAATCCGCCGCAATACGGCACCGCTGCCCGGCATCCGCGTCGAAGTGCGCAAGCAGGAGGACGGGCCGCCCACCGGCAAGGACATCCAGATCGAACTGACGTCATCCAACTATCAGAAGCTGCTCGATACGACCGGCTTCATCCGCGATCACCTCGAAACCGGTGTCGACGGGCTCATCGACATCGAGGACGGACGGCCACTGCCCGGCATCGAATGGGTGATGAGGGTCGACCGCGAGATGGCCGGCCGCTTCGGGGCTGACGTGACGTCCGTCGGCGCCGTGATCCAGCTCGTCACCAACGGCATTCTGATCGGCGAATACCGGCCGGACGATTCGCGCGACGAGGTGGATATCCGCGTCCGTTTCCCGGACAATTTCCGGGTGCTCGACCAGCTCGACAATCTGCGCGTGCAGACGCAGATGGGGCTCGTGCCGATCAGCAATTTCGTGACGCGCGAGGCCAGGCCGCAGGTGAGTTCCATCGAGCGCATCAACGGGCTCCGCCGCATCGTCATCAAGGCAAACACAGCGGTCGATCCTGCCACCGGCGCGAAGATCAATGTCGACGCCAAGGTCGGCGAATTGTCGGAGTGGCTCTCGCAGCAGCAGCTCGATCCGGCAGTGAATGTCCGCTTCCGCGGCGCCAACGAGGAACAGGCCGAATCCGCCTCCTTCCTCGGCGGTGCGCTGATCGGCGCCTTGTTCCTGATGTTCATCATCCTGCTGACGCAGTTCAACAGCTTCTACCACTCGGCGCTGACGCTCTCGACGGTGGTGCTGTCGACGCTTGGTGCGCTGATCGGCATGGTGGTGACCGGGCAGCCCTTCTCCGTCATCATGACGGGCACGGGCATCGTCGCGCTTGCCGGCATCGTGGTGAACAATTCGATCGTTCTGATCGATACGTTCCAGCGGCTCAAGCAGGAGACGAACGATGTGATCGAGGCGGTGCTACGCACGGCGGGGCAGCGTCTCCGCCCCATCATGCTGACGACGATCACGACCATGTTCGGCCTGTTGCCCATGGCAACGCAGCTCAACCTCAATTTCGTGACCCGCGAAATCGTGGTGGGCGGGCCCGTTACCGTGTGGTGGGTGCAGCTGTCGACCGCCATCATTTTCGGTCTCGGCTTCTCCACCCTGCTCACGCTGGTGCTGGTGCCGGTGCTGCTGGCGGCGCCGAGCGTCATCCGCGCCAAGCGGGCGGCGCGGCGGAACGGCACCGAATACTGGAACGGTCAGGACGAGATGCGCCGCGCGGCGGAGTGATCCGCTCAGGCCTCGTCCGCGACCGGATTTGAAAGCAGGCCGACACCTTCGATCTCTATTTCGATCGTGTCGCCTGCCTTCATCCAGACGGGCGGCGTCCGCGCAAAGCCGACGCCTGCCGGCGTTCCCATCACCAGCACATCGCCCGGCTCCAGCGTGAGGCATTGCGCGAGCAGCATGATCGTCTCGTCGACGGGGAAGATCATGTCGCGCGTGTTGGCGCTCTGCATGACCTTGCCGTTGAGCCGTGACTCGACCTTCAGGCCGGCGGCGCCGGTCGGCAGTTCATCGGCGGTCACGAAGGCGGGGCCGAAGGGGCCCGTACCATCGAAATTCTTGCCGATGGTCCATTGCGGCGTACGGCGCTGATAATCGCGCACCGACACATCGTTGAAGCAGGCATAGCCCGCGACATAAGAAAGTGCGTCCGCCTTCGCGACATGGCGCGGCACGCGGCGGCCGATCACGGCGGCAAGCTCCGCCTCGAAGTCGAGCTGTTCGGAAACGCGGGGCCGGACCACCGGCGCGCCATGGCCCACCAGCGTGGTGGCCGCGCGCATGAAGAAATTAGGGTAATCGGGCTTTTCGCGGCCGCCCTCTGCGGCATGCTCGGCATAGTTGAGGCCGAGGCAGATGATCTTGCCCGGCCGGGGAAGCACGGGCAGCAGCTTCGCGCCCTCAAGCGGCCTGCGCGGCGCCTTCTCCGCCAGGTTCCGCGCGGCCTCAAGGGCAGCCTCGCCTCCCTGCAGCATGTCGAAGAGCGAAACGGGTGCGCCTGCGAGCCCCGTGAAGTCGGCAATCTCGCCGCCCGTCACGGCACCGAACCGCGCTTCGCCGGCTTCCTCGAATGTCACAAACCGCATGTCGCCCTCCGCATTTTGCGGCGGGACTCTGCGCCGGAAGCCGTTTCCGTTCAATCCCGCTTTTTCCCGGTGCGTTTACCGGTCTAGACTTCTCAAAACAAAAATGAGGGAGGAGAGGTCATGACGCAGGAGAATTCCACAACAGGGCCCGATTTCGATGCCGTGATCGTCGGCGCCGGCTTTGCCGGGATGTACATGCTTCACCGGCTGCGCAAGGCCGGGCTTTCGGTGCGTGTGTTCGAGACGGGCGACGGGGTGGGCGGCACCTGGTACTGGAACCGCTATCCGGGAGCGCGTTGCGACGTGGAGAGCCTCGAATATCAGTACGGCTTCTCCGACGAAATCCAGAAAGGCTGGACCTGGACCGAGCGCTATGCGGCGCAGCCGGAAATCCTGCGCTACCAGAATTACGTCGCCGACAAGCTCGACCTCAGGAAGGACATCCGCTTCGAGACGAAAGTCACCTCCGCCGACTACGACGCGCAGAGCGGGTTGTGGACGGTCGCAACCGACAAGGGCGACAGGCTCCGCACACGCTTCTGCATCATGGCGACGGGCTGCCTTTCCGCCGCGCGCGTGCCGGACTTCAAGGGCATCGGGGATTTTGCGGGCAAGTGGTATCACACCGGCAACTGGCCGCATGAAGGCGTCGACTTCACGGGCAAGCGCGTTGCCGTGATCGGCACCGGCTCTTCCGGCATCCAGAGCATTCCGATCATCGCCGAGCAGGCGGCACATCTCACCATCTTCCAGCGCACCGCGAATTTCACCCTGCCTGCGGGCAATCGCCCGCTGGCGCCGGAAGAAATCGCCAAAACGAAAGAGACCCTGCTCGCCGACCGCGAACGCGCGCGGCAGACGCGGGGCGGGCTTATCTGCTTCGACTATAATGAGGCTCTGGCGGAGGAAATGACGCCGGAGGCGCGCGAGAAGGAACTCGCGGCACGCTGGACGCAGGGCGGCTTCGCCTTTCTCGGCGCCTATGGCGACCTGATGGCGACGAAGAAGGCAAACGACATTGCCGCCGATTTCGCCCGGGCGCAGATGCGCGCGCGCGTCGGCAAACCCGAGATCGCCGAGAAGCTCATGCCCTATGACCACCCGGTCGGCGTGAAGCGGCTTTGCCTCGACACCGGCTATCTCGAAATTTTCAATCAGCCGAATGTCGAGCTCGTCGATGTGCGCGAGACGCCGATCGAGCGGATCACGAAAGCCGGCGTGCTGTGCGGCGGAAAGGAATACGAAGCGGATGCCATCGTCTTCGCGACCGGCTTCGATGCGATGACCGGCGCCATTCTCGGCGTCGATATCACGGGCCGCAACGGAGAGAAGCTCCGCGAGAAATGGGCGGCGGGCCCGCGCACCTATCTCGGCCTCGGCTCGGCGGGCTTTCCCAATCTCTTCTTCATCACCGGGCCCGGCAGCCCCTCCGTCCTCAGCAACATGATCGTTTCCATCGAACAGCATGTGGACTGGATTACGGACTGCATTTCGAAGCTCACCAGCGGCAATATCCGCTCCATCGAGGCCACGAAATCCGCCGAAGACGAATGGGTGGCGCATGTGAACGAGCTTGCGGCGGAGTCGCTCTATCCGCAGGCGAATTCCTGGTACATGGGCGCGAATATTCCCGGCAAGCCGCAGGTCTTCATGCCTTATCCGGGCGGTGTCGATGTCTATGGGCAGAAGCTCGCCGAAGTCGCCGCCGCCGATTATGAGGGATTCCAGCTCGGCGCCTGAGGGGTGCCCCCATTTGACAGGGGGCCCCACGCTTCTTACTCAGGCTGATACGCTATTTCCGGGCGAGGGAGGCCCTTTCGATGAAAAGTCTGTTGATCGCGAATCGCGGCGAGATTGCCGTGCGTATCGCGCGCGCCGGTGCGGAACTCGGGCTTCGCACCGTCGCTGTCTATGCCGAAGACGATGCGCTGTCGCTTCATGTGCGCGCCGCCGACGAGGCGCTGCCGCTGACGGGCATGGGGGCCGCCGCCTATCTCGATATTCGCCAGATCGTGGCGGAAGCGAAGAAAGCGGGTTGCGATGCGATCCATCCGGGCTATGGGTTCCTGAGCGAGAATGCGGCGTTCGCGGAGGCCTGCGCGAAGGAAGGCATCACATTCGTCGGCCCTTCGCCGGAAGCATTGCGCCTCTTCGGCGACAAGGCAGAGGCGCGGGCGCTGGCAGCGAAGCTCGGCGTACCGCTTTTTCCCGGCACGAATGGCGCGACGAGCCTTGAAGACGCGCGCGGCTTCATGGAAGCAAATGGCGCCGTGATGCTGAAGGCGCTGGCGGGCGGCGGCGGGCGCGGCATGCGCGCGGTGACGGACCCGAAGGATCTCGCGGACGCCTATGAGCGCTGCCGCTCGGAAGCGCAGGCGGCATTCGGCAGCGGCGACATCTATGTCGAGAAGCTTGTGCGCAAGGCGCGGCACATCGAGATCCAGATCGTCGGCGACGGTACGAATGTCATCGATCTCGGCGAGCGCGAATGCACGCTGCAGCGGCGCAACCAGAAGGTTGTCGAGATTGCGCCAAGCCCGACGCTCGATGCGGGGCTTCGCAAGCGTCTTGTCGAAGCGGCGCGCACACTCGCAGGCGCGGCGAGCTACAAGGGGCTCGGCACGTTCGAATTCCTGATCGACATGGAAGCGAAATCGGCGGAGGACGCCATCGCCTTCATGGAGGCCAATCCGCGACTGCAGGTCGAGCATACCGTCACGGAAGAAGTGACGGGCATCGACCTTGTGAAGACGCAGCTTCGCATCGCGGCAGGCGCGACACTCAAGGATGTGGGCCTCACTGACGCCCCAGCCCCACGCGGCTTTGCGATCCAGCTTCGCGTGAACATGGAGCGGATGAACGAGGCGGGCGAGGCCGTGCCGACAGGCGGCGTGCTCAATGCCTTCACGCCGCCTTCCGGACCCGGCATCCGCGTCGACACATTCGGCTATGCCGGCTACCGCACCAGCCCGAATTACGACTCGCTGCTCGCCAAGCTCATCGCGTATTCGCCTGCTGCGGATTATGGCTCTGCCGTTTCGCGCGCGCGGCGGGCGCTCAGCGAATTCCAGATTGAGGGCGTGACGACGAATCTTTCCTTCCTGCAGGCGCTTCTTGCACGGGCGGATGTGCAGGCGAATGAAGTACATACGGGCTTCATTGCCGAACATGCGGCTGAACTTGTGAAGGCGGAAGCCGCGCCTTCGCGCTTCTTCACCGGCGGCAATAGTGCCGGCGCCACCGCTGCCAAACATGTCGAGGGCCCGGCGGGTACGACGCCCGTGCCTTCCACCATGCAGGGCAAGGTCATTTCCATCGATGTCGCCGAAGGCGCGACCGTCGCCAAGGGCCAGCAGATTGCCGTGCTCGAAGCGATGAAAATGGAACATACGATTGCCGCGCCTTTCGGGGGCACGGTGCGCAAGGTGGCGGCCATTGCGAATGCCACACTGATGGAGGGCGAGCCGATCCTTTTCATCGAGGAGGGCGCGGGCGGCGACCCGGCAGCGGTGACGGAAGAAGCGATCGACCCCGATTACATCCGTCCCGATCTGCAGCATGTGATCGACCGTCATGCGATCGGCCTTGACGAGAACAGGCCGGATGCGGTGGCGAGGCGGCGCAAGCGCAACCAGCGCACGGTGCGCGAGAATATCGATCATCTCTGCGACGAAGGCAGCTTCATCGAATATGGCGCGCTGGCGCTTGCCGCCCAGCGCCGCCGCCGCTCGATGGAGGAGCTGTTGAAGATGAGCCCGGCGGACGGGCTCGTCTCGGGCGTCGGCACGGTCAACGCCTCGCTCTTCGGCGAGGAGAAGGCGCGTGCCCTCGTCATGGGTTACGACTTCACCGTCTTTGCCGGCACGCAGGGCGCGATGAACCACAAGAAGATGGACCGCATGCTCTTCCTTGCGCGGGACCAGAAGCTGCCGGTGGTGCTGCTTGCCGAAGGCGGCGGCGGGCGGCCGGGCGACACGGACACCGCGGGCGTGGCCGGACTCGACACGCCGACCTTCCACACCTTCGCAACGCTCAGCGGCAAGGTGCCTCTCGTCGGCATGACGGCGGGGCGCTGCTTTGCGGGCAATGCGGCGCTGCTCGGCTGCTGCGACGTCATCATCGCGACGGCGGATTCCAATATCGGCATGGGCGGCCCGGCGATGATCGAGGGCGGCGGGCTCGGTGTTTATGCACCCGAAGATGTGGGGCCCGCCGAAGTGCACCGCAAGAATGGCGTCATCGATATTTTCGTGAAGGACGAGGAAGAGGCGATCGAGGCCTGCAAGAAGTATCTCTCCTATTTCCAGGGGCCGGTTACCGAATGGGAAGCAAGCGACCAGCGGATGCTGCGCCATCTCATTCCCGAGAACCGGCTCCGTGCCTATGACATCGACAAGGTGATCGAGGCGGTGGCGGATAAAGGCTCCGTGCTCGAACTGCGCAGGGAATTCGGCATCGGCATCAAGACGGCGCTGATCCGCATGGAAGGCCGGCCGATGGGGCTGATGGCGAACAATCCCTATCATCTCGGCGGCGCGATCGACGCCGAAGCCGCCGACAAGGCCGCGCGCTTCATGCAGCTTTGCGATGCTTTCGGGTTGCCGATCCTGTCGCTCTGCGACACGCCGGGCTTCATGGTCGGTCCGGAGATCGAAAAGGAAGCGCAGGTGCGCCATGTCAGCCGCATGTTCGTGACGGCGGCCAATATGTCCGTACCGCTTTTTGCGGTGGTCTTGCGCAAGGGCTATGGGCTCGGCGCGCAGGCGATGACGGCAGGGAGCTTCCACGCGCCCTTCTTCAATATCTCCTGGCCGACAGGCGAGTTCGGCGGCATGGGGCTCGAAGGCGCGGTGCGGCTCGGCTACCGCCGC
>PNMC01000010.1 GCA_013823365.1 Parvibaculum sp. | reverse complement strand
CCCTTTCCTGAAGGACTGGTTCGAGCGGGTTGGTGCCCGCCCGGCGGTCCGGAGGGGATTTGCCCTTGGGCGCGAATGGCGCCGGGGCACCATCGGTGACAAGACCAAGGAGGCCGAAAGGGCTCGCAAGATCCTCTTCGGCCAACGCGCACAATAGGGCGGAGCAGGGCTTAAACGTCCCTCCGCCTATGCTAAGCTTGCAGCGTCCCCGGAAACGGGGGCGCTGTTTGCCTTTCGGCCCTCGGGAGATGCTTCATGCGCACTGTCCTTGCTTCGATCGCCGCCATCGCCTTCACCGGCGCCGCATTCGCCGCCCCGGCGCTCGCCGGAACGGTGACGGGCACGGGCAGTCTCGTGATGAAGGACAGCTACAATTCCCAGACTCATTGGGGCCGCCAGCTTGTGCTGCCCGCGGACGGCAAGGTCGTGCGGGTGATGTATGGTACCTACGGCTTTTCCATCGTCGACAGGAACGGCAACACGGTCGGCGACTTCCTCCTGCCCGAGATGGCAATGGGCGCCGAGATTCCGGCGGGCGAATACCAGATCGTGCCCTATGTCTGCGAGAAGCACCGGCACCATCATGTAGAGGTGACGGTCGCGTACTGAACTTTTCTCGCCCGCAGAAGATATCCCCTCTTTACACCGTCACGCTCCGCCCCCATCTGGCATCCATCTGAGGAGGTGTGTCCGGAATTTGCCGCTGCGCTTCCCGGTGCAAAACGGGAGGACGCGATGATCGATTTCTACACCTGGACGACGCCGAACGGCCGCAAGGTCGCCATCATGCTGGAAGAGACGGGCCTGCCTTACGAGGTGCATGCCGTCAATATCGGCACGAACGAGCAGTTCGCGCCGGAATTTCTGAAGATCAGTCCCAACAACCGCATACCCGCCATCGTCGATCGCGATGCCGATAGCGGCCCCGTATCCATTTTCGAATCCGGCGCGATCCTCATCTATCTCGCCGAGAAGACCGGCAAGTTCCTCGCGCCGAAGGGCGAGCAGCGTGCGAAGACGCTGGAATGGCTGATGTGGCAGATGGGCGGCGTCGGTCCGATGCTCGGGCAGGCGAACCATTTCCTCAATGCGGCGCCGGAGAAGATTCCCTATGCCATCAACCGCTATCTCGATGAGTCCGTGCGGCTGCTGAAGGTGCTCGACAAGCGGCTGGGCGAGGCCGCCTTCATGGGCGGCGATTATTCCATCGCCGACATGGCGACCTATCCCTGGGTGAAGGCCGCCTTTCCGCTGATCGCGAAGGCAAGGCCGGAGGCGCTGGGCGAGTGCGCCAATATCCAGCGCTGGCTCGACGCGGTCGGTGCGCGGCCTGCCGTGCAGCGCGGCATGGACGTGCCGAAAGTCTGACCCGTTCTCTTGTCGTCCACCCGACCGAAATTTCCGATGGGTGGCTCACATGCCGCATCATGATGAGTGGCGCGTTAACCATTTTTTCAGCGGGGGCATAGAAATTTGCATGTGGGGACGGAGCCCGACAACTCCGTCGATACGGCAGCAGGGGCGACCTGCCGCGATCTGAGGAGTGGCCAACATGGCTCGCATGCAACTCGAAATGCTCGACAAGAGCGAGCTTGCCGCGGAAGGCGGCAGGGAAGACGCGCTGTACAATCTCGGCCTGATGTATTCGACGGGCCATGGGGTCGAAGCCGACCTTGTGACGGCGCATAAGTGGTTCAATCTCGCGGCCATGAAGGGCAGCATTGCGGCGCGGAGCTGCCGTGCCGAGCTTGCGGCCGAGATGACCGCGGCGGAGATCGCCGAGGCGCAGCGCCAGGCCCGCGAATGGCTGGCGAACCAGTAAGCCCTTATAACAGCTAGATAAACCGGGCTTTCCGCAGGCGGGTTTCCGCCCGCGATGTGCCTCCGGGCCCGGGCGCCGGCGCCGCCGCGCCGGGCTGCCGTTCCGTCGACGGCTTCTTTCGCGACTGCGAAATCGCGGCATCGACTCAGCCGCAAAATGTTCTATGTTCCGCGCAATTGCGTAGTCCGTTTTCCGCCGTCGCCGCGACGGAAATCGCTGCGCTTTCCTTTTTCCGTCTGGAGTGGCCATGAGCGATACCTCCCCCCAAGAGGACGAAAAGTCCGTCGAGGATCTGGTCGAACTGCTCGATCTCGAGCGCATCGAGGAGAACCTGTTTCGCGGGCACAGCCCGGATGTGAGCTGGCAGCGCGTGTTCGGCGGGCAGGTGATCGGGCAGGCGCTGGTCGCCGCCTACCGGACGGTCGAGGAGCGGGTCTGCCACTCGCTGCACGCCTATTTCATCCGGCCGGGCGATCCGAAAGTGCCGATCGTCTACGAGGTGGACCGCTCGCGCGACGGCAAGAGCTTCACCACGCGGCGCGTCGTGGCGATCCAGCACGGCAAGCAGATTTTCAATCTCGCGGCTTCCTTCCAGGTGCCGGAGACGGGCTTCGAGCATCAGGCCGGGATGCCGGATGTGCCGATGCCGGAAGACCTCGCCAGCGAGCGCGAATTGCGCCAGGCGATTGCCGCCAAGCTGCCGCCCGAGATCGCCAAGCACTTCCAGCGGCCCCGGCCGATCGAGATCCGCCCGGTCAATCCGCAGGACTATATCGACCCCGAGCCCATGGAGCCGCTGCAGCATGTCTGGTTCCGCGCGCGCAAGAGCGTCGGCGACAATATCCCGCTGCATCAGTGCATCCTCGCCTATGCCTCGGACATGACGCTTCTCGACACCTGCATCCGCCCGCATGGCGTGAGCTGGGTCTCCGGCAAGCTGCAATCGGCGAGCCTCGACCATGCGATGTGGTTCCACGGGCCGTTCAGCACCGACGACTGGCTGCTCTATACGCAGGACAGCCCCAGTGCCTCCGGCGCGCGCGGCCTCAACCGCGGCTCGATCTATACGCGGGACGGCAAGCTCGTCGCCTCGGTGGCCCAGGAAGGGCTGATCCGCTATCACGGCAAGCCGAAGGGCTGAGGGCGGAAAGGATTTGCCCGGAGAATCTGCGGGGCGGGCGGGCCTGCGGCCCATATTGGCCTTGAAGCGCCCCGCAATCTTGGGCATACACGGAAACGCCGGAGAGGTGGCCGAGTGGCTGAAGGCGGCGGTTTGCTAAACCGTTGTACAGTGTAAAGCTGTACCGTGGGTTCGAATCCCATCCTCTCCGCCACCCTACGCTCTTCGAGCTTCGGCTGGCTTACGCCAGTAAGCCGGGTCGGACTCACCGCGCGGCAGCAATGGCGGTTGCGCCATGAAGCGGGGGTGTTTTCCCCGGTGAGGCTGCGCGGCATGGACGATGAAGGGATGGCACAGATAGACCGTGCCCGCCGCGCCTGTCGCCAGCGCCACATCGCATCCATCCGTGGAGGCAAAGCCATCGGCGGAGAGCTGCCGGAGCGTTGCGCCCGCCTCGCCATAAGGCAGCAACTCGCGGGCGATGATCGAATGTGATCCTTTTCGTATTCTGGTTGGCGCATCGTCGGAACCGACATCCGAAAACAGGAACAGCATCAGCAGGGCACGCCCACGGCTTTTCGCGTTGGCCCGCCATTCCATGAAATCCGGATTGTCGGTGCCGAAGCTCATGTCCACGTGCCAGCCATCGTCGCCGGGGGACTTTGCCGAGGGAAAGCGGACCGGAAAGGTTCCAAGGCCCTGGGGAGGAAGCCAGCGGGCTTCGCCAACGAGCTGATCGTAGGCCTTGTGCAGTTCCGGTGTGTTGGCCGCTTCGACAAAGGGAGGCGACGACTTGAACCCGACCCGGACCACAGGCTGCGCCCAGTTTTCCGGTTCGTCTGGCGACAGACCGAGATCGCTCCACAATTCGTCCCTGCATGTTTTTGCAAGGTCTGCACTGAAAGCATTTTCGATTTTGACGAAGCCATCGTCGATGAAGGTCTGGACCTGATCCGAAGTCAGGCCGGCATGCTCGGATTTGGGCATGACAAAACATTCTCCGTGCGACCGCCGCTGTCGGCAGGCCGTTTTTGATCTGAACGGTGCAAGGGCACCGGCACGACTTTCAGTCGTTCAGATCAGCGGGAAGAATGTGGATACGAACATCGTCATGACTAACGCATATTCTTCATAGCGGATGAATGCAAGAACATGACGAGGTGCCGGGCGCATCCCTCGGGCTTGCCGATCGTTATTCTCGGGAGGAGACGTCACGAACTCACGTATGGGAGGAAAGGATCATGGAACTCAATCGACTGCACCGGGGCCGGCTGATCGATCATGTCCAGCTCGTGGTGAAGGACATCGATGCCAGCAGGGACTTCTACAAGGCCATTCTCGCCGTGCTGGAGGTTCCCGTCACCGACACGCCGGACGGCTATTTCTGGGCCGACGAGTTCGTCGTGTCCTCCGCCGGCAGTCCGGCGGCATTCGGCGAATTGACCGGGCGGAACCATCTGGCCTTTCAGGCGAAGGACCGGGCGACGGTAGATGAAGTCTACCGCACGGCGCTTGCTCATGGCGGTCGCGATTTCGGCGCGCCCGGCCTCCGGGACCAGTATCACCCCGGCTACTACGCCGCCTTCATGCTTGATCCCGACGGCAACAATATCGAGATCGTGTATCACGGCGAGGCGAAGCGCAGCGCGCCGTCGGTGGTGGTCGAGTTCTAGATTCCCGGTCGTGGAAAAACCGGGCCGTATTGCTGCGGCCCGGCTTCAGTGCGGTTGATGTCTCGCCTCAGTTCCGGATGAATGCCAGGAGGTCGGCGTTGATCACATCCGGGTGGGTGGCGAACAATCCATGGGGCAGACCGGGATAGGTCTTCAGGCTGCCCTTCGGGAGCAGGGCAACTGCCCGGCGCGCCGTTTCGTCGACGGGCACGATCTGGTCGTCTTCACCGTGCAACACAAGGACCGGCACGTTGATCGCCTTCAGGTCTTCGGTGAAGTCCGTCTCCGAGAAGGCCGTGATCGTATCGAGCTGTGCCTTCGCACTGCCGGCCATGCCCTGACGCCACCAGTTCTGGATCAGCCCTTGGCTGACTTCAGCACCCGGACGATTGAAACCGTAGAACGGGCCGGAGGGCAGATCGAGATAGTACTGCGACCGGTTGTCGATCAGCGCCTTGCGGAAGCCGTCGAACACGTCCAGCGGGATGCCGGTGGGGTTCGCTTCCGTCTTGCCGAGGATCGGTGTGATCGCGCCGATCAGCACCGCCTTGGACACGCGGCCCGGCTCGGCCGTGGCCACATAGCGGGCGACGACGCCGCCGCCGGTGGAGTGGCCGATCTGTACCGTGTTCTTCAGGTCGAGCGCGGCGACGAGGTCCGCCGTATCGGACGCAAAGGTGTCCATGTCATGGCCGATATCCGTCTGGGTCGAGCGGCCTTGGCCGCGGCGATCGAAAGCGACGACACGGTAGCCTTCCGAGAGGAAGAACAGCATCTGGTTGTCCCAGTCGTCGGCGGTCAGCGGCCAGCCATGATGGAACACGATGGGCTGGGCGTCTTTCGGGCCCCAGTCCTTGTAATAGAGCTGGTTGCCGTCCTTGGTGGTGATCGTGGACATGTGCGTATTTCCCTGAGCTGAGGTTTGGGAGGCGGAATTGGTTGCAGGGGCTTCGCAGGCCGCGAGGGAGATCAAGGCGACCGCGGAAAGAAGGGATTTCAACATTTTTGAGCTCCTTAAATAATGTCACGATAATTGTTATCGCGATAAGGAATAGATAATGGGTTGCACTTTTCTCGTCAACAGTTATTTTTATCGCGATAGATATTTTTGCGATAAAAAATCGCCGGACGTTACAGGTAAGGAGTGAGAGAGATGACCAAGCGCAATCCGAAGCCGGACCTTCCGCCGCCGCTCGACGACCATATCTGCCTCTGGATTTATGGAACGAACCTCGAAATCCAGCGCATTCATAAAGTCGTGCTGGACGAGCTTGGCATCACCTATGCGCAGTATCTGGTGCTCAACCTGCTCTGGGAACGGGACAACCGGCCTGTCGGCGAACTCGCCGCCCAGCTCCGGCTTGAGACCAGCACCATGACCCCGCTGCTGAAGCGGCTCGAAGCCGGCGGCTATCTTACCCGCATCCGCAATCCGGAGGATGAGCGTCAGGTCATGATCGCTCTCCTGGACAAGGGCAGGGATCTGCGCAATGTGGCCGGCCGCGTCAGCGCCAATCTGGCCGCGCGGATCGGAATGTCCGAGGAGGAACTACATCAGCTCAATGAGAGCATCCGGAAGCTGCACGACCGGTTGATCGCCCCCGCCCCGGAGGAAGAGGAGTGACCATTCCCGTCAACCGCCCTGCGCCTCATCGTTCAGGTCGCCATCGCGCGACAGGAGGATCGCCACCGGCTTGAGGCCCGGCACATGGGCGCAGACGATCATGACCATGACCATGATCGGCACAGCGAGAAAGAGGCCGACCACACCCCAGACTGCGCCCCAGAATGTCAGCGACAGGATGATCGCGAGCGACGACAGGTGCAGCGCGCGGCCCATCAGCATGGGCTCGATGATGTTGCCGATGGAGAACTGGATGGCGCCAATGCCGAAGAGCACGATGAGCGCCATCGGCCAGTCGCCGAACTGCACCAGTGCCACCATGGCGGGCAGCAGGGAGGCAATGATCGAGCCGATATTCGGAATGAAGTTGAAGAAGAAGGTAAGCGTCGCGATGGGCTCGGCGAAATCGATGCCGAGCAGCAGCAGGATGATATAGACGACGCCTGCGGTGGCGAGGCTCACCGCCGTCTTGACCAGAACATAGTGCCGGACGCTGCGCCCGATCGCTCCCAGAATATGGTGCAGGCGCCGGGCGCGGCGCGGATCGGGAAAGAGCCTCTCGAACTTGGCGGAGAAGTGCGGCCGCTCGGCGAAGAGGAAGCCGATATAGAGGATCACGAGCACGGTCGAGATCAACAGCGCTCCCGCCGATCCCGCCAGCGCGCGGAGCGAGGCGCCGAGGTCGATGTCGCGGAACGCGGCCAGCGCGGCGGAGGCGGCGTCCTCGCCGAGCAGGGCGAAGAGGGCGGAGACGGCCTCCTCCGAGCGGTCCGCATAGTCCGAGGCCGTCGCTACCGCGTCGTTGATCTGCGCCGAGAGGAGGCTGAACAAGGCCATCAGCGCCGCCGCCGAGAGCAGGGATACGATCAGCGTGGCAAGCCAGTTCGGCATGGAAAGCGAGCCGACTTGGAAATGGCTCGCGAGGTCGATCAGTGCGGTGATGAGGCTGAAAAGCAGGATGGCCACGGCGAGGGGAGCGAGGAACTCCCGCCCCAGCACGATCGCCACCAGGGCGAGAGCGGCGGCCACGAGGCCGAGAAGCCAGTAGAGCGCAGCCGGCGCCTCGGACGGGGTTGCTTCCCGCCTTGCGGACGGCAAATCCTGCGGGTCCTCCTGCACGGCGGGCACTCCCTGTCTTTTCTGGCTTGTTTTCCGGCTCGGGAAAGCGGAGAGCTACCGCTACGGCTTTGCACAAGATTGGCAGCAGGGGCGGGGCGGGGCAAGTGGATTGCCGCACGAGCTGGCCCCGGCGCGCCGGTGGCGCTAGCGTTTGACGATGGACATGATCGACCTACTTTTTTCACTTCAACTGATCGGGATTGCGGCTTTCGCGGTCTCGGGCGCGCTCGTCGCCGGTGAGCGGCAAATGGACTGGTTCGGGGTCATGGTGCTCGGCATCATCGTCGCCGTGGGTGGCGGAACGGTGCGCGATCTCCTGCTCGGTGCACCGGTCTTCTGGATTGCCGCGCCTTGGTACGTGATGCTCGCCGGCGTTTCGGCGCTCGCGACCATCCCTTTTGCGCGGTTTGCCCATCGGGTCCGGCGGCCGGTCGCCATTGCCGATGCCGTGGGGCTCGCCGTCTTCGTCTCGCTCGGCACGCGCAAGGCGCTGGAGATGGGCACATCGGGCTTCATCGCGGTGGTGATGGGCGTCATCACCGGCATAGTGGGCGGCATCGTCCGCGATGTGCTGGCGAACCGGACGCCGATCATCCTGCGCAAGGAGGTTTACGCGCTGGCAGCGCTTTGCGGCGCATCGCTGTTCGTGCTGGCGGACTGGATGGGCTGGCCGCCGCTTCTTGCCTTCTGGCTGTCGAGCGGCGTTGTGCTGACGATCCGGCTGCTGGCCATCTTCAACAACTGGTCGATCCCGACGCTGAAGGTCGATCCGGACGAGGACTGAGGACGAAAATGAAAGGCATCGGGCTCGCGCTGATATTGCTCGCCGCTCTGTTTCCGGCAGCGTCCCGTGTCTCCGCGATGACAGGCGCCCATACGGTTTATGTCAGCAGCAATGACTGGCACACGGGCATCGTCGTTGCGGTGGAGGATATTCCCGCGGACCGGATTCCCGAATCCGCGGATTTTCCGGACGCCGTCTTTCTTGAATTCGGCTGGGGCGACGCGGATTTCTATCCGGAGCCGGATGCGGGCGTGCTGGCCGCCATCGGCGCGGCCTTTCCGGGGCCCGCGGTTGTGCATGTCGCGGCGCTGACGGCCCGGCCGTCCGAATATTTCAGCGATGTGGAGGAGATCGAGCTGCAATTCGCGCCGGAGAGTTTCGCCGTGCTGATCGACTATCTGCATGAAAGCTTCGCGCGGGAGGGCGCGCGTGCCGAAGTGTCGGCGAAGGGGCTTTACGACTTCAGCGCCTTCTATCCGGCGACGGGACGTTTCAGCCTTGCCAATACCTGCAACACCTGGAGCGCGCGCGGGCTCGAAGCCGCGGGCCTGCCCGTGCAGTCGAGAGGCGTGCAGCGTGCCGAAGATCTGATGAGACAATTGCGGCCGCTGGCGAATTCCGCCGACGTCTTCTGACAACCGATTGAAGGCCCTCGCGCACTTGCCGGGGCGAATAAGCGACCTATCGTGACTGGGTCTGAGGAACCAGTCGCGGAACGGGTGTGTGAACGATCAACAATTTCCGCCTCTCTTTTTTATTTTCGGCTGGATGCCGTCCTGGGCGGCGACGCTGATCCTGCTGGCGTTCGCCGTGGTGGCGGCGTTGCTCGTGCACAGTGTCGTTCTGCGGCTCCTGACGGCGGCTTTCTCGCATCGCGCGGTCTATATTCAGACCGTTCTGAGGCGGACAAGGAAACTTACCGGCGCCATCGCCATCTTCATCGCCTGCGCGCTCATCGTGCAGGCGGCTCCCCTGGAAGAAGAGGCGCGGGCGCGGCTCAGCTCCATTCTCGGCGTCGGGCTGATCGCCATTCTTGCATGGCTGGCGCTGACCGCCGTGCATGTCGTCAGCGACACCTATCTGCGGCGCTTTCGCATCGATGTGGCGGACAATCTTGCCGCCCGCAAGCAGGTGACGCAGGTCCGGATTCTGCGCCGTGCCATCGATACGATGATCGTGCTTCTTGCTATAGGCGCCGGGTTGATGACGTTCGAATCCGTGCGCCAGTATGGCGTCAGCATTTTCGCATCGGCGGGCGCAGCGGGGCTCGTGCTCGGCTTTGCCGCGCGGCCGGTTCTCGAAAACCTGATTGCGGGTATCCAGATCGCCGTGACACAGCCGATCCGCATCGACGATGCGGTGGTCATCGAAGGGGAGTGGGGCTGGATCGAGGAAATCGGTGCAACCTATGTCGTGATCAGGATTTGGGACTGGCGGCGGCTCATCGTGCCGCTTTCCTATTTCATCCAGAATCCGTTCACGAACTGGACGCGGGAGAGCGCGTCGATCATCGGCACGGTTTTTCTTCATGCCGATTATTCGCTGCCGGTCGATCAATTGCGCGCTTATCTCGCGGAGCTGGTGAAGGATATTCCGTTGTGGGACGGTAAAGTGGCCGTCATCCAGGTGACGGAGGCAACGGCACGAACGATCGAGATCAGGGCGCTGGTGAGCGCGCGCACGTCGCCGGAGGCCTGGGATTTGCGCTGCGAAGTGCGCGAGAAGCTCGTTGCCTGGATTCGCGATCATCATCCGGAATCTCTGCCATTGGTGCGCAGCGTGTCGCTCACGGAGAATCGCGAAGCGGATGGCGGATTGCTGAGCGAGACGCAATAAATACGCCGTTTCACACATCTTGTTGAAATATCGGCTTGTTTCCACGACGGCGTTGCATTTTTTTGCCTCACACGGTTGCGGCTCGGGAAGCGCTTTGTTAGCGTGCCGATGCTGAGTGGGCGTATCCATAATCCGTGTCGTCGACGCGGGTTTGTCCTTCAGCCGCATCCCGCAGCCTCGCTGCCTTGCCGTTTCCACGGCGTCATGGGGTGCGGCCCGCTTCGTGCAAACTGCGCGGCTCAACTCTCGCGGGCTTCAGAAATCGGATTCATAGGCTTCCGGCGGCGTTTTGCCGGAGCCGTTTGACTTTATCGGCGGCGCATCGCGCGCCTGCATGCGCCGTCATTCGCGAGGAACGCCACCATGAAACTTGTCAGGAAAAACGAACAAGAGTTCGGCGCCGATCCGCTGGCGATGCGTGAGACGGATAATTATCAACATGAATATGTCGAGCCCTTCGTCGAGAAGTGGGACGATCTCATCGACTGGGACAGCCGGGCGGAGAGTGAGGGGCAATTCTTCATCGATATTCTGAGAAGCAGGGGCAAGCACAAGATTCTCGATGTGGCGACCGGCACCGGCTTCAACTCGGTGCAGCTTCTCAAGGCCGGCTTCGATGTGACGAGCGTCGACGGCAGCGCCGAAATGCTCGCCAAGGCCTTTAGCAACGGGCGCGATCATGGTTTCGTCATGCAAACGGTTCATGCGGACTGGCGATGGCTCAACAAGGACGTGCACGGAAAGTTCGATGCGATCATCTGCCTCGGCAACTCCTTCACGCATCTTTTCGAGGAACGAGACCGCCGTCGCGCCCTGGCCGAGTTCTATGCCGCGCTCAAGCATGACGGCATTCTCATTCTCGACCAGCGCAACTACGACGCCATTCTCGATCTCGGATTCAAGTCGAAGAAAAAGTACTACTATTGCGGCGACCGCGTGAGCGCGGAGCCCGAGCATGTCGACGACAGCCTTGCGCGCTTCCGCTACACCTTCGCGGACGGCGCCGTCTATCACCTCAACATGTTCCCCCTGCGCAAGACCTATACGCGCAGGCTGATGCACGAGATCGGCTTCCAGAGCGTCACGACCTATGGCGATTTCGAGCCTGTCTACAAGGACGAGGAAACCGACTTCTTCATTCACGTCGCGGAGAAGACCTATCATGAATAAGGCCAGATCCGCCGCGGTCGCCCAGGCCGAAGCCTATTACGACAGTCCGGATGCGGATTCCTTCTATTTCACCATATGGGGTGGAGAGGATATTCACATCGGCATGTATGCGAGCGATGACGAGCCGATCGTGCCGGCAAGCCACCGGAACGACGAAACGCTCGCCTCCATGCTCAAGGGCCTGACGCGGGATTCCGTCGTGCTCGATATCGGTGCCGGCTATGGCGGCGCGGCGCGGCATCTTGCGAAGACACGGGGCTGCAAGGTCATCTGCGTCAATATCAGCGAGACGCAGAACAGGCTCAATCGCGAGTTGAACGGAAAGGCCGGGCTCGATGGCCGTATCGAAGTGCTGCATGGCGACTTCGAGAATATTCCGGTCGAAGACCGCTCCATCGATGTGGTCTGGTCGCAGGATGCGATCCTTCACAGCGGCAACCGGCCTCGCGTTCTCGATGAGGTGGCGCGTGTCCTGAGGCCCGGCGGCGAGTTCATCTTCACCGATCCGATGCAGGCCGATGACTGCCCGGACGGCGTGTTGCAGCCGATCCTCGACCGCATCCATCTCGAAACGCTCGGGAGCTTCAGCTTCTACGACCGGGAGCTTGCGGCGCGCGGCCTCGAGAAAATCGATGTGATCGAGATGACGCATCAGCTCCGACGCCATTATTGGCGGGTCGGGCAGGAGCTCGAGGCGAATTACGAGCGGCTGACGAAGGGTGCCAGTACCGAATATCTCGACAACATGCTGAAGGGGCTCGAGCGCTGGGTGGATGGGGCCGACAAGGGCTGGCTCGCCTGGGGCGTCATGCATTACCGCTTGGCAAAGTGAGGCGCCGGGACTAGATTTCCTCCGCCGGAACGATCCGGCGAGAGGATCTGACGATGAATGCGATGGCTTTCGCAATGCGGAACTGGTGGACCACCTGAAGGGTGGCCCGTTCCGTCGTCTGACGATCGAAACCGGAAAAAGGCCGCCCCGTCTGGAGGCGGCCTTTTCGTTTTCGCGCATGCGTCAAAGGCTTCTCCGGGTGGTGGCGGTCGTACCCAAGGGAGAGCCGCGATGCCCGATACCAGAGACAAGCCTGCCTTCGATCTTCCGGGCATCGTGCCCTGGGGGCGGAGGTTCAGCGAGTATGCCGCCTTTTTCGGTATAGGCGATCCGAGGGAACTCGGGCCTGTGCTCGATATCGGCGCGGGTCCTTCGTCCTTCGCCGCCGAGGCCCATGCGCTTCACCTTCCGGTCGTCGCGGCCGATCCGCTCTATGGGCTTCCGGCGGAAGATATTACGCATCGTTTCGAGGAGACGGTGGGAGCGATGCGGGCGGGCCTGCGCCGGGCGGCCTATCGCTTCAACTGGGCCCATTACGGTTCGGAAGAGAATGTGCTTCGGCTCAGGCGGGAGGCGCTGGCGCTCTTCGCCGCGGATTATGAGACGGGCAAACGCGACGGACGCTATGTCGAGGCAGCGCTGCCGGTGCTGCCTTTCCCGGATGGCGCGTTCAGCCTCGCGCTGGTCTCCCATCTCCTGTTTCTCTATGGAGACCGGCTCGACTTTCGCTTCCATGTGGCATCGCTGAAGGAGCTGCTGCGTGTGGCGGAGGAGGTGCGTGTCTTCCCCTTGCTCAATCTGGACGGGTTGCCGTCCAGCCATCTGCCCGGCGCAATGAAGGCGCTTCGGGCGGAGGGGCATGAGGCGGAGCTTGTCGAGGTGCCGTTCGAGTTCCAGCGCGGCGCCACGCGCATGTTGCGGCTGAGGCGCCGATAAAGCGATACTCGGCCACGGAGGATTTGAATGGGCTTCGACAGTTTTACGGGATTGCTCGGCGGGCTGGGGCTCTTCCTTGTCGGCATGTGGCTGATGACGGACGGGCTGAAGGTCGCTGCCGGCCCGTCGCTCAAGCAGATTCTGGAGCGCTGGACGAATACGCGGGCGAAGGGGCTCGCAGCGGGCTTTTCGCTCACGGCTCTGGTGCAGTCGTCGAGCGCCGTCACGGTGGCGGCGATCGGTTTCGTCAATGCGGGCGTGTTGACACTCGGTCATGCGGTCTGGGTGATCTTCGGCAGCGCGGTCGGAACGACCATGACGGGCTGGATCGTGTCGGCCGTCGGGTTCAATGTCGATATCAAGGTACTCGCGCTGCCGGCCATCGGTGTCGGCATGATCCTGCGGCTCACGGCGCCGAGCGGCGCACGGGGTGCTATCGGCGAGGCCATTGCCGGGTTCGGGATATTCTTTCTCGGCGTTTCGGTTCTGAAAGACTCATTCGAAGGCGTTGCCGGGGTGCTGCAGCTCGATACGCTCAGCGGCGGCGGCTTCCTGCACTACGTCCTGTTCGTCTTTGCGGGACTGCTGATAACGGCTATGGCGCAGTCATCGAGCGCCTCGATCGCCATTGCGCTCTCGGCGGTCTCCGGCGGGCTGATCGACCTTCCGACCGGCGCGGCCATGGTCATCGGCGCGAATATCGGTACCACGGTGACCGGCATACTTGCCGTGCTCGATGCGACGTCGAATGCGAAGCGCGTTGCCGCCGCGCATTTCATCTTCAATCTTTCCTCGGCTGCGATTGCCTGTGTCTTGCTGCCGGTCTTCTTCTGGGGAATCTCATGGCTGGGCGGGAGAGGCTGGGGTCTGCCCGAACCGGCGATGATCCTCGCGATCTTCCACACGAGCTTCAATCTGCTCGGCCTGCTCTCCGTCTGGTTCTGGGCCGACCGCATGGTGGAGTGGCTGAAGACGCGCTTCGTCTCGCAGGAGGAAAGCGAGGCGCGGCCGCAACATCTCGACAAGACGCTGCAGGACATGCCTTCGCTGGCGGCGGCGAGCCTGCTGCTCGAACTCAGGCGCTTCGGCGGCATCGCGAGCGGCATGGTGGCGGAATATCTCAAGGCACCGCTCCTCAAAGCCGCGCAGGTGAAGCGGCGGGTGCTGCCGCTCGCGCATCTGTCGGAGGCGATCGGAGACTATGCCGCCGCAATGTCCGGCGCGCGGCTGCCGGACAGGCTGCCCGAAGCGCTCGCCCATGCGCTGCGGGCGCTGCAGCACTATAACGGCATTGTGCATGAGCTTGAGGAGTTGATGGACCATGCGGCCGAGATCCATCAATTGCCGGACGATCTCGCGGCGGAGTTGCGGGCCTATCGCAATTCCCTGGCGGAGCTTCTCGATACGCAGACGCTGACCGGCGGGGACGCCTTGTCCGCGCGGGGGCAGGCCTTCGAGGCGGAATATCAGCGCATAAAGGACGAGGTGCTGAAGGCGGCTTCGCGGGGCGGCTTCACCCGGCTGCACTTGCTGGACGGGGCCGTGCGGGAAGCCGATCTCATCCGCCGGATTGCGCATCATGCGGTGCGTGCGGCGATGCGGATCGAGGCGGCCGAAGCAATCGTCGCGCCGGCAAAGCCCGATGCCGCCAAGCCATCCATCGCCGAAGCGGTGGCGAGGAACGAATAAGGGTCAGCGCGCCACGCGGGCGAGGAAGGCGTCGACCGCCTCGATCGCCTCCGGTTCGTCGAGGAATGGAGCGTGCCCGCGATCCTTTATGGTGGCCGACGAAATATCGGGGCCTGCCGCCTCCATGCGGGAAACGGTCTCAGCGCCCAGAAGGTCCGAATTCTCGCCGCGGATCACGAGGACGGGCTTCTGCGCCAGCGCGGCGAATTGCGGCCACATGGTCGGGACCGCGCCGTTTGTGGCTTCCATGCCCTTGCGCATGGCGGTGCCGATCCTGGGGTCGTAGTCGAGTTTCGGCGCGCCATGTTCCTCGGCAAAGGTGCGGCGGCTGAAGGCGCGCCATTCTTCCGCCGTGAGGGAGGGGAACTCGCGCTCGTTCATCACGCGGAGTTTCACCGCCGCTTCGTCCCAGGTCGCGGGCACCTCCATCACACCGACATAGCCCGCGATCCGCTCGATGCCCCTTTGTTCGAGTTCGGGGCCGATATCGTTCAGCACGGCGGCCTTGATGACGTTGGGGCGGAAGGCGGCGAGCGCCATGGTGACGATGCCGCCGCGCGAGGTGCCGATGAAGACCGCTTGTCCGACGCCTGCCGCGCCCATGAGGTCGAGCGTGTCCATCATCTCATGGGCGGGCGTGTAATCCGCCCAGTTGTCGCAGTAAGCCGAGCGGCCGCGGCCCCGGAAATCCGCGCAGAGAACGCGGTGCTTCGGCGCGAGATGCTCGGCGAGCGCGGCGAAGTCCTTCGAGTTGCGTGTAAGACCCGGCAGGCAGATGACCGGAACGCCCGGCGCGGTGCGGTCGCCATAATCGCGCGCATAAAGCTTCAGCCCGTCCTGGCTCGTGTAGAAAAGGTCGCGATAGGCAGCTGCCATGCTCTGGTCTCCCGGCATTCGAGGAAGGCGATCATGTGCAGGCGCGGGGGCGGACGGCAAGCGGCAAGATTGTGTCAGCGGTCTTCCGCCTCGACGACGGGCGACATGGCGCTGCCGGGGGAGGCAATGGGCGTCGGCGACGGGGAAGCCGGAACGGCGGCGGCCGGTGTTGCGGTTGGCGGTGCGAGCGGAACATTGCTTGGCCGCGGCGTGGGGGCGGGCGTCGTGATCGGAACCGGGCCGGTGTGGCGGCGCAGGTCCTGATCGATGCGGACAGGCTGCGGCGAGCCGCTGAGGCGCCCGCGATAGACTTCCATGTTCTCGATCACGCGCTGGACATAGTTGCGCGTTTCGGAGAACGGAATGCTCTCGATCCAGTCGATCGGATCGACGGCGGTCGAACGCGGGTCGCCGTACCGGCCGACCCATTGGCGCACGCGCGAGGAGCCGGCATTGTAGGCGGCGATACTCATGATGTAGGAGCCGCCGAACTCGTTCTCGACGAGGTCGCCGAGATGGGCGGCGCCGAGCGTGGCGTTATAGACGGGATCGCTGAGGCGGCTCTGGTTGTAGGGAAGGCCGACCTGCTTTGCCACGATACGGGCCGTGCCCGGCATGAGCTGCATGATGCCGCGTGCACCGGCGGGGCTCAGTGCATTGGCATCGAATTCGCTTTCCTGGCGCGACAGGCCGTAAACGAGTGCCTTTTCGACGGGCGGTCCGCGGTGCGTCCATGAGGGCATGGCATCGGTCGGATAGGCATGGTCGGTGACGATGATGTTGCGGGCGAGCGCATTCTTCGCGACGCGCAGCGACAGCTTGCGGTCGCCGAAGCTGACGGCAAGGTCGGACAGCGCGCTGAGTTCCGCCTTGGTTTCCAGCGTCGTCGACAGATGCAGCATGACGGACCAGAGTTCCCGCTCGCGGTCCGCGTCCTTCAGGATGCGCGCGGCGCGCACGAGTTCGCGGCCGGAAAACTGCTTGAGCATGTCGGCATCGCGCGCGGGCGCGGGCGGCAGGGCAAGCTTCGCATCGCCGCCGCGGCTTGCAAGCGCTGCCGTGGCAAGCTGGCCGTAAAATGTCGTCGGATAGGCGGCAGCCGCCTTGAAGTAGCGGTCGGCTTCCTGCTGCTTGCCGGCGGCGGCTGCAGCGCGGGCAGACCAGTATTCCGCGCGCGACTTGCTGATCGGTGTCGAGACGCCCGCTTCAAGCTTGCGGAAATGCCCGTAGGCAATGTCCGCCTTGTTCAGGAATTGCAGCGCGATCCAGCCCGCCATGAATTCGGCATCGGCGAAGTCCACCCCCTCGCTCAGGCCATGGCCCGCCGAGATCTGGTAGGCCTGCATATAGAGGCCTTCCGTCAGCGCCTTGCGCGCCAGGATGCGGCGCTCGATCCACCATGTTTCGGGACGGACGAGCTTGTGCGGTTCGGTCGGTGCCGTCAGCAGCAGCGGCAGGGCATTGTGATCGTTGCCCCGCTGACGTTCATAGCGGACCTGTTCATAGAGAAGGCCGGGATCGGCGCGGAGCGCCGGAGGCACCTGCGAGAGCGCGGTCTGGGCACGGCTCGATCCGGCGATCAGCTCGATGCGGGCATCTGCGAGCGCGCGGGCCTCTTGCCCGAGAAGGGCAGCGGTGGAGCGCGCATCCGTCGTGCGGCGTTCCCAGAGAAGGCGGGCGAGGCGATTCTGCTGCGCCTCGGTATTTATGTGCTGGCCGAAGGCGGCGAGGATTTCCTTCTGGCGTGCGGCGGAGAAATCGTTTTCCACCCAGGCGCGGCGAATCCACTCGGCGCCTTCCTGGGTCCGTCCCATGTCGAGGAGCGCCTTGCCATAGCGGATGCGGCCTTCGCCGGAGGCGGGGGCGGTCGCTGAAAACCACTCGACCACATCCTCGTTCGACATGGGGTAGCCGAGCAGGGCCCGTTCGGCACGCAGATCGAGCGTCGCCCGGCGCGGCCAGTCCGGATTGGCGTCCGTGAAGGCGACGATTTCGGCAAAGGTTGCGGTGCTGTTGTCCGAGATGAGGCGGGACCAGGTAACGAGCTTGATGGCGACAGGGTCCGAGACCTGCGACAGGTGCCTCGTGGCGGTCGGCCAGTTGCCCCGGTCCGACTCGGCATAGGCGGCACGGAGCGCCGTCATTTCGGCCGCGCCGATACCCGAAAATGTACCCGCGGCGCTGGCCGCCGGGCGGGCGGGCGCTGCGGCGCTTGCGGGGGCGCTTGCCGGTTTACCGGCGTCGGGCCGGGCAAGGGGCACGGCGGAAGCCCAGCCGGCCGCGGGCATGACGGCGAGCGCCGCGAGGGAAAGAACCGCAACCCGCAAACGCTTCGCCGAGAACATGGGCTTCAAATTGCCTATCCATAAAGAAGAAACCGAATCCCGCCTGCGCTTGCGGCCGGGAAGGGCCGGGCGAGGCGCCGCCGACGAAGTGGCGGCCTTGAGCCTCAGCCTGCCATTCTGTCCTTTAATTCGAGACTAATCGCGCTTCCCGGCGCGCTGCAACAGAAACCGGGAAAACCGGCAGATTTCTTGCCGGGCCGGGGACTTGCGGTTATGTTGCGCGCCTTCGGGAGACGCCCGAAAAATTCCCCGGCAGGGTTAATCCGGGGTAACGGAGCCAAAGCCATGTTCAAGGGATCGTTCGTCGCACTCATAACGCCATTCAAGAATGGCAAGGTGGATGAGGCCGCGTTCGTGAAACTCGTGGAATGGCAGATCGAGCAGGGCACGCATGGTCTCGTTCCCTGCGGCACGACGGGCGAGTCGCCCACGCTGTCGCATGACGAGCACAAGCGCGTGGTGAAGCTCTGCATCGAGGCCGCGCGCGGCCGGGTGCCGGTGATCGCCGGGGCGGGTTCCAACAATACGGTCGAAGCGATCGAGCTGACCGCTTTCGCGAAGGAAGCGGGCGCCGATGCCGTGCTCAGCGTGACCGGCTATTACAACAAGCCGTCGCAGGAAGGCATCTACCAGCATTTCAAGGCGGTGAACGATGCCGTCGATATTCCGATCATCCTCTACAATATTCCCGGGCGAACTATCGTCGACATCTCGCTCGAGACCATGACGCGGCTTTTCGAGCTGAAGAATGTGGTGGGCGTGAAGGATGCGACGGCGAATATCGCGCGCGTCAGCCTGCAGCGCCAAGCCATGGGGCCTGAGTTCTGCCAGCTTTCGGGCGAGGATGCGACCGCGCTCGCCTTCAACGCGCATGGCGGCGTCGGCTGCATCTCGGTCACGGCGAATATCGCGCCGAAGCTCTGCGCGGAATTCCAGGAAGCGACACTGGCAGGCGACTATGCCAAGGCGCTGCAGATTCAGGACCGGCTGATGCCGCTCCATAATTCGCTCTTCATCGACCCCAATCCGGCGCCGGTGAAGTATGGCGCGAGCCTGCTCGGCCTGTGCGAGAACGAAATCAGGCTTCCGCTCGTGACGGCGAGTGCGCCCGTGCAGGACAAGGTCCGGGACGCGATGCGGAGCGCCGGGCTCCTCAACTGAGGGGCGGGAAGGAAACGCGGGAGTCATGTCCTCCAAAAGCGGCGGCGCCAAAAGGAAGCCCGGAGACGGCAGCAAGATCATTGCCGACAACCGCAAGGCGCGTTTCAACTACAGTATTACGGAGACCTTCGAGGCGGGCATCGAGCTCAAGGGCAGCGAGGTGAAGTCGCTGCGCACGGGGCAGGGCAGTCTCAACGAAGCCTATGCTCATGCGACGCGGGAAGGCGAGATCATGCTGGTCAACGCCTATATCCCGGTCTATCTGCAGGCCAACCGCTTCAACCATGAAACGCGGCGGCCGCGGAAGCTGCTGCTTCACCGGCGCGAGATCGACAAGCTGGTGGCGGCCGTGCAGCGGCAGGGCATGACCATCGTGCCGCTCCGCATGTATTTCAACGACAAGGGCTTCGTGAAGGTCGAGATCGGTCTCGCACAAGGCAAGAAGCTCGCCGACAAGCGCGAGACGCTGAAAGAGCGGAGCTGGGAGCGCGACAAGGCGCGGCTCATGCGCGAGAAGGGCTGAGGCCCTTCAGTTTCCGAGATGGGTTTTGATGTCGCGGAAGACGCCGTGGAACATTTCCGGCGTGAGCCGGCGCGTATTCGTGTTGTAGCGCGAGCAATGATAGCTGTCGAAAAGCGTTACGCCGCCGGCAAGTTCATGTGTCGCCCCATGGCCGAAAGCGGCCGTCGCCTTGCGCAGGCCTTGCGCCGAGAGCACCGCGTCATGCGCAATGCGGCCAAGCGCGAGAATGGCTTTCAGGTCCGGCAGCGCGGCGATGCGGGCCTTGAGGAAGCCGAGACAGTTCTTCGCTTCGGCGGGCGTCGGCTTGTTCTGCGGCGGCACGCAGCGCACGGCATTGGTGATCATCGCGCCCTTGAGTTCGAGCCCGTCATCGGGGCGTGCGTCGTAGGTGCCCTTGGCGAAGCCGAATTCCAGCAGCGTGCCGTAGAGCAGGTCGCCCGCATAGTCGCCGGTGAAAGGGCGGCCTGTGCGGTTTGCGCCTTGCACGCCCGGCGCGAGGCCGACGATGAGAAGACGTGCCCGCGCATCGCCGAAGGACGGGACGGGGGCGTTGAACCAGTCGGGATGGGCCGCATCATTGTCGCGGCGATAGGCGACGAGGCGAGGGCAGAGCGGGCAGTCGAGCGGAGCTTCCGCCGGAACGGGAGATGGCATTTCGTCAGGCCCGGGCGGGGCGGTTGTCCAGCTCGTCCTCATCGTCATAGTCGTAATCGTCGTCATTGCGGAGCGGCGGCGCCGGGCGGTCGGTGTGGCTGCGGCCAATTGTGTCGCGCATGGACTCGAGGTCGACATACTGGTCGGCCTGGCGGCGCAGTTCATCGGCGATCATGGGCGGCTGGCTGCGCATGGTCGAGACGACGGTGACGCGCTTGCCCTTGCGCTGAAGCGCGTCGACGAGACGGCGGAAGTCGCCATCGCCGGAGAAGAGGATCATGTGGTCGAGCTTGTCGGCGATTTCGAGCGCGTCGATCGCAAGCTCGATATCCATGTTGCCCTTCACGCGGCGGCGGCCGGTGGCGTCGGTGAATTCCTTCGCGGGCTTCGTCACCACCGAATAGCCGTTATAGTCGAGCCAGTCGATCAGGGGGCGGAGCGGCGAATATTCCTGATCTTCAAGCAGGGCGGTGTAGTAGAAGGCGCGGATAAGCGTGCCCTTGCCGCGGAAATACTCAAGCAGGCGCTTGTAGTCGATGTCGAAGCCGAGGCCGCGCGCGGCGGAATAGAGATTGGCGCCATCGATGAAGAGCGCAATTCGTTCATGCGGATAAAAGATCATTCAAACAGCTCCACCGGCAAATGCGATTATGCGAAAAGTCTTGAAGGCGAGTCGCCGCAAGCAAAAAGCTCTTCTGCAGAGACTTAGAACTTCAATGATGGATCGCGCAAGTTTTCCGGCAAGAGCGGAGAGGATGTGCGGGTACTCAGCTTTCAAATATTCTTTCGGATGATGGTTCCATGGCGATGTCCCCAATCCTCATAGCGCTCGGCGCGAACTTGCCGGGTCCGGGCGGCGGGCCGGAAGCAACGCTCAGGGCGGCGCTCGCCGCTATGCCGGCCTTCGGTCTGCAGGTCATCCGGGTGGCGCCTTTCTACCGGACGCCGGCGCTCGCCGACTACACGCAGGATGATTATGTTAATTCGGTTGCGGTAATTGCGGCGGCGGAGCCGCCTGCCGGGGTGCTTGCCAGGTTGCACCGGGTGGAGGCGCTGTTCGGCCGGGTACGGCGGGACAGATGGGCGCCAAGGGTCATCGACCTCGACCTGCTGGACTGCCGGGGAGCGATTCTGCCCGGCAGCGGTGGCCGGAGCGGGGTGCCGGGGGCACCGCTTGCCTTGCCCCATCCGGGTATTTCCAGCCGGGGGTTCGTCCTTGTGCCGCTCCGGGATGTGGCCCCTGACTGGCGGCATCCGGTGACCGGGGAGGGCGTGGAGCGGCTGATTGCCGCCTTGCCGCCCGCGGAACTCGCGCAAATCCGCCGGACCGGCGGCTGAAATCGTCTCAAAATAGGCTGTAAGAGCCTGTTCCTGCTTGCTTTCTGCGGGTCGAGCCCCTACATACAGGGCCAAATTGGATCCCGCATACTGGAGTTTCATGCATGGCCCGCGTGACCGTTGAAGACTGCGTCGACAAGGTGCCCAACCGCTTCGAGCTCGTTCTGCTCTCGGCGCACCGGGCGCGTGCCATGTCGGCCGGCGCCGAACTGACGGTCGACCGCGACAACGACAAGAACCCTGTCGTGGCGCTGCGCGAAATCGCCGAACGGACGGTCACGCCGGACAATCTGCGCGAAGACCTGATCGGCAGCATGCAGAGCCGGGTCGACACGGAAGAGCCCGAAGTCGAGAACATGCAGCTTCTCATGGCGGGCGAGACCAGCGTCGAGGTACAGGATACGTTCGGCTCGGCCGAAGGCGGCGGCGATCGCATGAGTGAGGAAGAGCTGCTGCGCGCCATCCAGAGCCAGATCGACTCGCCGCAGCAGAAATCCGCCGATGCGGACGACATGGACGGGGAAGACTGAGGACGGGCGAGAAGCGCCGGAGCCCGGCTTTCAAGGCCCAGAGCTATTCAGTTCAAGCGCCGCCCGGCCGCAAGGTAAGGGGCGGCGCTTTTCGTTTCGGGCGGGTGCTATTTGGCCGCATGGCCGGCGTCCGCGAATGTTAGGATTGTGTCAAGGAAGGACACGGGAGAATCGCAGGCATGTTGCGTCAGTATGAGCTCGTCGATCGCGTGCTCGGCTACGATCCGAAGGCGGACGAAGCCCTGATCAACCGCGCCTATGTCTATGCCATGAAGCAGCATGGCAATCAGAAGCGCGCCAACGGCGATCCCTATTTCTCGCATCCGATCGAAGTCGCCGGCATCCTGACCGATCTCAAGCTCGACACGGCGACGATCGTGACCGCGCTGTTGCACGATACGATCGAGGATACGGGCTCGACGATGGACGAGCTCACCAAGCTGTTCGGGCCGCAGGTGGCGGGCCTTGTGGACGGGGTGACGAAGCTCACGCGGATCGAGCTCACCTCCGAGCGGTCGAAGCAGGCGGAGAATTTCCGCAAGTTCCTCCTCGCCATGTCGAACGACATCCGTGTGCTGCTGGTGAAGCTCGCGGACCGTCTGCACAACATGCGGACTCTTCATTTCATTTCGTCTGCCGAGAAGCGGCAGCGGATCGCGCTCGAAACGATGGAAATCTATGCGCCGCTCGCCGGCCGCATGGGTATTCAGGAAATCCGCGAGGAGCTCGAAGACCTCGCCTTCAAGGAACTCAATCCCGAAGCGCGGGAAGCTCTCATCCGGCGGCTCGACGATTTCCGCGAGTCGACCGGCGATGCGGTGAAGAAGATCGCCGATGAAATAAAAACCAAGCTTGAGGAAGGCGGCCTCTCCTGCGAGGTGCTCGGGCGTGAGAAGCGGCCCTATTCGATGTGGCGCAAGATGGAGCGGCGGGCGATCTCGCTCGAGCAGCTCTCCGATATTTTCGGCTTCCGCGTGATCGTGGACGATGTGCCGGATTGCTACCGGGCGCTCGGTCTGTTGCACACGAGCTGGCCCATGGTGCCCGGCCGCTTCAAGGATTACATCTCGACGCCGAAGGCGAACGGCTACCGCTCGCTGCATACCACCATGATCGGCCCGCAGCGCAAGCGCGCGGAAGTGCAGATCCGCACCCGCAAAATGCATGAGGTCGCCGAATACGGTATCGCCGCCCACTGGCTCTACAAGGAAGCGGGCGGCACCGATGCGTCGGACGAGTTCGCGGCGACCTTCAAATGGCTTCGCCAGCTCATCGAAATGCTGGAGCATGGCGCCTCGCCGGAAGAGTTCCTGGAGCATACGAAACTCCAGATGTATTCCGACCAGGTGTTCTGTTTCACCCCGAACGGAATGCTCATCACGTTGCCGCGCGGCGCGACGCCGATCGACTTCGCCTATGCGGTTCATACCGAGATCGGCGACACATGTGTCGGTGCCAAGATCAACGGACGGCACATGCCGCTGCGCACCAAGCTTGAAAACGGCGATGAGGTCGAGATCATCCGGTCGCAGGCGCAGAAGCCTTCGCCGGCCTGGGAAGCGGTCGTCGCGACCGGCAAGGCGCGCTCCGCCATTCGCCGTTCGATCCGCGCGACGAAGCAGGCCGAGTTCAGCAAGCTGGGCCGTCAGATCGTGAAAACTGCCTTCGAGGCGGCAGGGCGCGAGGCGACGGACACAATTCTCGAGCGCGCACTCGGGCCGTTGCGCAAGCACGATATCAGCGAGCTGCTGGCTGCCGTCGGCGACGGCACGCTCAATCCGCAACAGGTGCTGCAGACGGTCTATCCCGAAGACGGCGCGGCGAAGGGCGGGCGCAAGCGCAACGGGCGCATGAACGGCAAGGACGAGCGCGGGGGATCGGTGCGGGTGACCGGCCGGGCATCTGGCCTCGCGATCCGCTTCGCGCCGGAGATGTTCCCGCTGCCCGGCGAGCGTATTGTCGGCATCATGATGCCGGGCGAGGGCGTGACGATCTATCCGATCGATGCGCCGGCGCTGGAAGAATACGACGGCGATGCGATGCGCTGGATCGATGCCACTTGGGACATCGATCCCGAGCATCCGCAGACTTTTCCGACGCGCCTGCGCGTAACGGCCAAGAACGAGGTCGGCTCGCTCGGTCATATCGCCACGCTGATCGCGGACTATGGCAGCAATATTTCCAATCTCTCGCTTGCGCAGCGCGATGCGGATTTCTACGACATCCAGCTCGATCTCGAAGTGCGCGACCTCAAGCATCTGACGCGGATCATGTCCGCGCTGAACGGACTTTCCTGCGTCAATACCGTGGTCCGCCCGCGGCGCTGAACGGAACTGACCTCCACACTCAAAAGAAGAAGCCGGTGAAGAAATGGATCAAGACAAGGTTCTCAAGGAATTCGAAAAGGCCGGTGCGCTGCTGAGAGGTCATTTCATCCTGTCTTCGGGGCTGCACAGCCCGGTCTTCCTGCAGAAGGCGCTGGTCTTCATGAACCCCGCGCGGACCTCGAAGCTCTGCAAGGCGCTGGCGGCGAAAATTGCCGAAGAAGTGAACGGCCCTATTGATGCCATCGTTTCGCCTGCAGTGGGCGGCATCATTCCCGGTTATGAGACCGCGCGGCACATGAAGGTTCCGGCCATGTATGTCGAGCGGGAGAACGGCGAATTCGCGCTTCGCCGCGGGTTCCATCTTGAAAAGGGCATGCGCGTGGTGATGGTCGAGGACATCGTGACGACGGGATTGTCGTCGCGCGAATGCATCGAGGCGATCAAGAAGACCGGCGCAAAAGTCGTTGCGGCGGCCTGCCTCATCGACCGTTCGGGCGGCAAGGCCAAGGTCGGCACGAGGCTCATCTCGCTGGCGCGGATCGCCATTCCTGCCTATCCCGCGGACAAGCTGCCGAAGGAGCTTGCGGCTCTGCCCGCGACCAAGCCGGGAAGCCGGCATCTGGCATGAGGTTCCATCTTGTTCCGCCGCCGCGTCGACCTTCACCCTATTGAGAAGCTGAGGGAGTTCTTCTGGCCCCGTTCGGGCTGGAAGCGTTCCTTTCAGTATGGGTGGCGGCGCGTCTGGCGGCTGTCAGGCACGCCGCATGCGATTGCGCTCGGCGTTGCGGCGGGGGTTTTTGCCTCCTGCACGCCGTTTTTCGGCTTCCACATCCTGCTCGCCATGCTGGTCGCCTGGGTGATCCGGGGGAACCTGGTGGCGAGCGCGCTCGGCACATTCGTCGGCAATCCGCTGACCTTTCCGCTCATCTTCTTCGTCGTTTTCGAGGTGGGGAAGTTCATGGTCGGCGCGCCTCCGGGCCATGTCGATCCCGAGATCGAGGAAGTGGTGCAGCAGGCCGGCGCCTTCGACCGGCTGTTGCCGCACATCGTGCCGCTGCTTGTGGGGGCGCTTCCGGTCGGAATTGTGCTGGGTTGTGTCTTTTATGTCATTACGCGCAGCGGCGTCGAAGCCTATCAATCACAGCGGCGCAAGCTGCTTGAGGAGCGCGCCCGGGCACGTGCCGAAGCCGCCGTCTCGAAGCGCGCCGAAGCCGCGGCTCTGGAGACGGGCAAGGGAGAGGCTGTATGAACGAGAAGACAGTGCCGGGCTATCTGCGCCTCGGCGTCAACATCGACCATGTCGCCACCATCCGGAACGCACGCGGCAACGATCATCCCGATCCCGTGCGGGCGGCGAAGCTCGCGGCGGAAGCCGGCGCCGATGGCATCACCGCACATCTGCGCGAAGACCGGCGGCATATCCGCGACGAGGATATTGCGCGGCTGATGGAAGAGATCGGCCTGCCGCTCAATCTCGAAATGGCGGCAACGCCCGAGATGCTCAATATCGCGCTGCGGCACAAGCCCCATGCCTGCTGCATCGTGCCCGAGCGGCGCGAGGAAGTGACGACGGAAGGCGGGCTCGATGCGGCCGGGCTGCACAATCATCTCAAGCCCATCGTGGAGCGCCTGACCGACGCCGGCATTCGTGTCTCGCTCTTCATCAATGCGGAGAAGCGTCAGCTCGAGGCGGCGCGCTCGCTCGGCGCGCCGGTCGTGGAGCTTCATACCGGCGCCTATTGCGATGCGGTACTGGAGCGTCAGCATGCGAAGCGCGATGCGGAGCTCGCGCGGCTCGGCAAGGCGGCGGCGGATGGTGCGGCGCTCGGCCTCGAAGTTCATGCGGGCCACGGGCTCACCTTCGACACGGTCGGCCCGGTTGCAGCGATCCCCGATCTTGCCGAACTCAATATCGGGCACTTTCTGGTCGGCGAGGCGGTTTTCGTCGGCCTTGCGGAGAGCATCCGCCTGATGCGCGCGGCGATGGACGCGGCCCGTCCCGGGATCGCGAGCGCAGGCGGGAAAGAGGCCCGATGATCATCGGCATCGGCAACGACATCATCGATATCAGGCGTGTGGAGCAGACGCTGGAGCGCTTTGGCGACCGCTTCGTCCAGCGCATCTTCACGGAAGTCGAACAGCGAAAGTCCGAGGCGCGGCGCATGCGGGCGGCTTCCTATGCGAAGCGCTTCGCCGCCAAGGAGGCCTGTGCCAAGGCGCTCGGCACGGGGCTGCGGCGGGGCGTCTTCTGGCGCGATATGGGCGTGGTCAATATGCGCGGCGGCCAGCCCACCATGGCCCTGACGGGCGGGGCGCTCGACAGGCTTCACGAGATTACACCGTCCGGCATGGCGCCGGTCATTCATCTGACAATCACCGACGATCACCCGCTCGCGCAGGCATTCGTCATTATTTCTGCCGTGCCTAAGACATAAGGCCGCGCGAAACCGGACAGGAACAGACGGGCCATTCATGTGTTATGGTCCGGCGGGTGCAGGGGAGCTTTCAAGGCATGGCGAAGGACTGGAAAGTCTCGATGGGCGAGAATGCGCGAAAATTACGCAGCAGTTCGCTGTCCGAGAATGTGCGCACGATCATCTATGCGCTGCTGATCGCCATGGTCATCAGGGCGTTGCTGTTTCAGCCCTTTTTCATTCCGTCGAGTTCGATGGAGTCGACCCTGCTGATCGGCGACTATCTCTTCGTCTCGAAATACAGCTACGGCTATTCGCGGCACTCCCTGCCGTTCAGCCCGCCGATCCTCAGCGGCCGGATCGCCGGGGTGCCGCCCGAGCGGGGCGACATCGCCGTGTTCAAGCAGCCGATCGACAACCGCACCGACTTCATCAAGCGCGTCATCGGCCTGCCCGGCGACAAGATAGAGATGCGCAGCGGCATCCTCTATATCAACGACCGCGAAGTACCGCGCATGCGGGTGGACGATTTCATCGAGCGCGATGCTTTCGGCAATGTCCGCCGCGTTCCCCGCTACAAGGAGACGCTGCCGAATGGCGTTTCCTATCTCACGCTCGACCGGATCAGGGATAGCGTATGGGACAATGCGGGGCCCTATCAGGTGCCTGAAGGGCATTATTTCATGATGGGCGACAACCGCGACAATTCGAGCGACAGTCGCGTGGCCGAGTCGGTGGGTTACGTGCCTTTCGAGAACCTGGTCGGCAGGGCCGAGATCGTCTTCTTCTCCGCAGACGGAAGCGCAGCCATCTGGCAAATCTGGAAGTGGCCCTCGGCCATCCGCTGGGACCGCATCGGCAAATGGGTCGAGTAGGCGCGGAACTGGAGGCGCGGCTCGGCCATCGCTTTGCCGATGAGGGCCTGCTCCGGCGTGCGCTGACGCATCCGAGCGCCGAGGGCAGCAACTATCAGAGATTTGAATTTCTGGGCGACCGGGTGCTCGGTCTCGCCATCGCGAAGTGGCTGCTCGAGGCCTTTCCGCAGGCGGATGAGGGCGAACTCGCGGTGCGCTACAATGCGCTTGTCCGCAAGGAAGCCTGCGCCGAGGTGGCGGAGCGGCTCGGCCTCGGCCGCCACATCGTTATGGGCGGCGGCGAGGAAAAGGCCGGCGGACGGCGCAAGGCCGCCATTCTTGCGGATGCCTGCGAAGCCCTGATCGCGGCGCTTTACCTCGATGGCGGGCATGAGGTGGCGGAGCGGTTCGTCCGCGCCGAATGGGCGGCGCTGATCGAGCGGTCGGGCAAGGTGCCGCAGGATGCGAAGACGGCGCTGCAGGAATGGGCGCAGGGCGCCGGGCGGCCCGTGCCGAAATATGCGCTTGCCGGGCGAACGGGCCCGGACCATGCGCCGGAATTCACCGTTTCGGTCGAGGTCGAGGGACAGGCGGCCCTCATGGCCAAAGGCGCCTCGAAGCGGCAGGCCGAACAGGCGGCCGCCCGGGCGATGCTCGAAAAACTCGGCCTCTGGCAGGACGAAGACTGAGCGCGGCTCGCGCCGATATGCTATTGAGACGGCATCATGGAAGAGACATCTGAAAATATGCCGCAGGCCGAGGCCGGGCAGACCCGTTGCGGCTTCGTCGCCATCATCGGCGCGCCGAATGCGGGCAAGTCGACGCTTCTGAACCAGCTTGTGGGTTCGAAGGTCGCCATCGTCACGCATAAGGTGCAGACGACGCGCTCGCGCATTCGCGGCATCGCGATGGAAGGCGATACCCAGATCGTGTTCGTGGATACGCCGGGCATCTTCAAGCCGAAGCGCAGACTCGACAAGGCGATGGTCGATGCCGCCTGGGGCGGGGCGGGCGATGCGGACGCCATCATCCTCATGGTCGATGCCGAATATGAGCGCGAGGAAGATCTGGAACGGATCATCGAGGGGCTGAAGTCGCAGGGGCGGAAGGCAATCCTCGTTCTGAACAAGATCGATGCGACGAAGCGCGAGAAGCTGCTGAAGCTCGCCGAACGGCTGAACGAGACGGGACTTTTCACCGATACGTTCATGATCTCGGCGATGAAAGGGAGCGGCGTTGCCGATCTGCGCCGTCATCTCGCGAAGATGATGCCGGCGGGACCGTGGCATTATCCGGAGGATCAGGCGGCCGATGTGCCGCTCCGTTCGCTCGCCGCGGAAGTCACGCGCGAGAAGCTCTTTCTCCGTCTCCATGACGAATTGCCCTATTCGCTGACCGTCGAGACGGAGGAATGGGAGCAGAAGAAAGACGGCTCCATCCGTATTGCCCAGGTGATCTTCGTCGAGCGCGACAGCCAGAAGAAGATCGCGCTCGGCAAGGGCGGGCAGACGATCAAGACGGTCGGGCAGCTCGCGCGGCAGGAGCTCGAAGAGATGCTGGAGACGAAAGTGCATCTCTTCCTCTTCGTGAAGGTGCGCGAGAACTGGTCCGACGATCGCGAGCGCTACCGCGAGATGGGGCTCGATTTCCCGCAGGGGTGAGGGCCGTGCATGGACTGGCGTGACGAGGGGATCGTGTTGTCGGCGCGCGCTCATGGCGAGACGGGCGCGATCCTCGAACTCTTCACGCGGGAGCAGGGGCGGCATCTGGGGCTGGTGCATGGCGGCGCGGGGCCGCGGATGCGCAGCGTGCTGCAACCCGGCAACAAGCTCAATGCGCATTGGCGGGCGCGGCTTTCCGATCATCTCGGCACCTATCAGGTGGAGCTCGTGCGCCCGCTGGCGGGCCTCTTGATGGACGATCCGCTGGCGCTCCTGGCGCTCAGCGCGGCGAGCGCCGTTTGCGGCATCGTGCCGGAGCGGGAGGCGCATCCCGCCCTTTACGATGGCTATGAAGTGCTGCTCGAAACGCTGCAGGACGGGGAAGTCTGGCCGGCGATTTTCGTGCGTTTCGAGCTCGGGCTGTTGCAGGAACTCGGTTTCGGGCTCGATCTCACGCGCTGCGCGGCGACGGGCGTTCGCGACGATCTCGTCTATGTGTCGCCGAAAAGCGGCGGCGCGGTGAGCCGGGCGGCGGGCGAGCCCTACAAGGACCGGCTGTTCCGGCTGCCGGGCTTTCTCGTCGGCTCGCAGGCGGGCGAAGCGTCACCCGCCGATGTGGCCGAAGGTTTCAGGCTCACCGGGCATTTTCTGGAGAGGCATCTCTTTGCCGCGCATGGCCGGCATCTGCCCGATGCCCGGCTCCGCCTGATGGAGAAGATCGCGGCCTGGGCGGAGTGAGAGGCGAATCGCTGGTATATTGGCTGTCAGTTCCTTATTTCGTCATGGCCCGGCTTGTCCGGGCCATCCACGTCTTTCTAATTTCACGTAGAAGAAAGACGTGGATGACCCGCATAAAGCGGGTCATGACGACTACTTTTAGCGCCGGAATATCATGACCAAAGTCGCACCGCCGCCCGAGCCCGAACACGAGATCAATCTGCGCGAGGCGCTGGAGACGCGCTATCTCGCCTATGCGCTCTCGACCATCATGCATCGGGCGCTGCCGGATGTGCGCGACGGGCTGAAGCCGGTGCACCGGCGTGTACTCTTTGCGATGCGGCAGCTCAGGCTGGAGCCGGGGCAGGGTTTCAAGAAGTCGGCCCGCGTCGTCGGCGACGTGATCGGCCGCTATCACCCGCATGGCGACCAGTCGGTCTATGACGCACTGGTGCGTCTCGCGCAGGATTTTTCCGTGCGCTTTCCGCTGGTCGACGGGCAGGGCAATTTCGGCAATGTGGACGGCGATAACGCGGCCGCCATGCGCTACACGGAAGCGCGACTGACCGCCGTCGCAGCGCTGCTGCTGGACGGGCTCGACGAGGACACGGTCGATTTCCGCGAGACTTACGATGGCGAGGACAAGGAGCCCATGGTGCTGCCGGGGGCCTTCCCGCAGCTTCTCGCCAATGGCGCCTCCGGCATCGCGGTCGGCATGGCGACGAGCATTCCGCCGCATAATGCGGCGGAGCTTTGCGACGCGGCGCTCCATCTCATCAAATATCCGAATGCGCGGACGGAAAAGCTTGTGAGCTTCGTGCAGGGGCCCGATTTCCCGACCGGCGGCATCGTGATCGAGCCGCGCGAGGCGATTATCGAGGCCTATGAAACGGGGCGCGGCGGTTTCCGCGTGCGGGCGCGCTGGGAGCAGGAGGAGCTGCCCCGCGGGCTCTGGCAGATCGTCGTCACGGAAATTCCCTACCAGGTTCAGAAGTCGAAGCTGATCGAGAAGATCGCCGAACTCCTGCAGGCGAAGAAGCTGCCCCTGCTGGAAGATGTGCGCGACGAGAGCGCGGAGGAAATCCGCCTCGTACTGGTGCCGAAGTCCCGAACGGTCGAGCCCGAACATCTGATGGAGTCGCTCTTCCGGGCGACGGAGCTCGAGAGCCGCTTTCCGCTGAATTTGAACGTGCTTTCGGCGGGGCAGGTGCCGGGCGTGATGAGTCTCAGGGAGGCGCTCCGGGCCTGGCTCGAGCATCGCAAGGACGTGCTCGTCCGCCGTTCCAACTTCCGCCTCGACAAGATCGAGAAGCGGCTCGAAGTGCTCGAAGGCTATCTGAAGGCCTATCTCAATCTCGACGAGGTGATCCGCATCATCCGCGAGGAGGACGAGCCGAAGCCCGCGCTCATGAAGCGCTTCAAGCTGACCGACAATCAGGCGGAAGCAATTCTCAACATGCGCCTGCGGAGCTTGCGCAAGCTTGAGGAAATGGAGATCAGGGGCGAGCACAAGACCCTCACCGCCGAGCAGAAGAACCTCAAGGCGCTGGTGAAGTCCGATGCGAAGCAGTGGGAGCGCGTGTCCGAAGAGATCAAGGAGGTGCGCAACACATTCGGCCCGAAGACGAAGCTCGGCGCGCGGCGAACGACGTTCTCCGATGCGCCGAAAGTCGAATATGTGCCGGTCGAGGCGATGGTCGAAAAGGAGCCGATCACCGTCGTCTGCTCGAAGAAGGGCTGGATCCGCTCGATGAAGGGGCATCTCGCCGCCGACGCCGATATCAAGTTCAAGGAGGGCGATGGCCCGCGCTTCACGCTTCATGCGGAGACGACGGACAAAATCCTTCTCTTCGCGACGGATGGCCGCTTCTACACGCTCGACGCAGCGAAGCTGCCGGGCGGGCGCGGGCATGGCGAGCCGGTACGCCTGATGATCGACCTCGACGAGAGCCGCGACATCGTGGCGCTTTTCGTGCACCAGCCGGGGCGGAGGCTCATCATCGCCTCGCATGAAGGCAATGGCTTCATCGTGCCGGAGGACGAGGTCGTCGCGATGCGCCGCGCCGGCAAGCAGATATTGAACGTCTCGGGTACGGATGAAGCGGTCGCCTGCGCCGTGGTGCAGGGCGATCATGTGGCCGTGATCGGCGAGAACCGCAAGCTCGTCGTTTTCCCGCTCAAGGAAGTGAACGAGATGACGCGCGGCAAGGGCGTGCGCCTGCAGCGCTACAAGGATGGCGGCCTCGGCGACATCAAGACCTTCACGCTGAAACAGGGGCTCATCGCCTATGACCGCTCCGACCGCGCGCGGACATTCGATGCGCTGAAGGAATGGCTCGGGCAGCGCGCGCAGGCAGGCCGCCTGCCGCCCAAGGGCTTCCCCGTGGGGCACAAGTTCGGCGGCGGCTTCGGGGCGCCCTGAGCCGGATCACCTGATGGTGATCGGCTCGCGCCTCTCATGGCCCCAATAATTCATGAAGAGAATGTAATCGCCGGGCTTCACGCGGGCGGGGTCGAGTTCGAGCGTGTATTCGCCCGAGATGGAATGCTTGCCTTCGAGTTCGCCCCGCATCGGCACGTCGAGGCAGGCTTCGTCGCCGCGTTGCGACTGGACGAAATTCTGGTCCCGGTCCGTCAGGAACCAGCGGAAGATGTTGCATTGCGAGCCGATTTCGAGCGGCATGGCTTCGCCGGTATTGTTGGCGAGCGTGGTCTTGACTGCGAGGATGAGCGGCCCTGCTTCGGTCCAGCTTCTGGGCTGCGTGACCTGCACCGTCAGTTCGATGGGTTCATCATATAGCTGGACGCGTCCTGTGCCGATCATAAACGCGATCAGGCCTGTCATGGCCATGACGACGAGGGACATGCGAATGAGATTGCTGCGGGCGTTCTGTGCGGCTTCATTCGGGTCTTTTGCGGACATTGTACTCACATGGTGGAGAAGAGGAGGCGCGGCAGCCAGGTCGCGATCGACGGGAACATGGCTACCACGGTAATGGCCAGCAATTGAAGCCCTACGAAAGGTATCGCGCCGCGATAAATCTGCATGGTGGTGACGCTTTCCGGCGCGACGCCCCGCAGATAGAAGAGCGCAAAGCCGAAGGGCGGCGTCAGGAACGAGGTCTGCAGGTTCAGCGCCATCATCACGCCGAGCCAGACCGGGTCCACACCCATCATCAGCAGGATCGGCGCCACGATCGGCACGACGACGAAGATGATCTCGATGAAATCGAGGAAGAAGCCGAGCAGGAACATGATCACCATCACGGTGATGATGGCGCCTGTGGCGCCGCCCGGCATGGAATTCAGGAACTCGTGCACCGTGTCGTCGCCGCCGAGCCCCCGGAAGACGAGGCTGAACAGCGCGGCGCCGATCAGGATCACGAAGACCATGGAGGTGATGCGGGCTGTCGATTGCGTGACCTCGCCGATGACGCCGCTCAGCCAGAGGCGCCAGATGGAGGCTGCAAGGCCGATCGCAACGAGCGTGCAGAGAAGATAGGCGGCCCAGATGCCGATCTGGTCTGCGGTCGAAATTTCGCTGCGGGCGGTGCGGAGATCCATGAAGGAGGTCAGGATCAGCAGCGCGATCAGCGAAAGGGCGGCGATGCGCACGGCGCGTTTCATGCCGCCCGCGCGCTCTCCGGCAAGCAGGATCGAGCCGATGGCACCGAGGGCAGCGGCTTCGGTCGGCGTGGCGATACCACCAAGGATCGAACCCATGACCGCAATGATCAGCGCGACCGGAGGTATCAGCGCGCGGAGCGTGCGGCGATAGAGTTCGGCGGTCGGGATGCTGTCATCGACCGGCATGGCGGGCGAGGATTTCGGGTCGAGCGCGGCGCGAACGATCTGATAGAGGATGTAGAAGCCGACCAGCATAAGACCCGGCAGAAGCGCACCGGCAAAGAGATCGCCGACAGACAGTGTTTCCGGCGAGAAGATGCCCTGGTCGAGCTGCGCGCGCTGATAGGAATTGGCGAGCGTATCGCCGAGCAGCACGAGCACGATCGAGGGCGGAATGATCTGGCCGAGCGTGCCGGCAGCCGCGATGGAGCCCGTAGCCAGCGACGGGTCGTAGCCGCGCCGCAGCATGGTAGGCAGGGCGAGCAGGCTCATGGTGACGACGGTCGCGCCGACAATGCCGGTCGAGGCCGCGAGAAGCGCGCCGACGATCGACACCGAATAGCCGAGCCCGCCGCGCAGCCGGCCGAACAGCCGTCCCATGTTTTCGAGCAGGTCCTCGGCGACCTTGGAGCGCTCCAGCATCGTGCCCATGAAGACGAAGAGCGGCACGGCGATCAGCACATCGTTCGTCATGTTGCCGTAGATGCGCTGCGGCAAGGCGGCCATGAAGCCGAAATCGAAAACGCCGAAGACGATGCCGATGACGCCGAAGGCAAGGGCGACGCCTGCGAGCGTGAAGGCCACGGGAAATCCGGTGAGCAGCACCGCGCAAACGGTGACGAACATCAGGATGTCGAGACTGGCGCGAAGCTCCATTTTGGGGCGGCCTTCAGAGGATGGGCGAGGCTTCCTCGACGGGTTTTTCCTTCCCGGCGAGGATGCGCATCGCATGAACGATCAGGGACAGTCCCTGAAGGGCGAGCAGCACGACGAAGACGATGATCACGCTTTTCAGCAGATAGACGCCCTGGATGCCGCTCGTCTCGCGGCTGCCTTCGCGCACCGCCCATGAGGCGCCGACATAGGGAAGCGAGACGGTGAAAATGAGGTAGCAGACCGGCCAAAGCAGGAAGAGCGTGCCGAGAAGATCGACCCAGGCCTTCGCCTTGGGCGGCATCGTCCGGTAGAAGACGTCGACGCGGACATGGCCGTTATGCAGGAGGGTGTATCCCGCCACGAGCATGAAGAGCGTGCCATGCATATAGACGATGGACTCCTGCATGAAGATCGAGCCGATGCCGAAAACATAGCGCTGCAGGACGACGATGAACTGGACGAGAACCATGGCGAGCGCGAGCAGCGAGACGGCGCGCCCGACATGTTCGTTCAGGGCGTCGATCCAGCCGGCAATGCGGACGAGTGCCTTCATTGGACTGTTTCCCATGGCACCGCGTCAGTCGCGGCGCGCCTCCACGAAGCCTTCGTCGCCGATGCGGGTCCATTCGCTCGTGGTGTCGAGGAAGTTGCGGAAGCTCTCATAGACCTTGGCGGTGAAGGCATCTTCCTTCGCCGCATCTTCCAGCACTTCGCGCGACGTCTTCTTGAGCGCTGCGACGACGTCGTCCGGGAAGCGGCGAACGAGGACGCCGTGCTTTTCGACGAGGGTCTTCAGCGCCTCGCCATTATGGGCGTTGTATTCGGCCAGCGTATAGTCGTTCTCGGCGGCGCAGGCGGCCCGGACGATGGCCTGTTGCTGCTTCGTGAAGGAGTTCCAGACATCGAGATTGAAGCCGGCGGCGAGGCTCGATCCCGGCTCGTGGAATCCCGGCCAATAGTAATATTTGGCGAGGCGATAGAAGCCGAAGGCCATGTCGTTCCAGGGGCCGACCCATTCGGCGGCATCGATGGTGCGGTTCTGGAGGGCGGGGAAAATATCGGGCCCGGCCAGCGTGACCGATGCGGCGCCGAGCCGGCGCATGACTTCGCCGCCGAGACCCGGCATGCGGATCGAGAGGCCTTTCAGGTCGTCGAGCGACTTGATCTCGTTGCGATACCAGCCGGGAAGCTGCGTGCCCGTATTGGCGCACATGAAGGCCTTGATCTTGAACCGGGCGGAAAGTTCGTCCCAGAGCTCCTGGCCGCCGCCATGATAGATCCAGGCGTTGATTTCGGCGGCCGTCATGCCGAAGGGAACGGCGGTGAAGAAGTTGAAGGCCTTGGACTTGCCCTGCCAGTAATATTCCGCGCCGTGATAGATGTCGGCCGCGCCGGAGGAAACCGTGTCGAAGCATTCGAGCGCAGGCACGAGTTCGTTCGCCGCGAAGACCTTGATGTCGAGGTCCCCATCCGTCATTTCGCGGATGCGGATAGCGAGCCGTTCGGCGGATACGCCAAGGCCCGGATAATTCTTCGGCCAGGTGGTGACCATCTTGAGCTGGCGCTTGCCCTGCGCCAGCGCGGGCGCGGGCAAGGTGGCGGCAGCAAGGCCTGTCAGGCCGGCGCCTGCCAGAAACGAACGGCGCTTCATCGATTACTCCCCGTATGCATCCCCTGACGGCCCCCGGCCGTCCGCCCCGATTGAAGGGGTACAATTTGCGGCCAGTATAGGCAGGCTCACGCGGGGTGCAATGGAGGTAAGAAGTATATCCCTACTTCCACGTTCAGGGTGTCGCATGCGCTCCACGAGCATCGCCAAGAAATGTGAGGTGGCTGGCGAAAGGATGCTTTTTGTATCGAATAGCGATGGCGACGATCGATCCAGCAACTCCTAGGCCGATCTGCGCGGCATACGTGCCCGATGGGTACGTCGAGCCTGAATCGGTCGAAAAAAGAAAGGGGAGAGAGAACAGACAAATGGGAACAGCGGCAGTGTAGAGGTAAAGAGCTACATGCACTGCTTTTCCGACCCTATGGGAGGTTTCAAAGAGCTTATACAAAGCCTTCGCTTCCATGTATTCAAGCCAAGTCAAAATCATCCTGGCCCGCAGTCCAAGTAAAATAATAGTTCCGAAAAGGCCCAATAAAGAAAGGAGGATTTGAACTATACTTGCTCCGCCGTCCTGCTGCGAATAGGCGCCAGTGAAGAATCCTACACACACT
>PNMC01000009.1 GCA_013823365.1 Parvibaculum sp. | reverse complement strand
GACCCGACGACGAAGCATGACGGCATCAGCTTCCTGCTCTTCGACATGATGTCGCCCGGCGTGGAAGCCCGCCCGATCACCATGATCTCCGGCGCCTCGCCCTTCTGCGAAACCTTCTTCACCGATGTGAAGGTGCCGAAAGGCAATCTCGTCGGCGAACTGAACAAGGGCTGGACCATCGCCAAGCGCCTGCTGCAGCACGAGCGCGAGATGATCTCCGGCATGGGCCTTGGCGGCGTCGGCTCCGGCAGCGGCCTTGGCGGCCTCGACCAGGTGGCGAAGGAATATTTCGGCGAAGTCGATGGCCGTATCGCGAGCCCGCAGCTCCGCGACCACATCACCCGTCAGAAGATGGACTCGAAGGCCTTCGCCCTCACCATGCAGCGCTCGATGGAAGAGGCGAAAGCCGGTCAGGGCCCGGGCGCCGCAAGCTCGATCTTCAAATATTACGGCACGGAGCTCAACAAGCGCCGCTATGAACTGCTGCTCGAACTGATGGGCACGCAGGCGCTCGGCTGGGAAGGCGACGGTTTCAACGACGATGAAATCGGCATCACGCGCTCCTGGCTCCGCTCGAAGGGGAACTCCATCGAAGGCGGCACCAGCGAAGTTCAGCTGAACGTCGTCTCGAAGCGCGTTCTGGGCCTGCCCGACTGACGTCATTCGAAGGGCGCGCGCCTCACCGCGCGCCCCGTATCCGGCATTTCGAAACAACAAACGAAATATTGAACAAATGGCACTTGTACTCACCGAGGAGCAACAGCTCCTGCGCGACACCGCAACGCAGTTCTTTCAGGAGCGCCTTCCCGTCGCCAATCTCAGGAAACTTCGCGACAGCAAGGATGCGTCGGGTTTCGACCGCGCCGCCTGGAAGGAAATGTCCGATCTCGGTTTCGCCGGTATCATGATCTCCGAGAAGTATGGCGGCACCGAATTCGGCCCCGTGGGCCTCGGCCTCGTGCTCGAACAGGCCGGCCGCACGCTCGCCGCAACGCCGCTCGTCTCGACCGTCCTTCTCTGCGGGTCCGCCGTGCAGCTCGCGGGCAATGCAACGCAGCGCCAGGAAATCCTCTCGGCCATCGCCGCGGGCGACCGCATCATGGCGCTGGCGCTCGAGGAAGGCCCGCATCACAGCCCGTCGCGGATCGCGACCCGCGCCGAAGCGGACGGCTCGTCCTTCCGCATCACCGGCAAGAAGACCTTCGTCCTGGACGGGCACGTGGCCGACCAGCTGATCGTGGTCGCCCGCACCAGCGGCGCCGACAACGACCGCTCCGGCATCACACTCTTCCTCGTCGACCCGAAGGCCGATGGCGTAACGGTGACGCGGACCCACATGGTCGACAGCCGCAATGCCGCGAATATCGAGTTCAGGAACGTCTCCGTTCCGTCCTCCGCCGTGCTCGGCTCGATCGATGGCGGCAACGATGTTCTCGAACAGGTGCTCGACATCGCCCGCATCGGCCTCTCGGCGGAGATGCTCGGCCTCGTCCAGGAAACCTTCGACACGACGCTTGCCTATCTGAAGGAGCGCAAGCAGTTCGGCAAGGTCATCGGTTCCTTCCAGGCGTTGCAGCACCGCATGGCCGTGCTCTTCGCCGAGATCGAGCTCTGCCGTTCGGTGGTGCTCGACGGCCTCACCGCGCTTGAAGAGCGGCGCAACGACGTGCCGCTGATCGCCTGCCTCACCAAGGCGCGGCTTTCGGACACCGCGACGCTCATGACCAATGAAGGCCTGCAGATGCATGGCGGCATGGGCATGACCGACCAGTTCGATGTCGGCCTCTTCATGAAGCGGGCCCGCGTCGCAGCCGCCAGCTTCGGCGACGGCAATTTCCATCGCGAGCGTTTCGCCACTCTCGAAGGGTATTGAGACAAAGTGTCCGGACGGGGAAAGGTCAAGACAACCATCGCGGCGGCGTTCATCGCGCTCGCTGCCTTGTGCCTGTCTGCCCCGTCCGCCACGGCTCACCCGCATGTCTGGATCGACATGCGCAGCGAGCTTGTCTTCGACGATGAAGGCCGCATCGAAGCCGTCGGCATCGTCTGGATATTCGACGAGTTCTATTCGGCCTTTGCCGTCGAAGGCGCCGCACGCACGGACAAGGGCTATGACGAGGAATGGCTGGCGGGGCTCGCAGAGATCAATCTGCAGAACCTCGCCGAATGGGACTACTTCACCGAACTGACTTTCGGCGGAGAAGCCGCTCCCCTCGGTGCTGCGCTTGACGGCAAGTCCGCCTGGGACGATGAAACCGGAAGACTGTCGCTTTCTTTCCGCGTGCCGCTCGAAACGCCGCAACTCCCGGCGGCGGCGCATCCGGCGAAGCTGCGCATCTACGACCCGTCCTATTACATCTCCATCGATTACGAGAAAACCGATCCGGTTCGCATGACCGGCAAGGTACCGGAGGGCTGCACGCTGAAACGCGAGACACCCAATGTGGAGAATGTCTGGATCGGCCTTCCCGAAACGGCCTTCACCGACCCGAATTCACGCCTCGGCGCCAACTTCGCCACCATCGTCACCGTAACCTGTCCGCCGGGCTCATGAGAGGCAGGACCATCGCAGTAGCGGCGCTCGCCGCCCTTTGCCTCGCCTTGCCCGCACTGGCACAGAGCCCCTTCGCCGTGCCGGGGACGGAAGCCGCACCGCCGCCCGAGCCCGGCCTCTTCGCGGATTTCATGCGTTACGTCATCTCGATGCAGCAGGAATATTACCGCGCCATGGCGGGCGCGCTGCGCGCCGTCAATCTGCAGCAATCCCCGGCCGCCGTCTGGGGCCTCGTCTCGATTTCCTTTCTCTACGGTGTCTTCCATGCGGCCGGCCCCGGCCATGGCAAGATCGTGGTGACATCCTATCTCCTTGCCGACGAACGGGAGGTGCGGCGCGGAATTCTGCTCGCCTTCCTCTCGGCCTTTGCGCAGGCCGTAACGGCGATTCTCGTCGTCGGCATTCTCGCGGTGCTGATCGGCCTGTCGAGCCGGGCCACGGCGGATGCGGTTCCCTTTATCGAATGGGCAAGCTTCCTTCTCATTGCGGGCGTCGGTCTCTGGCTCATCTGGCAGGCCGTCCAGCGCTGGAGGGCAAGGAGACATGTCCCGCATTCGCACGGGCACGGGCATGATCACGGTCATCACCACCACCACGACCATGGAGCCGGTTGCAGCCATGGCCACGACCATGCGCATATGCCGACGCCGGCCGAGATCCGCGCAGCGCGGGACTGGAAGGCCATGGCTGCCATGATCCTCTCGGTTGGCCTCAGGCCCTGCAGCGGGGCGATCCTCGTGCTGCTGTTCGCCCTGACACAAGGTGCCTTCGCGGTCGGCGCGCTATCCGCCGTCGTCATGTCGGTCGGCACCGCCATCACCGTTTCGACGCTCGCGATACTGACGGTCTTTTCCAAGAACATGGCGCTTCGGCTGGCCGGCACGGTCGACAGCCCCCGCACACAACGCATCGAACTCGCCCTCCGGCTGGCCGGCGGTATCGCCCTTCTGCTGCTCGGCCTGATGCTGCTGGCCGCCTCCCTTACGGCACCTTCCACGCCCTTCTTCTGAGGCGGCAGTCCGGGTATCGACAAGGCGGCCCCCCCGCCCCATACTGCCCCGCAAACCGCCGGACAGCCGGCGCCACGCTGAATAACAGAGCTAGAGAGACCGATGGCCGACGAGACCAAGACGAGCGACCTGCCCGAACGCATCACCGTTCTCGCCCGGGATTTCACCCCCGCCGCGATGGAGTTCCACCGCCGGAACATGAGCGAAAAGGGCTACCGCATGGAAGGCCAGATCGTTCAGCGCAAGTTCCAGATGATCGAAGGCATGGGCGCGCCGAAGGACCTTTTCGAAGGCGAGCTTTTTTACGCCGTGACCTTTGTCCGCAAGAATATCGACGGTTAAGTCTCTCGGCAGCAGGCCCGGAAAATGTCGGCAAAGAGCGGCACCCCTTCCATCGAGCCTGTGAAGACCGGATCACCTTCCGTCACACGGTGGACATTGCTGCGCGACCTTGTCGTGCTGCAGGGCAAACTCCTTCTCGACAGTTTGAAGGATGTGTTGCTCGCCCCCGTGGCGCTCGGCGCGGCGGCAATTTCGCTCTTCAACCGCGATGGCGATACCGGCCGTCAGTTCTACGAAGTGCTGCATGCGGCGCGCCGTTTCGAGGACTGGATCAACAAATACGGAGATGCGGACCGCATTCCCCCGCCCGGTTTCGCTGTGCGGCGTGAAGGCGAAAGCATCGACATGATGGTGGCGCGGCTCGAAGAACTGGTGAAGCGCCAGTATGAACGCGGCGGCATGACGGCCAGCGCCAAGGACGCGATCGACCGTGCGCTGGACGCGGTTCACGCCAAGGTCCGCCGCAACGATTGATCCGCACCCGCCGAATTGATTTGACTTGGACATCCCAATCCTGTTGGCTTGCCCGGCAATCTCACTTTTGGCCTGCCTTGGCTGCGTTGCCCTCAGGGCCTTTCAAGACTCCAAAGACCAGGTTGTACACGCCGCGCGATGGGCGCGCGGTGAATCCCGCATGTAAATGCGCCAGGAGACTTAGAAATGGCTACAGGTACCGTGAAGTGGTTCAACACGCAGAAGGGTTACGGCTTCATCCAGCCGTCCGATGGCGGTCGCGACGTTTTCGTTCACATCAGCGCTGTTGAACGCGCCGGCATGAGCACGCTCAACGAAGGTCAGAAGATCAATTACGAACTCGTGACCGAGCGTGGCAAGACTTCGGCGGCGAACCTCACCGCTGCATAAGACATTCCGCATGTGCGGATATGCGAAGGCCGGACCTGCGGGTTCGGCCTTTTTGTTTGCGCCACAGGCAAAAAGCCTGGAACTCACCCTGCTTGCGCGAGTTTTCTGAGGAACGAAACAGCACGCATGGGTGCGCGGACATGCCGAAATCCAGAGAGCGTGAAAACAGTAATGCGCGGAAAGACGGGCACGCGCTTGCGCTCGCGGAGGACCGGCAGTCGCTGCGGACGCGCTATCTGGATATTCGCCAGGCGACGGAAGCCCTGGCGGAGCCACTGAGCCCCGAAGATCAGACCATCCAGTCGATGCCGGACGCGAGCCCGGCGAAATGGCACCGGGCGCACACGACCTGGTTCTTCGAAACCTTCCTGCTGAAGCCGCACGCCGAGTCCTATCGCGTCTTCGATGAGGACTACGATTTTCTCTTCAACTCCTACTACGAAGCTGTCGGCGCGCGGTACCCGCGGCCACGGCGCGGCATGATCACACGACCAGATGCTGTCGGGATAAGCGCCTACCGGCAGCATGTCGATGAGGCGATGCTGCGCTTCATCGAGAACTGCCCCGAAGACGCGCTCCCCCTCATCGAACTCGGGCTCAATCACGAGCAACAGCATCAGGAGCTTCTCCTGACGGATATCAAACACGCCTTCTCGCTCAATCCATTGCAACCGGTCTACCGGGAACGCGATCGGAGACCCGCCGCCAACGACTCCGCCCCCAGGCGCGAATGGCACCGCATCCCGGAGGGCGTCTACACGATCGGACATAGCGGCGACGGCTTCGCCTACGACAACGAAGGTCCGGCGCACAGAACCTTCCTGCATGAGGCGCAGATCGCGAACCGGCCGGTCAGCGTCGGCGAGTATCTCGATTTCATCGCCGATGGCGGATATCGCCGGGCCGAATTCTGGCTTTCCGACGGTTGGGACCTTGTGCGGCAGCAAGGCTGGGAAGCGCCCGCCTATTGGCGGCGCGAAGGCGCACTCTGGATGACCTACACGCTTCACGGGCGCAGCACGCTTCGCGAGGACGAGCCGGTCTGTCATGTGAGCTATTACGAAGCTTCGGCCTACGCCGCCTGGGCGGGCAAACGCCTGCCCACCGAGGCCGAGTGGGAGACGTCCGCCCGCCTCCACCCCGGTGCCACGCGCGCAGAGTGGAACTGCCATCCCCGCCCTCTCGCACCGGGCTTCGCGCAGGATGTCTGGGAATGGACCGGCAGCGCCTATCTGCCCTATCCGGGCTTCCGCGCCGCCAAGGGCGCCGTGGGCGAATATAACGGCAAGTTCATGGTCAACCAGATGGTGTTGAAAGGCCGCTCCTGCGCCACGCCGCCCGGCCACGAGCGCCTCACCTACAGGAATTTCTTTCACCCCGCTGCACGCTGGCAGTTCAGCGGCTTTCGCCTCGCGGAGGATGGATGAGCAAGACAAGACGGATCGAAGCGCTGCAGGATCTCGAGCCAACCACAGATGAGTTCCATGCCAGTGTGATCAAGGGGCTTTCGGCCCCGCAGAAGACCCTGCCCTGCAAGTTCTTTTACGACGAACGCGGTTCGCAACTCTTCGATGAAATCTGCAGCTTGCCGGAATATTACCCGACCCGAACGGAGCTCGGTATTCTGGAGCGCCATGCGGGCGATATCGCAAGGCTTGCCGGCCCGAAAGCCCGGCTTGTGGAACTCGGGTCGGGCGCGGGCGTGAAGATTCGCCTGCTGCTCCGCGCATTGGAAGCGCCTGCGGCCTATCTGCCAGTGGAAATTTCCCGCGAACATATGCTCGCCGCCAACAGGAGCATCGCCGCACGGTTTCCGGAGCTTCACATTGCGCCTGTCTGCGCCGACTATACCCGGCCCTTCGCCTTGCCGGAGCTGCCGGGAATCGAGCATGGCACCACGCTCGGCTTCTTTCCGGGCTCCACGATCGGTAATTTTTCGCGGGCCGAAGCCGTCTCCTTCCTGCGGGTCGCACGCGATCTTCTTGGCAAGGACGCCCTCATGATCGTCGGGGTGGATCTTGTGAAGGATACTCGTCTTCTGCGGGCTGCCTATAACGATACGGCGGGCGTCACCGCCGCCTTCAACCTCAATCTCCTGCGCCGTATCAACCGCGAGCTCGGCGGCACGTTCGACCTGGCGGCCTTCCGTCATGAGGCGCGCTGGAACGAGGCGCTGGAACGCATCGAGATGCATCTTGTGAGCATGAGAGAACAGCAGATCGCCATTCGCCGCGACAGCTTCCACTTCGCCGAAGGCGAGACAATCCACACCGAAAGCTCGCACAAATATCGCATAGACGGCTTCAAGGCACTTGCGATGGAAGCAGGCTACGCCCCCGTGGACGTCTGGACGGACGACGAGGAACTCTTTAGCGTCCACGCCCTGAGGACGGCATAAAGGCGGCCGCCTCCGGCAACGGCACTGGGGAGGCCAGCATGATTACCGTCCATCATCTGAACAATTCCCGTTCGCAGCGCATCCTCTGGCTGCTCGAAGAGCTCGGGCTGGACTACGAGATCAAATCCTACCAGCGCGACGCGACGACGAGCCTCGCCCCGGACGATCTGAAGGCCGTTCATCCGCTCGGCAAATCGCCCGTCATCACCGATAACGGGCTGACCGTGGCGGAGTCCGGCGCCATCGTCGAATATCTGATCCGGAAATATGGGCGCGGCAAACTGATGCCGGCGGAAGATTCACCGGACTTCGTGGCCTATCTGCACTGGATGCATTATGCCGAAGGCTCCGCCATGCTGCCCGTCATGCTGACACTTTACACGATGCGGCTCGGCGATGCGGCAGCACCGCTCCGCCCGCGGCTCGAAAGCGAAATCGCCAACCATTTCGGTTACCTCGACCGTGAACTGTGTGGACGGGATTTCTTCGTCGGCAACACGCTGTCGGGCGCGGATTTCCAGATCGTCTTCGTCCTCGAGGCAGCCAAATCGCTCGGGCTGCTCTCTCCCTATGCCGGGCTCAATGCCTATCTCGACCGGATTCATGCCCGCCCCGCCTACAAGCGCGGCGTCGAACGCGGCGGGCGCTACGATCTCGGCTGATCCGCTTCAGGAACTCGCGTAGCTGATTCCGAGATAGATCGCGGCCGCCATGGCAACGGCAATCGCGATTGCGACGATGGCGACCGTTGCGCCGAGCGCGACGATCGCACCGTCATGCTCCACAAGCCCGATCCCGACGACAAAGCAGGAAATCGCCGGAAGCCAGCCCGTCAGCGGGATCGGCAGGCAAAGCACAACGCCGGTCACAAGCATGAGCACGCCGAGCACGGTTTCCGCCCGCCCTTGAAACAGGCTCGTATATCTCGTCCTCGTGAAACGGGAGAGCGGCCGCGCAATGGGAAGCGCCGTTAGTGCCCCGGCCCGCCACCGGCTGCGCGCGATGAAACGCCGCGTGATGAAGTCCGGAAACCAGAGCGCCTGCCGCCCAAGCGCCATCTGGGTCGCGATGAAAAGAATGGGCAGGCCGAGGATCATGTTGGTGCCCGGCGGCAAGGGCAGCATGTTCATGAAACCGACAATCATGAACCCCCAGCCGAAGCTGCGGTCACCAAGCGACTCCAGTACTTCGCCGAAACTGCTGCCTTCCGGCTTCTTGCGCGTTCCGACCTGCGCGAGGCCGCGGATTGCGCCGCTCCGTCTCTTTTTCATGTAAATGCTGCCGAACTACACATTGGCGAGCATCTAACACTTTTTGCCGACGGGCGTCACTGCGGCATCTGCTATCGGCTCGTCAGACGCGGCGAAGCGCGCTGCGCATGGCGCCGGCGAAATCCCGCATGGACCGAACCACGATGCCGGTCGAATAAATGGCAAATATGACAGCCGCTCCGACAGCATAGAACTGCATCGCCACGTCGCTGCCGAGCACGGTCCAGACGGATTCCAGATTGGAGTTCACGCCTCGATAAGCCTCGCCCAGATATCTGAGAGTGCTATTCTCGTTCATCCCCGCTCCTCCCCAAGAGCTATAGAAACAAAGCATAAGGGGATTGGCGGCCGGAACAGAAGGAAAATCGAACGGGCCATGCAGGGTGAAAGCACAAGTTCAGGGGCCGGCGGCTGGCATCTCTACATCCTGGAATGCGCCGGCGGCAGGCTCTATACCGGCATTGCCCGCGATGTTGAGGCCCGTTTCCGCGCCCATGCCGCAGGGAAAGGCGCCAAATTCACGCGGAGCTACAGGCCCGAGCGCGTTGTCTACACGCGTCCCTTCGAGAGCCGGGCAGACGCGCTGCGGGAAGAACACGCCATCAAGAAACTGTCGGCCGAGGCGAAACGGGAGCTGATTCGCGCCGGATACGGACGATGATCGCGGAGGGCGCTGCAACCTTTCTCTACCGCCCGCCCCTCGAGCCCTGGCTCAGCGTGCTGCACTGCGATGACGACCTGCTGGTGCTCGACAAGCCATCCGGCCTTCTCTCCGTGGCCGGCAAACCGGCTGAACACCAGGACTGCCTCGAAGCGAGGGCTAAAGCCCGCTTCCCGGAGGCCCGGCTGGTGCACCGGCTCGATCGCGAGACGTCGGGCATCATGGTGATGGCGATGAACGCGAAAGCGCAGCGTCATCTTGGCCTGCAGTTCGAACGGCGGACGCTCGCCAAATCCTATGTCGCGCGTGTCTGGGGCCAAGTGGAAGGAGAGAGCGGCCGGATCGACCTCCCGCTCGCAACGGACGCCGAGGCGCGGCCGAAACAGAAAGTGGATATGGAGAATGGACGGCAAGCCATCACCGGGTGGCGGGTGATCGGGCGCGAGAGAAATGCGACACGGCTGCTGCTTCAGCCGCTCACCGGCCGGTCGCACCAGATCCGCGTTCACCTTATGAGCCTTGGCCACCCGATCCTGGGCGACAGCTTCTATGCAACGGGCGAAGCACTCGCCGCGGCGGACCGCCTGCAGCTCCATGCCGAAACGCTAAGTCTCCGCCACCCCACAGGCGGGCGGCACTGCAGCTTCACGCAGCCCTGCCCGTTCTAGAACCTCAACCGGATACGCTGTGGCGAATCGTGACGCTGGTCGAACTCGAATTGCTGTTGGAATTCGAGTTCACATTCACGTTGGTGTTCGAATTGTAGTTGAAGTTGTAATTGCCCCCGGACGCACAGGCATGGGCCGGCGTCGCACCGAGAAGAACAAACAGCCCAACGCTGCCCGCCACCGCTCCTGTAAGAGCGGTCAGGACCAGGCGCCGCCGGGAAAAAGCCAGCATCTGTTTCATTGCACATTGCCTCGTTCGATTTTGGCACAATCGAGCCGGGCCAGGGGCCCGCTCGCCGGGATTGCCATCGAAAGAGCAACAAGCATGCCGGTTTCGATCAGGCCTGCATTTTCTCCCGCGTGCCGTCGCGCAGGAAGGCGCGGATCGATGCAAGATGGTTAAGGAGCATGGCGAGCGCCTCTTCCGAGACATGGGGCATGCCGGGGGCGAACATATGCGCGGCCCGGAGATGCACATGAACGGGCTCGGAGGGACAAGAGCCGCGTTCGATCATGTCCGCGAGGAGGTCGCTCAGATTTGCGGAAATGCGCTGAAGCGCCGTTTCGCCGAACGTCCCAGCGAGATTGTAGATGACACTCTGACACTCGAAGAGCTCGCGCATGGAGGACGGGGGCAGCGGGTCCGGTGCGGCCGCGACGATCTCCTCTGCCCGCTCGAGTTCGGCATAAAGCGCGGGAAGAAGGTCCGCGGAAAGATGGCAGACATTCTCGCTTGCGCGGGCCAATGCCTGTTTGCGCGCCGTGCCGCCCGGGCTTCGCAGCAGAGCGCGCAATTCCGGTGTGCGATATATGAGCTTGGCGGCCTTGTACTTCTTCATTCGAACACCATCATGCGCGCCGGTTTCATGAAGCCGTCGATCTCGTCCTGACTGAGATTGGGTTCCTTCGCATCTCCGATATCGCCCACGAGGTCGGTCTGGCGGCGTCCGCCGCCTTCCGGCATGCCCGTGAACTTGAAGCGCCTGTCGGGCCCGACATATGTTTCCGTTTCGACGAAAGGACGGGGTGAATCCGCAGCCCAGACGAGACGATCGTAAAGCACCACCGGCGAAACGGGCTTCTTGATCACCACGTTCACGCCGCTGTCGCGGCCGCTCTCGACATTCCCAAGCTGGGTATGGCCCGTCAGCATCAGGATCGGCATGTAGCGCAGCCGCGGATTGGCCTGCGACCGGACCCAGCGCACGAGGTTGGCGCCCGGCATATCCTTCAACATCGCCTCGCAAACGAGAAGATCGAACTTGCCGTTCTGCAACACGGCCATTGCCGCTTCCCCATCGGAGGCGGATGCCGCTTCCGGCATGCCGAAGCCGTCGAAGATCTGGCGCAGAATCTCGACCGAGAAGTTGTCGCTGTCGACGATCAGCGCCTGAACCTTCGAGAAATTTGCATTCGCAGATCTAGCCACGGCCTTATTCCTTCTAGAACCAGTCCGTATCTTCGCCGGATTCATCCAGGCCGATCATGTCGGCCGCTCCCAGCGTGCCATCGAGCACCGCATGGAATTTCTGACGTGCCTTGTGAAAGGGAACGGTATCCACCGCGCATCTCAGCGAAGTGTGACCCGCCGCCTCCTTCTCCGAAAGAACGCGAACAATTTCCGTCAAAAGCCGCGCCTGCGCCTGCGCATTCTGGCCGAGCAGATCGAACATCTGCAGGTCCGAATGACGCATCGGCCCCGTCGCATCGGCAGCGCGCGCGGAAAGCTTGTCGCCAAGTTCGACGATGCCGCCGGCAATCTCCGAGACTTCACCCGCCACGGCAGAGAGAAACGCAACGATTCGCGCGGCGGGATCGGTCTCCTCGGCGGCGACCCGCGGCAAGTCTTCAGAACAACTCGACGTCATCGGGCTCTCCTCCCAGAATGGTCCTGGCGCTGCTGACTTCGTTCTCGACGATCGGGCGCATATCCGTGACGATGAAAAGCTGCCGCACGCGGCCCGTGGCAGGCCTGTACTGGATTCTCCTGGCGCGCGTGCCGCCCGTATCGCCGCCGACAATCCGGATGCCCTCGGCAAGGAGATACTGGCGCGCAAAGGCTGCATTGCGCAGGCCGATCGGGGTCACGGACGAAATGACGCTCGCACCGCCGAATATCTTCGCCTCAAGACGCGGACGCGCACCGCCCCGCTTCAGGATCTCGTTGATCAGAAGCTCCATCGCATGCACGCCATAGCGCTGGCTGTCGCGTCCGCTCCGGTCTTCATCGGGCAGCAGAAAGTGGTTCATTCCACCGACGCCGATGAGGGGGTCTCGGATACAGGCCGACACGCAGGAACCGAGGATCGTGGTCAGCACCTCGTTCTCGACATTCGTCACATAGGTTTCGCCTTGCGTGACCTGGACATACCAGTCGCCATCGGCCGGATTCCTGAACCGGCGCGGCGTTCCTTCCAGCGATGTCCTTTGTACACGCATCTACCAACCTTGCTTCAGGTAAGCGGCCCGAAGACCTGCTCAAGCTTCTGCTTGAGACCGGCGACCGTGAACGGCTTGACGATGTAGTTGTTCACGCCGTACTGGGCTGCACGCTGCACGAGTTCCTTGTCGGCACGTCCTGTCAGAAGCAGAAATGCCGTGTTCTTGAGCTGCGGATCGGCGCGAACCTGGCGCAGGAACTCAAGACCGTCGATTCCGGGCATATTGAAGTCCGAAATGACGAGATGAGCGGGCTGCGTCCGCAGATTCTGCAGCGCTTCTCCCGCGCCGCCGAAATCGCGGATTTCCGTGATACCGATCTGCTGAAGACCCGTACGCACGAGCGTACGCATGGTCATCTGGTCGTCGACGACGACCGCTCTCACTTTAGATGCTGCGGGCATAGTGTTCTCCTTCCATGCGCAAACCGCACTGTCTGATGATCTCCGGTCCAAGCTTTTCGAGGGGCAGTTGCCGCTCGACCGCTCCCGCCTCGAAGGCGGCACGTGGCATGCCATAGACCACGCTGGATGCTTCGTCCTGGCCGAGCGTCAACGCACCGGCCTGTCGCATTTCATAAAGTCCCTGGGCGCCATCGCGCCCCATCCCTGTCAGGATCACGCCGATGGCCCGGCGCCCGGCGCTGCGGGCGACGGAGCGGAAAAGAACATCGACAGACGGCGTATGACCGCAGACCGGCTCGCCGCTTGAAAGCTTGCAACGGAACTGACCGATACCGGTGATCTCCAGATGCTTCTTTCCTCCCGGCGCGAGATAGACATGGCCCGGCATCAGCGGCTGGCCGTCTGTGGCCTCGGCGATTTTCGGCGCACAAATCCGGTCGAGACGCGCGGCAAAACTGGCGGTGAAGCTTTCCGGCAGATGCTGCGTGACAATCGTGGGCGGGCAATTTTCAGGAAAATGCGACAGCAATTCCATCATCGCCTCGACGCCGCCTGTGGATGCACCGACCGCGACGATGGCCGCGCCCGAACCCGAATAGGCGACCGGCGCCTTGGCGACGGAAGACGCGAAGCGCGCGCGAACCTTCGCCCGTGCGGCCGTCTTCACCTTTTCCGTCAGCTCGGCGGCGGAGGCCATGAGAGAGGCGATATTGTCCACGGGCTTTGCGTGATAATCGACGGCGCCGAGCTCCAGCGCCTCGATCGTCGCCTCCGCGCCGCGCTGCGTCAGCGTCGAAACCATGACCACCGGCATCGGCCGGAGCCGCATGATCTTCTCGAGAAAGTCGAGTCCGTTCATGTTCGGCATCTCGATATCGAGCGTGATGACGTCCGGATTGAGCTCCTTGATCATCCGCCGCGCCACCGCAGGCTCCGGCGCCTGCCCGACAACCTCGATCTCCGGGTCGCGCGACAGGATTTCCGTCAGCAGCCGGCGAATGGTTGCCGAGTCATCCACAATCAGGACGGTCATTTTCTTCATTTCAGCTTCCCCGCTTGCGATAAGCCGTCTGCGCCACGAGCTCGAAAGGATGCCGGTCGGTCATGATGCGTTCCGAATGACCGATGAGCAGGTGCCCGTCTTGCGGCAGCAGATCGGCAAACCGTCTCCAGATTTCGTCCTGCGTCTGCTCGTCGAAATAGATGACGACATTCCGGCAGAAAATGATGTCGAACTTTCCCCTCATCGGCCATGAGCCGAGAAGGTTGAGTTCGTTGAATCGGATAAGCGACCGGGCACATTCCGAGGTGCGGCATTCAGGGCCGCTGCGCCCGCGTTCGAGCCCGATCGCCCGGAATTCCTCGGGTATGCAGTCTGCTTGCGAGCGCGAATAGGTGGCCGCCCGTCCTCGTGCGATCATCTCCGGATCGATGTCGGTCGCGAGAATGAGAATGTCATGCGACAACGCATCCGGCATCATGGCGAGCAGCGTCAAGGCGATGCTGTAGGGCTCTTCGCCCGATGAACAGCCGGCCGACCAGATGCGGACACGGCCGCCGCGCCGGGCCTCCGAGATCAGTGGCGGGAACGCCACCTTCCTCAGATAATCGAAATGATGAGGTTCGCGGAAGAAGCGGGTCACATTCGTCGTCATGGCGGCGATCAGGGCCTGGCGTTCGTCCGTGCCGCCCTTGCTGCGGATCAGCTCGCAGTAATCGCGGAACGACCGCAGGCCAATCGCGCGGAGGCGCTTGGCGAGACGCGAATAGACGAGATTCACCTTGGCTTCCGACAGCACGATTCCGGCTTCGCCATGGACGAGTGCCGCGATCTCGCGGAACTCGTTCCATGTGAAGGCGAATTCGCCATCGGGAACCGGGATTCTCTCGTTACTGCCGGATGTCATGATGTCTTCCTGCTCATGCCACCGCTGCTTCTACCGTCGTATGTTCGCGCAGGGAATCGACCAGGTGACGCATGCTGAGAATGGTGACCATCTTCTCGTCGACCACGGCAATTCCTTCGACGAAAATGCTGTCCGCGTCCCGCGCGAGATCCGGCGTCGGCTGGATGTCCGATGCCTCGGGCGTAATGATGTCGGAGACGGCGTCGACCAGCAGGCCGATCACGCTGTCCACCACCCTGACGACGACGATCACATGCTTCGCATTGGTCTCGGTCATGCCGTGCCCGAGCCGCGCGCGCAGATCGATCACCGGCAGCACCACACCGCGGAGATTGATAACGCCGCGCACATAACCCGGCGCGTTGGGAAGCGGAGTCGTCGGCGTCCAACCTCGAATTTCCCGGATCGTCATGATATCGGCGGCGAACTCCTGCCCGTTCGTGCAGAAGGTGATGAACTGCCGCCGGCTTTCCGCCACATTGGGGTCGAGATGGTCCATGATCAGCTTCCCGTCGCCTGAAGTTCGGCCGGCATCGCCCCGCCACTGCGGTCGCGGCAAAGCCCCGCCAGCCCGTCGACATCGAGGATCAGCGCCACACGTCCGTCGCCAAGGATGGTCGCGGCGGCAATGCCCTCGATATGCCGGTAGTTGTTCTCGAAACTTTTGATAACGACCTGCCGCTGCCCGAGAATGGCATCGACCAGGAGTGCAAAGCGCCCCGTACCCTCACTCTCGATGAGAACGGCAACGCCTTGGCCGACGCCTTTCGTGGCGCCCTCGACCCCGAGCAGTTTGCCGATGCTGATCAGCGGCACATAGGTATTCCGGACATTGAGCAGCTCCCACTCCCTGCCGTAAGCCTCGATCTCGGACGCGCTCGGCTTCATGCTCTCCACGACATTGGAGAGCGGCAGGACATAGGTCTGGTCGCCCACGGCCACCACCATGCCTTCGAGAACGGCAAGGGTGAGCGGCAAGGTCAGCACGAAACGGCTTCCCTTGCCCGGCGTCGACACGATGACGATCCGCCCGCCCAGTTCCACGATACTCCGGCGGACAACGTCCATACCGACCCCGCGCCCGGAGATGTTGGACACGGTGGACGCTGTGGAGAAGCCCGGCATGAAGATCAGATTGTCGATCTCTTCGTCGGCCAGCGTTGCCGTGGGAGAGATCAGACCTTTCTCCAGGGCTTTCTCGCGGACACGCGCGCGGTTGATACCGGCGCCATCGTCGGCGATCTCGATGACGATGCGGCCGCCGCGATGTTCCGCGGAAAGCTTCACCGTGCCTTCCGCCGGCTTGCCGTTTGCGATGCGGTCTTCGGTCGATTCGAGACCGTGATCGATCGCATTACGGATCATATGGGTGAGCGGTTCGCCGATACGGTCGATAACCGTCTTGTCGACTTCCGTGGTCTCGCCCTCTACGAGCAGCCGCACCTGCTTGCCTGTCTGCGCCGCAAGCTCGCGCACAAGGCGAGGCATCCGCTGGAATACGGACTTGACCGGCTGCGTCCGGATCGCCATGACGCTTTCCTGCAACTCACGCAACAGATGCTCGAACTCAAGAAGTCCGTTGCCAAGGCGCGACGTCGCGCCGAAGCCTGCATCCTGTACGCTCTGGGCGAGCATGGCCTGCGTGATGACGAGCTCACCGGCGAGATTGACGAGACGATCGACCTTGTCGAGATCGACACGGATGGTCTGGGGGGCCGCTTCCTTCACAGCGGGTGCGGCCGCTTCCTTGCGCGTCTCGACCGGCGCATCGGCAGGCGCTTCCGCCTTCACCGGCTCTGCCTGAAGATCGGGCAAGGGTTCTGGCTGCCCAAGCTCCGGGAGATCCGGCAGACCGGGAGGGTCCGGAAGGCCCGGGAGATCGGGAAGGTCTTGCTCGGCCTGCTCGATCGTCAGATCGCAATCCTCGGCCGCGAACTCGAAAGCCTCCTCGATGGCCGGCCGTTCGACCTCGCCCCGGAGTTCGATGTTCCAGGCGATATAGGCTTCCTCGGCATCGAGACTGCAAAGGGCCGGAAGGCGGGAGAGATCGGCCTCGACGGAAATATCGCCCAGACAGGCAAGCTCCCGAAGAATGAGATAGGGCTCGTTGGCCTTCGCATAGAGCGATGCATGGGGAACGAAGCGAATGTGCCAGACCGAGGGCAGCTTCGGGGCCGCCTCCTCCTCGCCAAAGGCGAATTGCATGGGCGCGAAATCGAGACCTTCGAAATCTTCCTCGCCGCCCTCATCTCCGCTTTCGCCGGCAAAGCCGCGCAGCTCTTCCTTAACGTCGCCATCGTCGATTCCGGACGTATCGCCGCTACGCGCCGCACCCACATGGTCGGAGATCAGGTCGCCAGCCCGCAAAAGGCACTTGACGACGTCAGGCTCCGGCGCGAGCTGCCCTGAACGGATCAGATCGAGCACGGTCTCGAAGATATGCGCGAAGGCAACGAGATTCTCGAAGCCGAACGCGCCGCCACCTCCTTTGATGGAGTGGACCGCGCGGAAGACGGCATTGATGATCTCGTCATCCGCCTCGCCGCTTTCCATTGCGATCAGCCCTTCTTCCATGGCGACGAGCAGTTCGTCGCATTCCTGGAAGTAGGTCTGTTTGATCGATTCCATCGGATCCATGGGCATAAACCTCAGGGCGCGACGCGGCGCACGGCGGCGAGAAGCTTCGCCGGGTCGAACGGTTTGACGATCCAGCCCGTGGCACCTGCGTCCCGCGCGCGCTGTTTCTTGGCAGGCTCGCTTTCGGTCGTCAGAACGAGAATGGGAATGGCGCGATGCAACTCGCTGCTGCGCACATGGTCGATGAAACCGTATCCGTCCATCCGCGGCATATTGATATCGGTGATGATGACGTCGACGTTGCCGGCGTCCGCCAGAACCTCGGTTCCATGGACGCCATCTTCCGCCTGCAACACCGTGTGACCTGCATCGGAGAGCGCCGCACGCAACATCTCGCGAATGGTTCTGGAGTCATCGACCGTCAGGACTACCTTCGACATTAAACTTCTCCCTCGATCGCCAGCGCCGTCGAGAGGCCCAGCAAGGCTACAGCTTCGGACATGGCGTCCGGGACATTACGAAGTGCGACCGGCCTTTCGCCCGTTTCGCCGGGCAAGGCGGCCGAGGCAAGCACCTGGAGGCAGGGCGTCGTGAAACGCTGCACATGTGCCGCATCGATGACGAGGAGACCGGGCGCCGCAAGAGCTTCGGCAAGGCGCGTGGCAAGATCTGCCGCGGCAGGCAAGTCGAGAACGGGCGGCAATTCAAAGACGCGGTCTGCCTGAGCTTCGGCTTCGGACAAGGACATGGGTTCTGCTCCTGTTTCTCTGTGACCGGCTCAGAATTCCTGCCAATCGTCCTCGTCGTCCTCTGCCGCGGGCGCGACGGCCGCCGCAGCGGCAGCTCCCCGCCGCGCGGCCGGAACGACGGGCCGGAGCGGCGCCTTGGGCACAGCGCGCAGCACAGGCTTCGCAGGCGCTGCCGCTGCCTCCTCCAGAGGCTCGCCGGCACCCGACGAAACGCTGAAGAAGGAGACGAGATCGGCGAGTTCCGCCGTCTCCGCGGCGAGATTGCGGGCCGCGGCCGTGCTTTCTTCCACCATGGCGGCGTTCTGCTGCGTGACCTGGTCCATCTGCGACACGGCGGTGTTCACTTCCTCGATGCCGGTCGACTGCTGCTGCGCCGCCATCGCCATTTCGGTGACGAGCGAATTGATCTCCACCACCTGGCTGACGATATCCCGCAGCGCCTCGCCGGACTCGCCGACAAGCCGCACACCCGATCCGACATGCTCGCTGGAAGTCTTGATGAGGATCTTGATCTCGCGCGCCGCTTCGCTGGAACGCTGCGCAAGCGCCCGTACTTCGCTTGCGACCACGGCAAATCCCTTGCCGGCATCGCCCGCGCGGGCGGCTTCGACGCCCGCATTGAGCGCCAGAAGATTTGTCTGGAAGGCGATCTCGTCGATCACGCTGATGATATCGGTAATCTGCTTCGACGATTGCTCAATCTGTCCCATCGCCTGGATCGCGGTTTCGACGATCTCGCCGCCGTTCTCCGCAGCCGATCGGGCCGTATTGACGATCTGGCTCGCCTCGCGTGCATTTTGCGCCGTCTTTTTCACCGTCGCAGTGATCTGCTCGAGGGCCGCCGCCGTTTCTTCAAGGCTCGCCGCCTGCTGCTCCGTGCGCCGGGACAGATCGTCCGTCGCTTGGCTCATTTCATCGGCGCCGTTGCTGATGCTCCGCGCGGCCGCCATGACCGCTTCGATCGTCTTCTGGAGACGCTCGGCCGTTGCATTGAAATTGTCCCTCAGCTCCTCATGGCCGGCGGCAGCAGCTTCATCAAGACGGATAGAGAGCTGACCTGCAGCCAGATTGCGCAAGCCTTCCGACAGCGCGGAAACGACGCGCGCCTGTTCGGCGGCCTTGGCCGAGCCCGCTTCTTCCGCCGCCCGGCGGTCCCTTTCCGCGCCCGTCATGTCGACGGCGAGAAAGCTGATGCATTCCACCTTGCCGTCGGCGCCCAGGATCGGCGAGTAGGCACCCTGCAGCCAGACCTCCCGTCCGTCCTTGCCTGCAAGCTGGAATTTGTCGCTGGCACGCTCGCCACGGTTCAGTGCGTCCCAGAAAGCCTTGTAATAGCGGCTGCGGACAAAGGCGGGATCGGCAAACATGGCGTGATGCTCGCCCATGATTTCCTCGGCCGAGTATCCGGTCGCGTCGAGAAATGCCTCGTTCGCCCGTACGACATGGCCCTCGGGGGAAAACTCGACCGCCGGGAAAGTCGCTTCGACCGCACGGATCCGCGCCTTACCCATCGCAACTTCATGCTGCAGGCGCGCCGCAGCGTCGCGCGTTTCCTGGCTCTCGAACATCGATCGTACGGCGTTCAGCATATTCGGCCTCCTGAAGCCTGTTGGCGCACCGCGCCTGAAAATTCTCGGGACGACCCCCGCCCTCAGGAGGCCGTATGCGTTCGCGGGAAACCGCAATCCGCAGGTATAATTGTCAGTACGCTGTGGGTTTTGAATGCGGCGTTAACCGCAAGAACGCGCCGCGAAGATTGCGCTGTTATTGTTGTCGGCTAGCTGACATGCCGGCATCCGGCGGACGTTATGTCGCACGAAACTCGGCTGAAACCGGCGCTTCAGTCGGTCGGCCCGGCCGGGCTGGAGCGCGAGCGCCGGTCGTATACATACCTTCGTATTGCGTTTCTATGCCGCATCCACTGATAACGAGATGAAGACCTGCCGGACCTATGGTCCCGTATGAAGCAACGGAATCACGCGTTGCAATCGGGCTGAAGACAGTTGAGAGGCTGGGCAAAGATGCATGGGTCGATAGCGCAAGTACACGTGGACACACACGCCGCTGCAATAAAGAAGCAGCCGGAAAAATGGAACAAGGAGCGCGCGGCGCAATTCCTCAATGCACGGAAGGATGGCTGGTTCGCATCGCTTCAGCCGGGCACGCAACGCTATATCATCGAGCGTTGCGAAATCATCTCCTTCAAGCGGAACGCCCTCATCTGCCGCGCCGACGACCAGGCGGATGGCATCCACGCCGTGCTCGAAGGCGATGTCCGCGCGTTTGTGCGGGGCGAGGGCGGCGAAAGCATTTTCTTCCGCTGTCTCGGCCCCGGCTCCTGGACGGGCATCTCTCCCATTCTCGACGGCAGCATGCGCCGCACGAAGACGCTGCGCGCGAACTCCCCGGCCGTCACTCTCTTCCTCGACCGCACGGCGGTCGAAACCCTGGCCGCAGATCGCGACGGACTCGCCGCCCTTGTCGGCCTCATGTTCGAAATCAATGCCGAATTTTCCCGCCTCGCCATTGAGGCTCGTTCCGACGCGACGGTGAGAACCGCGCGGGGCACTTCTCAGGGTTGCCAAGGCCCATGGCCGCTACGCCGGCAACTTTGCCGAACTCGACATCCGTCTCTCTCAGGCGGACCTCGCCTCGATGGTCGGCGTTTCGCGTCAATACATGAATGAACTCATTGCCCGCTGGGAGAAGGACGAGATCCTGCAGTGGCGCTCAAGCGGACGCCACCGCCTGAACTGTGCCCTGCTGAGCGGAATGCTGGATGAACCGGAGCGCAACAGGCTCCTTGGAATACCAGCCTGAAGCCATGGTAGCGGAGGACGGATTCGAACCGCCGACACGCGGATTATGATTCCGCTGCTCTAACCAACTGAGCTACTCCGCCCCATGAGGCCGCGGAAAACCGCGCCCCCGCGCGCCGTCAGGCGCCGGGAAGCCCCGGATATAAGGGGCGACGTGCCGGGCTGTCAAGCAAGCGGGCAAGCCCCGCGCCAATCCCGCGCAAATCGAGCTATTGGGCAGGAAACAGGACCGCTCAGACGGGTTGTACGCCTTCTGCGGACGGCTCTTCTTGCACGGCTTCCGCCTTGCGGAAACGCAGCATGGTGAAAAGCCCGAAGGGTTTGAGTTTCACCGTCTCGACGAGTTCGAGCGTCGTCGCGTCGGTAATGGTCTCGGCCCGGAAATCGGGGTGCCAGCCAAGCGCTCTCGCCGCCGGCGCCATGAAGCTTTCGACCCAGCCGCGCAAGCCGTGGTCCTGCGCGAAATGATTGACGATGAGCACCTCGCCCCCCGGCGCACAGACGCGTTCGAGCTCGCGCAGCACTTTGACGGGATCGGGCACGACAGTCATCACATACATCGCCACCACCGTGTCGAAGGACGCATCCTCGAAAGTGAGTTCGGAGGCATCCATTTCGTAGAGCGCGGCAATATTGTCGAGGTGCTTTTCGCGAACGCGCTGACGTGCGATGCGCAGCATGTCGGGCGAGAGGTCGATACCCGTCACCGTGAGGTGGGGCGCATAGCGCGGCAGGGCGACGCCGGTACCAACGCCGACCTCAAGCAGATTGCCCTTGCGCCGGTTGATGATGTCGATGGCGCGCTTGCGCCCGGCATCGGCGATCGGACCGAAAGAGAAATCGTAAACGGGCGCCCAGCGCGCATAGGCCTTGATGACCGATTGTTCGTCTATACGCGCGATTCCGTTCAAAATCCCGACCCCTTAGAATTCAACACAGCAACTGTGGAGGCTCTTGTTCCGTTCGGCAACACTATACCCGGCCGAATAAGGCCAAATTGCGTTTTCAGGCCTGTGCTGCGAGCACGCCCTGCCCCGCCTCAAGTCCCGCCTGCCAACCGCTTTCCGTCCGCGCGATCCAGCCACCGCCGAGAACGCGGGCAGGATCCGCCGCATCGTAGAAAACGCAGGCCTGGCCCGGCGCCACCCCGCCTTCACCCTCGGCAAGCGTCACCAGCGCCCCCTCTGCGGCCTGCTCCAGGATTGCCGCAACCGGCTCCCGCGTGGAACGGACCCGCGCGAGTATCTCAACACCGCCGGCCGGCAACCCGGCAAGCGGAACATCCCCCAGCCAGTTGACGTCGCGCAGATGGAGCCGGCGCGTTCCAAGCGCCCCTTTCGGGCCGACGATCACCCGGCGCTTGGCCGGGTCGAGCCTCACAACGAAAAGCGGCTCGCTTTCGGGCCCATCGGCGCCGATGCCAAGTCCCTTCCGCTGCCCGATCGTGAAATTGATGATGCCGTCATGGCGGCCAAGCACGCGGCCATCGAGATGGACGATCTCGCCCGGCTCCGCCGTATCCGGCCGCAGCCGCTGCACGATGGTCGTGTAACGCCCCGACGGCACGAAACAGATATCCTGGCTGTCCGGCTTCTGCGCGACACCGAGTCCCATCCGCGCCGCAAGCTCCCGGGCTTCGGGCTTGGTCAGCTCGCCAAGCGGAAAGCGAAGAAAATCGAGCTGCTCGCGGGTGGTGGTAAAGAGAAAGTAGCTCTGGTCGCGATCGAGATCGCGCGGACGGCGCATCTCGCGCCCCGCCTTGCCCGGCCTGCTCGAAATATAATGGCCCGTCGCCAGCGCCGCTGCGCCGAGATCGCGCGCCGTATCGAGGAGATCGCGAAACTTCACGCGCTCGTTGCAGCGCACGCAGGGAATGGGCGTTTCGCCCGCCGCATAAGAAGAGGCGAAATCCTCCATCACCTCCTTGCGGAAGCGGTCTTCATAGTCGAGCACGTAATGCGGAATACCGATCTGCTCGGCGACACGGCGCGCATCGTGGATGTCCTGCCCGGCGCAGCAGGCGCCCTTGCGCGCCACCGCCGCGCCATGGTCGTAGAGCTGCATGGTGATCCCCACCACGTCATAGCCCTGCTCCTTGAGAAGCGCGGCCGTCACGGAACTGTCCACCCCGCCCGACATGGCGACGACCACCCGCGTATCCTCCGGCCGGCCCGGAAGATCGAGGCTGTTCAGTCCCGTCTTGTCGTCGAAAGCGATGCGCATGATGCGGCTCCTGCCCGGCAAAAGCTGCCGGGTCGGCAGGGAATATCGGGGCACCGTCACACGACGTCAAGCCCAAGCCAATGAATTGATTGAGATTTTTCTTTTTGGAGCACTGGCCTGCAGCTTGCTTCCTTGGGCCTGGACCGCATTTTCGACCAGGTGACCCAATGGATATGTCTTCTTCGGCCACGCAGCGCAACTCAGCTTCCGACGCGCTTTCGATCCAGCCCGGCTCCGTCCGTGTGACGACCGCTAGCGCCGCGAACGAGTTTGCCCGCCATCTCGCCGAAAACACCCGTTCGGATGCGGGCCGCCGGCGCGACGACCGGCCGGCCGAGCGGACAGAGCGCACACCCGACCGTACGCGCGAAGCCCGGAATGACCGGGACGAGAACCGGAAGGCCGAGAATGACCGCCCGGCGCAGGAAAACGCCGAAAATCAGGACAGCGCCGGTGCCCCGCTTGAAGTGGTTGCCACACCCGCCATCGAGCCCGAAATGACGGTTGGGGTGGAAACCTCCGCTCACACGGCGGACGACCCATCCCTGAAACCCGCGGAAAAGCAGAGTCCGGGCAGCAATCTCGACGAAGAGGTGCCCGGGCAGACGGCTGAAGCGCCTGCCGGGAATGTCGCAGCAGCCCCTGCCGCTGCCCTTCCAGAAGAGACGGCGGCGCCCGCGGGCGAAGCCGACGAAAGCGACACCACGCTGGACAAACCGGCAAAGCCCGCAGCGTCTCAACCCGAGCATCCGGGCCAGAAGCACGCGGCGAGCAAGCCCGGCGAGACAAATAACGCGCCCGCCGAAACGGTGGAGACACCCGCCCGCGCTCTTCCGGAGAAGCGCGCCGCAGAACAGCGGGTCGCATCCGATTCCGGCGTGGCGGGAGACGACGCATCCGAAACCACCCTCGCGCAGGCGAAGTCGGCCGAAGACGCCAAACCCGCAAAAGGCCTCGGCCAGGAAGCCGCCGAAAAGCTCGCCGGCAAGAAAGCCGAAGCCAAGCAGGATGGCGAGTTGCCGAAAGCAGCTCTCCAGACGGTGCAGCAGGTCGCGCAACAGATTCTCCGCGCGGCAGCCATGCCGGCGCAGCGGACGCCCCTTATCGGCGTACCCGCGGTGGAAGGCGGAGCGGCCATGCGCGGCGGAGATTTGCCGCCCGGCACCCTTCCGCAGTCATCGCCCGCTGGCGCAACCGCCGCAACAGTACGCATCGGCACCCTGCCCGGCCAGAGCCAGCCGACGCAGGTGCCCGCCGCCGCCATCGCGCTTCAGATGGCGCGCAATCTTCAGAAAGGCCTCAACCGCTTCGACATCCGTCTCGACCCGCCGGAGATGGGCCGTATCGACGTCCGCATGGAAATCCGCAAGGACGGACAGGTCGTCGCTCATATGTCGGTCGAGCGGCCTGAAACCCTCGACCTCCTGCAGCGCGACGCCCGCGCACTCCAGCAGGCACTCAACAATGCCGGACTTCAGGCCGACAGCGACAGCCTCAACTTCTCGCTGAAGGACGGAAGCGGCGATGGCGCCGAGAGCGCCTTCGCGGGAGCGGATGGCAGCAATGGCAACGATGAAGGCGAGGACGATACCTCCGTCCTGCCGATCTACAACATCAACCTCGCTGCCGATGGCGGCGTCGACATCCGCGTCTGACGCGAGGGAGCCCGGATCATGGATATCGCAGCGGCCAATGCTGTTCTTCAGTCAGCAACCTACACCAGCCAGTCATCTGCAGCCTCCGCGGCCCTTGCAGGCAACTTCGATACTTTCCTGCGTCTTCTGACCACGCAGCTCATGCATCAGGACCCGACCAACCCGATGAGTTCGGATCAGTTCACCCAGCAGCTGGTGCAGATGTCCGGTGTCGAGCAGTCGATCCAGACCAACCGCAATCTCGAACTGCTGCTGATCGCAAACTCGGTCCAGAATGCAAATCTGGCCGTTTCGCTGCTCGGCAAGGAAGTGACCGGTTCCGGCACCGGTGCCTTGCTCGAGAATGGCGAAGCCCGCTGGAGCTTCGCCACGGCCGCGGACGCGCCCGACACCATCCTCCAGGTCATCAATAGCGACGGCGCGACCGTCTATACCGAGCGGATGAGCGCCGACAAGGGCAGCCACGAGTTCACCTGGGACGGAAAAGACAGCAATGGCAGCACACTGCCGGACGGCACCTACTTCCTGAAAGTCACGGCCAATACAGCGACCGGCGCCCCGGTCGCTGTCGACACCCGCACCACCGGCATCGTCACCGCCATCGACATGACGTCGACCGATCCGCTTCTGACCATTAACGGAGCGCAAATCCGCTATTCGCAGGTAACCGCCGTGAAACAGCCGGGATCGGCCTGATCCGGCAATTGTTCCGTCCCGCAATGAAACGCCTAAGTCTTTGATTTCGGACAAATTTTACCAAGGCACTTAGCCGTTTTTTAAAAGCCCGGGTTTATCTTCAGCCCATGCGATGAGTACGGAGAATAAAGTTCGATGAGTGAACACCAGACCGTGAAGGTCAACTACGTGATCGGGCCCGACGGGAGCCCGCTCACTGTCGCTGACCTGCCGCCGCCCGATACGAAGCGCTGGGTGATCCGTCGCAAGGCTGAAGTTGTCGCGGCTGTCCGCGGCGGCCTTATCAGCCTCGACGATGCCTGCCGCCGCTACACGCTGACGGTGGAGGAATTCCTGAGCTGGCAGCGGTCCATCGAACGCCATGGGCTCGCAGGTCTGCGCGCGACCCGTGTCCAGCAGTACCGGCAGTGAGATAGAAGAGTATCTGCGTACTTGCTGTCTTTTCGGGCGCCGGCGGACCCTCTCCGCCGGCGCTTTTTCATTTTATCCCCAGCCCCGTGCGGAACCCGGCAAAAATTGCCGGGCCCGTTAAACATCTGTTTAGGCTGCACGCGGTAATTTCTGCCTAGCGGCAAGGGGCCCCGATCGGGCGACAATGGATCGGGCTTCCGGGGCAAAGAAATTGCGCCTTACCTCCTGTCGGCACGGGCACCGATCCTGAAGCGGATCGCCGGCTTGCGCACTGGCAAGTAGAGGTGGGTTCGTGAACGATTTCTCGGCTTTTCTCAAGTCACTGGGCACGGTCCGGCTTGCAGCGCTGGCGCTTGTTGCCGTTACGCTTCTCGGATTCTTCGGATTCATCGCCATGCGCATGGGCGGCGAGCCGAAGGCGCTGCTCTTTTCCGATGTCGGCGTCGAGGACGCGGCGAAAATGGTGGCTGAACTCGACGCCGCCAAGGTGCCGCACGAACTCCGCGGCAATGGCAGCATGATTTATGTGCCCCAATCCGACGTGCTGCGCCTGCGCATGATGCTGGCCGGCAAGGGCCTGCCCGCGGGCGGCACCGTCGGCTATGAAATCTTCGATAATGCCGACTCTCTCGGCACAACGAGCTTCGTACAGAACATCAATCACCTGCGTGCGCTCGAAGGCGAACTGGCGCGCACGATCCGCGCCATTGAAGGCATCCAGGCTGCCCGCGTTCACCTCGTGCTTCCCGAGCGGGAACTCTTCTCGCGCGACCGCCGCGAGCCGACCGCCTCGATCGTCCTCAAGGTCTCCCGCAGCTCGCTCGGCACGCAGCAGGTAAAGGCAATTCAGTATCTCGTTGCCTCCGCTGTGGACGGGCTCGTGCCCGGACGCGTCTCGATCGTGGATGAGCGTGGCACCCTGCTCGCGAGCGGCACGGGCGACGATGCACAATCCATGCTGGCAAGCTCGGTCGACGAGCGCCGCACGAACTACGAAACCCGCCTGCGTACCCATCTTGAAAACATTCTCCAGCGCGTCGTCGGCGCCGACAAGGCGCGCGTCGAAGTCGCCGCGCAGATGGATTACAACCGCATCACCCAGACATCGGACACGTTCGATCCGGCAAGCCAGGTCGTCCGCTCCACGCAAACGGTGGAAGATTCCTCGACGAGCTCCGACGGCATTCGCAACGATGGCGTGTCCGTCGGCAACAACCTGCCGAATGCCAACCTCGCCGGCGGCGACGGCGAGACCGGATCGCGCCAGGCCGCGAACCGCACCGAAGAGACCGTCAACTACGAAATCTCGCGCACGACCAAGACCGAAGTGATGGAGCCTGGCCGCGTGAGGCGCCTCTCCGTCGCGGTGCTCGTGGACGGTGCCTATGCACCCGACGCCGAAGGCAATGTGGTCTATACGCCGCGTTCCGAAGAGGAGCTTTCCAAGATCGCCGCCCTGGTGAAATCGGCCATCGGCTTCGACGAAACGCGCGGCGACCAGGTTGAAGTCGTGAACCTTCAGTTCGCCGAAACGCCTGTCGCCGATTTCGGCGCCGAGGACGGCGCTGGCGAACCGGGCCTGTTCGACTTCGGACGTGCCGACATCATGCGCCTTGCCGAACTTGCCGTGATCGGCGTTCTCGCCCTGATTGCGGTGTTCTTCGTCCTGCGCCCTCTGATTGCCCGCGTTGCGCCCGGCATGGCAGGCGGTTCTTCATCCGGTGCTTATCCGTCTCTCTCGGGCCCGTCCGGCAGCAATATTTCTCTCGCCGGTCCCGGAGACGGCGACGGTGTTGCGGGAGCCCTGCCCTCGCCCGAGCAGCTCAGCGAGGACATGTTGATCGACATCGCGCAGGTTGCCGGCAAGGTAAAGCAATCTTCCGTCCGCAAGATCGGCGAACTCGTCAACAGCCATCCCGACGAGTCGATTTCCATTCTTCGCAGCTGGCTGCACGAGACCGCTTGAGGATCTGAACCGTGGCGACCGCACCCAAGATCAAAGACGACAAGACGCTGACCGGCCCGCAGAAGGCGGCGATCTTCATGCTCGCCCTCGGCGCGGACGACGCCGCACCTCTCTGGGAAATGTTCGACGAGGACGAGATCCGGGAAATGTCCCAGATCATGTCCTCGCTGGGCACCGTCCAGGCAGGCACGGTGGAAAAACTTCTTGTCGAATTCGCATCCAAGGTTTCCGGCACCGGCGCTCTGGTCGGCTCCTATGAATCGACCGAACGGCTGCTGCTCCGCTTCCTGCCCGAAGACCGTGTCAATTCCGTCATGGATGAAATCCGCGGCCCGGCCGGCCGCACCATGTGGGAGAAGCTCGGCAATGTGAACGAAGCCGTTCTCGCGAGCTACCTCAAGAACGAATACCCGCAGACCGTCGCGGTCGTGCTTTCCAAGATCCGGTCGGAACATGCGGCGCGGGTTCTCACCCACCTGCCGGAGGATTTCGCGCTCGAAGTCGTGACGCGCATGCTGCGCATGGAATCGGTGCAGAAGGAAATTCTCGACAAGGTGGAGCAGACGCTGCGTTCGGAATTCATGTCGAACCTCTCGCGCACCAATCGCCGCGACAGCCACGAACTCATGGCCGAGATCTTCAACAATTTCGACCGCCAGACGGAAGGCCGTTTCCTTGCGGCGCTTGAAGAACGTTCGCGCGAGAGCGCCGATCGCATCAAGGCGCTCATGTTCACCTTCGAGGATCTGAGCAGGCTTGACCCGGGCGGCGTGCAGACCCTGCTTCGCGCCGTGGACAAGAACAAGCTCGGCATCGCGCTCAAGGGCGCCTCCGACGCGCTCCGCGATCTCTTCTTTGCCAACATGTCGGAACGCGCCGCGAAAATCCTGCGCGAAGACATGGAGATGATGGGCCCGGTGCGTCTCAAGGATGTGGACGAGGCGCAGATGACCATGGTGAACGTCGCCAAGGACCTCGCGAACAAGGGCGAAATCTTGCTCGCCTCCGACAACTCGGACAACGAACTCGTTTACTGACCTGCAGCGGACACGGACAGGAAATCAGGCGCATATCATGAAGCAGGCGGTGAAGTTCACTTTCGACACCTATTTCGGCGAACAGCCCGCCTCGGCGGCGCGCGCGCCGGAAGTCGAAATGCGGCTGACCGAGGCCGATCTCGCCATGGCGCGCGAGAAAGGTTATGCGGAAGGTTTCGCGGCGGGCGAGCGCGAGGCAGCGGCGCGGGCCGACGAAGCCCTTGCCGCCGCCATGCGCCAGCTCGCCGAGAGCGCCGGCTCGCTGCTCGCAGCACTGGAAGGCCAGATCGCGGTGTCGCGCAAGGAGTCGGTCTCCGTCGCAATCGAGGCCGCCCGGAAGCTTGCACCCGCCATGATCGCGACCCGGCCGGAAACCGAGATCGAGGCCGTGCTCCGCGAGTGCCTGTCCCATCTCAACCGCGAACCGCACATTCTGCTTCGCGTTTCGATGTCGCTGGTCGAACGCCTGAAGGAAACCGTCGACCGCATGGCGATGGAGCGCGGGCTCGCAGGCCGCATCATCCTGCTTGGAGAACCCGACATGCAGGAAGGCGACTGCGTCGTCGAATGGGCGGATGGCGGCGTTGTCCGAAATCGCGAGGAAATTGCTACGGAGATCGCGAGCATCGTCTCGCGCTACATCGAAACTTTGTCGCCTGCGCATGGCGGTGCGGACGAGCTTGCCATGCCGGAGCCTTCTCCGCGCCCGGCGCAGAGCCAGTCCTGAGGAATTTGAAGGAGAACACCCATGGCCGATCACGATGATGACGTCACGCTCCCCGACCTCACCGATGCGGAACCGCTTTCCGCCGACGTGCCGGCATTGAGCATCGAGGAAGAGGAGCAGCCGCGCACGGCGCAGGACCTCGAGGCCGTGTTCGACGTGCCCGTGAATGTCTCCGCGGTTCTCGGCAAGACCCATATGGAAGTGTCGAACCTGCTGAAGCTTGGCCGCGGTGCGATCGTCGAGCTCGACCGCAAGGTGGGCGAAGCCATCGACATCTATGTCAACGACCGTCTCGTCGCCCGCGGCGAGGTGGTCGTGGTGGACGACCGGCTCGGCGTCACCATGACGGAGATCGTCAAAGGCGGCATCGGCTGAACCCTCTCTTCGCCTCTCTGAATTACTCGTAACAGCATAGAAAGTAGAGGAGCCGCAGATGCGCCTTCTGATCGTCGGAACCCTGAACGGACAGCTCTCCACCGCCACCAAGATGGCGATGTCGAAGGGCGCCAAGGTGACGCACACCGAAACGGTCGACCAGGCGATCGAAACCCTCCGCGCCGGCCGTGGCGCGGATTTGATGATGGTCGATGTCGCCGCCGACATTTCAAGCCTCATCCCGCGGCTCCAGGCCGAACACATCTGCGTGCCGGTGGTCGCCTGCGGCGTCGAAACCGATGCACGCGCCGCCGTGAATGCAATCCGCGCCGGCGCGAAGGAATACATTCCCCTGCCGCCGGACGCCGAACTCATCGCCGCCGTTCTGGCAGCTGTGGCGGAAGACAACCACGCTCTCGTGTTCCGCGATGCGCGAATGGCCGATGTCGTGAAGCTCGCCGACCAGGTCGCGCCCTCCGACGCCTCCATTCTGATCACCGGCGAGTCCGGTACCGGCAAGGAAGTCATGGCACGCTATGTCCATGACCGTTCGCTTCGTCGCGACAAGCCGTTCATCTCGGTGAACTGCGCCGCGATTCCGGAAAACCTGCTCGAATCCGAACTCTTCGGTCACGAAAAGGGTGCCTTCACCGGCGCCGTGGCCCGCCGTATCGGCAAATTCGAGGAAGCGGACGGCGGCACGCTCCTGCTCGACGAAATCAGCGAGATGGATATCCGCCTTCAGGCAAAGCTTCTGCGCGCCATTCAGGAGCGCGAGATCGACCGTGTCGGCGGGAAAACGCCGGTTAAGGTTAATATCCGCATCATTGCGACCTCGAACCGCGAGCTCCAGGCGGAAGCCCGCGCGGGCCGCTTCCGCGAAGACCTTTTTTACCGCCTGAACGTGGTGAACCTTCAACTCCCGGCGCTGCGCGAGCGGCCCGCCGATATCCTCGCGCTCGCCGATCACTTCTCGGCCCGCTACGCCAAGGCGAACGGATTGGCGCCCAAGGCACTTTCCGCGGAGGCACGAAGCTTCCTCACGCGTCACCGCTGGTCTGGCAATGTGCGCGAACTCGAGAACACGATGCACCGCGCCGTGCTGCTTTCAACGTCGGACGAAATCGATGTAAGCGCGATCCGTCTGCCGGATGGCTCTCGCCTCGACGATACGCCGCTCGCAGGTGTTGCGCAGAAGGCTGCTGCTGCGGCCGATGCGGCCTCCCGCGCCTTTGTCGGGAAGACGGTCGCCGAAGTCGAGCAGGACCTCATCCTGCAGACGCTCGATCATTGCTTCGGCAACCGCACTCATGCCGCAAACATCCTTGGCATTTCGATCCGCACCCTGCGCAACAAGCTCAAGGAATACGGCGAGCAGGGCGTCTCCATTCCGACGCCGGGCGACATCCGTCCGCAGCTCGGCTGAGCGAAACAGAAAAGTTCCGAGTATTGGGATCGAATGAATGACTGATGCGAGCAACGCCGCCTCCAAAAAAGGCATGTTCGACGGACTGTCCGGTGTGACGCCGGGCAGTGTCCTGTCGAGCGTCATGAAGCGCGGCGATCTTGCGCTCGCTCTCGGCGTCATGGCGATCATCGTCGTGCTGATCCTGCCGATGCCGGCCTTCATGCTCGACTTCTCGCTCGCCATCTCGATCACCTTTTCGGTGCTCGTGCTGATGACGGCACTCTTCATCCAGAAGCCGCTTGAATTCAGCGCCTTCCCGACCGTACTCCTGATCGCGACCATGCTGCGCCTCGCGCTGAACCTCGCCTCCACGCGCCTCATTCTCGGCGCCGGTCACGAGGGAACCGACAGCGCCGGCAAGGTCATCGAGGCCTTCGGCAATTTCGTGATGCAGGGCAACTTCGTGATCGGCGTGATCGTGTTCGCGATCCTCGTCATCGTGAACTTCGTCGTCATCACCAAGGGTTCGGGCCGCATCGCGGAAGTTGCAGCCCGCTTCACCCTCGATGCCATGCCCGGCAAGCAGATGGCGATCGACGCCGACCTCTCCGCCGGCCTCATCGACGAGAAGGATGCCCGCGAGCGGCGCTCGAATCTCGAAAAGGAAAGCTCCTTCTTCGGCGCCATGGACGGCGCATCGAAATTCGTTCGCGGCGACGCGATCGCCGGCCTCCTCATCACTTTCATCAATATTGTCGGCGGCATCATCGTCGGCGTCGCACAGAACAATATGGGCTTCGGCGATGCGGCGCACACCTACACGCTGCTGACCATCGGTGACGGTCTGGTAAGCCAGATCCCCGCCCTTATCGTTTCGACCGCCGCAGGCCTGCTCGTGTCCAAGGCCGGCGTCGAAGGCGCCGCTGACCAGGCGCTCTTCGATCAGCTCTCGGGATACCCGCAGGCCCTCGGCATGTCCTCCTTCGTCATGGGCACCATGGCTTTCCTGCCCGGTCTTCCGGCCATTCCCTTCCTCGCCCTTGCCGGCGGTGCAGGCGGTCTCGCCTATTATCTGACCAAGACCCGCAAACAGCGGGTACTGGACGCGGAAACCGAGCGCGAGGCGGCGGCCGAAGCCGCGCCCCCTGTCGACGAACCGATCAGCACCGCACTCAAGATGGACGAGCTCCGCCTTGAGATCGGCTATGCGCTGCTGCCGCTCATCAATGGCAAGGACCACAAGAAGCTCACCGACCAGATCAAGGCGCTGCGCCGCCAGATCGCAAGCGACATGGGCTTTGTCATGCCGTCGGTCCGCATTCTCGACAATGTGCAGATCGACTCCAATTCCTATGTCTTCCGCGTCAAGGAAGTCGAGGCCGGCCGCGGCGAGGTCTATGTCGGCCAGCTGCTGGTCATGGATCCGCATGGCAATCAGATTCAACTGCCCGGTCTTCACACGACGGAGCCCGCCTTCGGCCTGCCCGCCACCTGGATCGATGAAGGCCTGCGTGAGGAAGCCTCCTTCCGCGGCTATACCGTTGTCGACCCGCCCACGGTGCTGACGACGCATCTGACCGAGATCATCAAGGACAACATGGCCGACCTGCTTTCCTATGCGGAAGTGCAGAAGCTCCTCGACGAACTCGGCAAGGAACACAAGAAGCTCGTCGAAGATCTCGTGCCGTCGCAAATCACGGTCACCGGCATTCAGCGCGTGCTGCAGACGCTGCTTACCGAGCGTATCTCCATCCGCGACCTTGCCGCCATCATGGAAGGCATTGCCGAAGCCGTCGGTCACACGCAGAGCCTTACGCTCATCACCGAGCATGTTCGCGCGCGCCTCGCCCGCCAGATTTGCGCCGCGCATAGCGATGCTAACAACATGCTGCCGCTCGTTACCATGTCGCCGCGCTGGGAGCAGGCTTTCGCCGAGTCCCTGATCGGCCAGGGCGAAGAGAAGCAACTCGCGATGCAGCCCTCCATGCTTCAGGAGTTCATTTCCTCGATGCGCGACCGCTTCGAGGAGGCCGCCCAGGCGGGCGATGTGCCCGTGCTGCTGACAAGCCCCGGCGTCCGGCCCTATGTCCGCTCGATCGTGGAGCGTTTCCGTCCGCAGACATTCGTCATGTCGCAGAACGAAATCCACCCGCGCATCAAGCTGCGTACGGTCGGCAGCATCTAAGGGCCCCCTGCATAAAGGGCCTCGCCCGGTGAAAGGGAAAAATATGAGGAAAGCTGCCGCCCTTTGGCCGTTGTGACGGATTTGCAACGCATGCTGACGTTACTTTCTGCGGCAAATCGCTAGACCTCGTCCCGATTTGGGCTAACCTCACGCACGCAATGACATGCTGCGCCGGCGTGGTGGCCGGCTGGCACCGTCGGCTTGGAAGAGGGGGCTCTTCCTTCTGTAACGCTTGAGGGGGACAAGATGGAACTCAACGAATATCTGAACCAGGCGCTCACATGGGCGCGCATGGGCTTCGACACGGTCAATTCGATCCAGGGGCTCGTTATCGCGCTCATCGCAGCGATCCTGATGAACCGCTATGGCCGCATTCTGGTTTATGCGGTCGGCGCCACCGTGGTTCATGAGCTCGTCAATATCGGCCGTAACTTCTATGCGGGCGCAGCCAACCCGCTGCCCGACTACCTCAACATGGAAGTGCTGCAGCTCGTCGGCATCCGCTTCGTCGGCTACCTGATCGCGATCAGCCTGATCTATCTCGTGCGGCGGCTGTTCCTTCGCGGCTGAAACAGGCCTGAATTCGTCTAAGCCGCCCCGGCCTTGCCGGGGCGGCTTGCCGTTTCAGTCGCGGAAATTCACATATTGAAGCGGCTGCTCGATCTTCAGCCCCTTCACGAACTGGATCGTCTCCTGAAGGTCGTCCCGCTTCTTGCCTGAGACGCGCAATTCATCGCCCTGAATGGCGACCTGCACCTTGATGCCAGATCCCTTGATATCCTTCACGATGCGCTTGGCGAGTTCCTTGTCGATACCCTCGCGAATGCCGACTTTCTGCCGCACGCTCTGACCTGCCGCCTTCTCGGGTTCCTTGTAGTCGAGCACCCCGGCTTCCACCTGCCGCCGGGCAAGGTGCCCCTGCAGCAGCTCATGCATCTGCTTGAGCTTCAGGTCGTCATCGGCCTTGATGGTGAGTTCCTGTTCGCTCCGCTCGACGCTGCACTGCGAGCCCTTGAAGTCATAGCGCTGCGCGACTTCGCGCATCACATTCTGGAGCGCGTTGTCGATCTCGGCGAGATCCGTCTTGGAAACGATGTCGAAGGAAGGCATGGGCGTTGACCGCTGATTATTGTGAATGCGGTCATTCTAGCGCAGAGAGAGGTCTGCGAAAGCACGATTTGGCGGATAACCCGATCAGTGCCCGCGGTGAATCGTCAATGCAATCTCGTCGAGCTCCGCCTGTTCCATGCGAAGGGCCGCCTTGCGGACCTTGCGCTTGCGGCTGTCTTCGAGGAGTTCGTATTTCTTGAGCTCGCGGAAGGCGGCGGAAAGCTCTTCCTTGGCCACTTCAAGCTGCACTTCGAGCCCCTCGATCGACTCGAGAATATTCTCGCGGCGGCGGATCACGGACTTCGCGAACATCGGATAGGCAAAGTGTGCCACGTCGGAGATACCGGCCTTGCGCTGCTCGGCCTCGACCTGCGCCTCAAGGTCGCGTTCGCGCTGGCGGAATTCCGCCAGCATGAGTTCGAGTTCGGCGACCTTGCGGCGCTTCTCATCGACCTGGAACTTGTGAAGCCGGATCAGGGACTCGCGGTTGCGCATCACTCAGCCTCCTCCTGTGCGGGCGGCTCGTTGTCGAGAAGCGCCGCCAGCGCCGCATAGCCATCCGCAAGGCTCGTCGCCTCGTGCTTGCCCTGCCCGAGAAAGGCATCGAGCGACGGCTGATAATGGATCGCCTCATCCACCTGCCGGTCCGATCCCGGACGGTAGGCGCCAAGGCGGATCAGCTCTTCCATGTCGTCATAGGTCGAGAGCAGACCCCGCGCCCGCCTGATGAGCGCGTTTTCGTCCGGCCCATTGCAGTCCGGCATGGTGCGCGACACGGATTTCAGGATGTTGATCGCCGGATAGCGCCCCCGCTCGGCAATGGCGCGCTCCATGACGATATGACCGTCGAGAATGGAGCGGACGGCATCTGCGACAGGCTCATTATGATCGTCTCCGTCGACGAGAACGGTAAAGAGCCCCGTGATGCTGCCTTTGCCCGTGCCCGGCCCTGCCCGCTCCAGAAGCTTCGGCAGTTCGGCGAATACGGTCGGCGTGTACCCCTTGCTCGTCGGCGGTTCACCTGTCGAAAGACCAATCTCGCGCTGGGCGATGGCAAAGCGCGTCACGCTGTCCATCATGCAAAGCACGTCTTCATCCCTGTCGCGGAAATATTCGGCGAGCGTCAGCGTGAGATAGGCGGCCTGGCGGCGCATCAGCGCCGGCTCGTCCGATGTGGCCACCACGACGACCGAGCGCGCAAGCCCCTCCGGTCCGAGATCGTCTTCGATGAATTCCTGCACCTCGCGGCCGCGTTCGCCGATCAGGCCGATAACCGATACATCGCAGGCGGTGTTCCGCGCGAGCATCGACAGGAGCACAGACTTGCCGACGCCGGAGCCGGCAAAGATACCCATGCGCTGACCGCGGCAGACGGTGGTGAATGTATTGAGCGCACGGACGCCGAGGTCGACCTTACCCTTCACGCGCTGACGCATATGAGCGGGCGGCGGCGTGTTGCGGAGCGGATAGGGAATGGCGCCCTGGGCGATCGGCCCCTTGCCGTCGATCGGCTCGCCAAAGGCATTGACCACCCGGCCAAGCCAGGCCGAGGAGGGATAGATATGCGGCTCGTCGGACGACATCACGGCCTTGCAGCCGACACCGATCCCGGACAACGGCCCGAAAGGAAGGCAGAGCGCACGATTGTCGCGAAAGCCCACAACCTCGCAGACGACCTGTTCGCCCGCCCGGTTGGAGACCGAAAGGCGGCTCCCGATACCCATGGCATGCAGCGGCCCGGCCACTTCGATCGTCAGGCCCTGAATGCTGACCACGCGCCCGTAATGCCTTACGTCGCCAAGTGCGCTGATTTCCGCCAACAATGCCTTCACTGGGCCCCGGCTCCTCTGGTGGCGGATCTGCCCGCCAGAATCGATCAGACGCAGCCAAAAAAGGGCAGCGCCGCCCGAGGATAATGCCGCCAAGACTTTAAGACGGCGTAAACCCTGAAATCCGCCCGCCACCTCGATTTTCGCCCTCCGTCCTTAACGGATTGGCCTCCGTCCCATCCATTATGGAACCTGTTAAAATGGCGGAGTTCGGCGGGAAACTACGGATTTCAATGACTTGGCCGCCGACCGATAAATTTTTCTGAATTTTTTTCATTCCGATTAACCTTTGTTAACCAATTCGAATTAATGTCCGGAAATATGGATTAACCAAGCTGCGGTGATCGGACACATCGTGATCGCCGGAGGGGGAACCAATGCGAGTTCTGCTCATCGAAGACGATAGCGCGACGGCCCAGAGCATCGAGCTGATGCTCAAGTCGGACGGGTTCAATGTGTACACGACCGACCTCGGCGAAGAAGGGGTCGACCTCGGCAAGCT
>PNMC01000008.1 GCA_013823365.1 Parvibaculum sp. | reverse complement strand
GACGACGTGAATCCGAAGGAAGCGGCGCCCAAGCTCTTCCAGAGCGCCTTCCAGAATTCGGGCCAGGTCTGCATCGCCATGAAGCGGCTCTATGTGCACGAGAAAATCTATGACGAGATGTGCGACGAACTCGCCGCCATCGCCAACAACACGATCATCGGCGACGGCTTGAAGCAGGGCACGCAGCTCGGGCCGCTCCAGAACCGGATGCAGTTCGAGAAGGTGAAGGAACTGATCGACGACGCGAAGAAGACCGGGAAGGTCATCGCCGGCGGCGACGTGCCGGACGAGAAGGGCTATTTCATCCGCCCGACCATCGTCCGCGACATTTCGGACGGCACACGCCTTGTCGATGAGGAACAGTTCGGCCCCGTGCTGCCCGTCATCAAATATTCGGACCCCGAAGACGCCGTTGCCCGTGCCAATGCCTCGCCTTACGGCCTTGGCGGTTCCATCTGGTCGAACGACAAGAACAAGGCCTATGAACTCGCGACGAAGCTCGACAGCGGCAGCGTCTGGATCAACAAGCATGCCGATCTCGCACCGAACATTCCCTTCGGCGGCGCGCGTCTCTCCGGCCTCGGTTCGGAGCTCGGCGAGGAAGGTCTCGCCGAATTCACGCAGCTGAAGATCATCAACATGGCGAAGTAGGCGGCAGAGCGGCCGCAGCTGTGAACGCCGCCCCGGCAACGCGGGCGGCGTTTCGCTTTTGTGGGTCAGGCTTCCGGCCGCGTCCAGATCCAGCTTCCGCCGATCGCAGCCGCAGCAAGGGGCGCAAGCGCCCAGGGCATCGGCGCGAAGAGCAGCGACACAACGGCGCTGACCGCGAAGGCCGCAAGCGCCGCCTGCTTGCCCTTGCGGGAGATAGCGCCGCGCTCCCGCCAGGCCCGGATATGGACGCCGAAAGCCGGATGCTCGACCAGCCACCGCTCCAGCGCCTCATTGCTGCGCGCAAAGCAGAAGGCCGCGAGAATGATGAAGGGCACCGTCGGCAATAGCGGCAGCAGCACGCCGAGCCCGCCAAGCCCGAGCGCAATGAAGCCGGCAATGAGATAGAGCATCCTGGACATCGGAACTCCGCAACGCAGCCGCCTAGGCTATAGGCGGCTGACAGGAAGGCAACTGCGACCCTTCATCTCCATTGCCTGATATGCTCGATGAGCGCGCGCATCTTGGGCGCCATATTTCTCCGCTGCGGGAAATAGAGCGAAAATCCCGGGAATGGCGGCAGAAAATCCTCAAGCAGCGAAACAAGCCGGCCGTCTTCCACATAGGGCCGGAAGGTTTCCTCGGGCGCGAAAGTGATCCCGCCTCCTGCAAGCGCCGTGCGCAGCATCAGCCGCAGGTCGTTGGTGGTGATCTGCGGCTCGACCGCCACGTCGAAGGGAACGCCGTTCTCTTCGAACTCCCATCGATAGGGCGCGACATTCGGGGCAGGGCGCCAGCCGATGCATCGGTGATGAACGAGGTCGCGCGGATGGGCCGGTGTGCCATGGATGGCGATATAGGCAGGCGAGGCCACGGCCATCTCCCGCTGATCGCCGGTGACCGGTATCGCAATCATGTCCTGTTCGATGACCTCGCCGAGCCGCACGCCCGCGTCATAGCCCGCCGCGACGATGTCGAACTCCTCATCGGTGACGGTGACATCGAGGGTCACCCCGGGGTTGGCCGCCGCAAAGGAGGCGATGAGCGGCCCCGACAGGAATTGCTCCGCAATCGACGTGACCGCGATCCGCAGGTGTCCTCTTGGCGCGTCCTCCGCCGCCACGCTTTCAAGCGCCGCATTGATGTCGAGGAAGGGCCGCGACAGGGCATCGCGCAGCCTTTCACCCGCTTCCGTAAGCCGTACGGAACGCGTCGTGCGCATGACCAGCATGGTGCCGAACGCGTCTTCCAGCCGCCTTATCCCCTGGCTCACGGCAGACCGGGTCACGCCCAGCCGGTCCGCGGCGGCACGAAAATTGGGTTCTTCCGCGACGGCCAGAAACAGCGGCAACAGGTTGAGGTCGATATTCATTGTCAACCCACACTAACCAGTCAGTTAAAGACATAACGGATACCGGCAACAATGAGGATCGTCCACCTTCTTCCCACACCAACCAGAGGAGTGAAGGAACATGGACAAGGTCGTTTTGGTCACGGGTGCCTCCAGCGGTATCGGCGAAGGCATCGCAAGGGAACTGGGCGCGGCAGGCGCGAAACTGCTGCTCGGCGCCCGCCGCGTCGAGCGGGTCGAGGCCATTGCCTCGGAAATCCGCGCCGCGGGCGGCACAGCCGAGGTCCGTGCCCTGGACGTCACCGACCGCAACTCCATGGCGGCTTTCGCCTCCACCGCGATCGAAACCTGGGGCCGCATCGACGTTCTGATCAACAATGCCGGCGTCATGCCGCTCTCGCCGCTCGCCGCGGGCAAGCAGGATGAGTGGGAGCGCATGGTGGATGTGAACATCAAGGGCGTGCTCTGGGGCATCGGCGCCGTGCTGCCCGTCATGGAAGCGCAAGGCAGCGGGCAGATCGTCAATATCGGGTCGATCGGCGCTTTGTCGGTCGTACCTACCGGCGCCGTCTATTGCGCGACCAAATTCGCGGTCCGGGCGATCTCGGAGGGGCTGCGTCAGGAAAGCCGGAATATCCGCGTCACCTGCGTCAATCCCGGCGTGGTGGAGAGCGAGCTTGCCTCGACCATCACCCATGAAGAAACCGTGGCGGCGATGGAAGCCTATCGCGCAGTCGCGCTGCAACCATCCGACATTGCACGCGCCGTGCGGCAATTGATCGAGGCGCCGGACAATGTCGACACCAGCGAAATCACCATTCGGCCGACAGCCTCGGCCAATTGATCTGGATGCCGGTCAAGTTTTCGGGAAAGGAATAGCCCCATGAGCTTTGCTGCCACGGCCCTGAAGCGGGCATTTGCCCGCCGCCTGCCATTCGTCCTCCTCCTCGCAGGGGCGATCGCCCCGGTTCAGGCGGGGACTGCAATGAACACTGCGGAGGCGGAAGCCCGGAACCATCTCATCGTCCGCGAGGCCTTCGACGGCTGGGCGGAGGGGAGCGCCAGCGTCTTCGATCTCCTGGCGCCCGATATCCGCTGGACGATCCACGGGTCGGGTCCGGTGGCCGGCACCTATACCGGGATCGAGGAATTCATGGAGCGCGCGGCGCATCCGCTTGTCAGCCGCCTCGCAACGCCGCTGAAGCCCGATCTGCACCATATCTGGGCGTCGGGCGACCACGTCATCATCCGTTTCGACGCCTCGGCCATCACGAATGCCGGTGCGCCCTATAATAATCGGTTCGTCTGGATATTCCGGATGGAGGCCGGCGCCGTGGCCGAAGCCGAAGCCTTTCTCGACCTCGCCGCCTACCGGCAGGTTATTGAGAACAACGAGCCCCGCGCCGAATAGCGCGACCTCGAAACCGCCCCCTCGCCGCAACCGGCAATGGTCTCGTCACTTTTATGGATGAGTGGCGCACCCGACAGGATTCGAACCTGTGGCCTTCGCCTTCGGAGGGCGACGCTCTATCCAGCTGAGCTACGGGTGCTTGCCGTGTCGCAACTGCTTACGCAGTGCTTACGTGAACTTTTCGCGAGTTGAAAGGTCAGAACGAGGGCCTCGCAAATCCTTGTTCTTACAGCCTCTTTTCGTCTCCTCTTTGCCACCCATCCCCTTGACATCAGCCTTCGGAGGGCAGCGCTCTATCCAGCTGAGCTACGGGTGCCAGGGGGCAGGTCCTGAGAAGATGAGCGGCCTGCCGAAGCGGGCGCAAGGTAGAACAATTCGCAGCCGCAAACAATGGCTTGGCTTGGGGCCGGGGCGCGGCCGGAGGGTGGGCTTTGGGGCCCGGTTCGCGTGCCCCGTCCCGCGCCGCCGGGCCTTGAGGGAAGCGGGGGAGGTCCCGCTCTGCCCGCCGCCGCGCCGGTTCCCCCGCGGTTACACAATTCGACCGAATTCCCAATGACTTGGCCGGGGTGCCCGCAAACACTCGTACCGGAATTGCACATGAAGGCCCGGCATGCACGGGCGGTGCAGCGAAACCGCGCTTAAGCGGGAACAGGCGAGCAAGGGGACGGTGCCCGGGCGGAGATTGAGGCAACTCCATCCCGGCTCGCGGCGAAAGAGGAGCAGGTGCCGTAATGGTTCACGAAGCCTATGCGGAACGCCGCCAGGAAGGCGGCTGGCCGACTCAAGTGGAACGTCACAGGCCGGTGGTCGAGATTCTGGAATCGCATGAGGCCTGCCGCGACATTTTCGAGAAGGCGCGCTGGCCGGACGGTCCCGTCTGCCCGAATTGCGGCGCGAAACATGCCGCCAGCCGGTTGAAGACGCGTCCGGGCCTCTGGACCTGCAAGGCCTGCCGGAGCTGCCAGTACAGCGCGACCTCGGGCACGCATCTGCATCGCTCGCGCCTGCCGGTCTCCGTCTGGGTCCGCCTCTTCCACACGATCTACATCATGAACCGCCCGCTGACGGCCTCGCAGATAAGCCGGCGTTACGATGTCGCCTTTCTCACGGCAAAGAGCATGCTGCGCCGCCTTGAGGCGATGAAGCGGGATGCGCCGGAGATGATGGCAAGACTCGAAGAGCTTCTGCGCGATCTCGCGCGCCGCCCCGACAGGGGCTGAGCGCCAGCCGCTCAGGCGGCGTCGCTGCGGCCGAGCGTGCTGTGCAGGAAGCCGGTGATCTCGGCGACAGGCACGGGCTTGCGGAACACGGCGACGGCGCCGCAATCGGCAAGGCTCGCATAATTGTATTTGTCCGCTTCCGCCGTCATCAGAATGGTGACGACCTTGTGGTCGAGCCCGCGCGCTGCCTCCGCCACGCGCACGCCGTCCCAGCCCGGCATGTTCACATCGAGCATCAGGATGCGCGGCCGCGACCGCGTGATCATCTCGATCGCTTCATGTCCGTCCCCCGCTTCGACCACGTCGAAGCCGCGGCTGCGGAGAAACTCCGCCATTTCCTGCAACTGGGCGGGATCGTCGTCGGCGACAAGCACGCTGGCGCGCATCTTCATCCTCGTATGGCCATCCTGCGGCACGAAGCGCCGCCATGCCTCCGATCAAACGCGAAGCGGCTTAACCGCAGGTAAACCGGCGTGTCTCCAGGCGGGACCGGAACGTCGAGTTTTGTGTGTGAGCTATCTGCCGGAGGGCAGAGGCACCTCTTGCGGGAGTTTCGCAAGCAGCCGGTCGAGATCGCCAAAGGCGAAGGGCTTGTCGAGCGTGCCGAGAAGGCGGATGCCATGGGCGCGCCCGAGCGAGAGACCCGCATCGAGAAGCCCGTCCCGCGCGCCCGACATCATGATGACGGAGATCGCGGTCTTTCGCGGCGCCTCGGCGAGCACGAGAAGCGCCTCGATGCCGTTGAACTCCGGCATATGCACATCGAGCAGGATCAGGTCGGGGGCGAACGCGGCGATGAGCGCGGGGAAGTCCGTCTCGCCGCGCCGCGTGCGCACCTCATGGCCGCGCAGCGCCAGCGCCTCCGCGCATTCCTCCGCCAGATCCTCGTCATCGTCATAGATCAGCGCCCGCATGCTCTCCGCCTCGCTTCATGCCGCATTCTGCGCGGAAATCTGTGCCGGTACCGTGTCATCGTGTGAACCGATTTGAGGAATTCCGTGACCTCAGCGCACAAGCACCGGCGCATGGCATTTGGCCCCGTGCACGATCATGTCCATCGCGCCGAGCTTGATGCCGACCGCGGCGAGGACGGTGTCGAGCACTGTATCGAGAGGCGTAAGCACGCCAACGATTGCTGTAACCAGCGACGTGGTGACACCGCTGACCAAGTCACCGATAATATCGAGAACGTCGGAGATCAGCCCGAATCCTGGCAATACCTGCAGCTGGGGGTCCAGGGCATTGCCGAGCCCCGCCAAGACCGATGGTCCCGATGAAACGCTGCGAACCGTCTTGTTGTCGATGTCGGACTGCGTGAAGTTCGCATATTGCTCACCGCCTTGTCCTATCGACACCTCTCCCGTTGCGCGCACGTTGAGTACTTGGACAACGGGCCCAATGAAGGGGATAAGTTGGGCTTGGATCGTGGCTATGTGAGGCTGAGTGTCCGTCGCGGTCCCATATCGTGCCAAGACGGCTCCCGTTTGCGCTCGAAGCCCCACTACAGTGCTGCCCGGCGCACAGGGAATATCGCCCACGGTCGCAAGTCCGGAGGCAGTTTCAATATAGATCGGCAGGCTGATTTGTGAATTCACGAGGTTCGCAATGCCCGTGTTGATTACCGCAGTAATCTGCACCTCCACCTGCGATGTCTCCACGCTGTCGCCCACCTTGCCCACCGCCATATGCGCCATGGGCGCCCCGACGCGGATCGTGCCGTTGACGGACGCGAGCGAGCCGATATTGACATTGGTGCCGAAGCCGACGGCCTTTCCCTCGCCGAGAAGGGTCGCCGTTCCCGTCAGCAGGTCGAGAACCCCGATGGGAATGGTGCTGCCGGGAATGGTTTGAACCGATCCGATCACCCGGTCCGAATAAGGCGTCGCACCTAGAATCCGGTCGACGGGAATGGAACCGTTCTGCACGGGTGCGAGCGCCGATTGCAGCGCGACCTTTGCCACCGATGGATTGCCCTCCGCCGTTTCGCCGTTTAGCACCTCGATCGCGGCATCGAGCAGTTGTCCTGCCGTGACCGTCGTGCCGAGCAGGTCGCCATACGTGTCGGAGCCGGCTTCGAGCCCCGCGCGGATCGCCAGCGCATCGAGAAAGCTCAGCGCATCGATCGTCGTGTCCGCCAGCGCGTTGTAATCGATCAGCGAGAGGTTGAGCGTTGTGCCGAGAAGCCCGCCGAGAACCTGGTTGGCAATGCCGGCCTCGAGCGAGGCAAGCCGCGTGCCCGCCGAAAAGGACACATGCTTGGTGAAGGCGGCCACCGCGAAGGTTTCGATCCGCGTCATCTCGTCGAAGCCGAAGAGCCGCGCGAAATAGGTCGGCGATTCGCCCAGCATCGTCACGCGCACCGCATTGACATTCGACATGTCCACTAGCGTGCCGTCGCTCGCCGTCTCGCCGATCTCGAAATAGCGCTGGTCCGGCGCCCGCGAGGGATCGGCGACGAAATAGACCGGCCTCGCCGTCGCCGTCGACGCGTTACTGTCGAAGGAGTTGAGGGTGAACAAAATTTCTTCGGCGGTGGCCTGCGCATTGTCGAGTTGCCGCACCGCGCCGAGCGCAGCGGCATCCGTCGCCGCCTGCTGGCTGCGTTTCGCGCTCAGCATCGCCCCGGTATCGACCACGATCATGGTAACGGCGAGCGCCAGCATGAGCGCCATCGCGCCCATCACCGAAATGACGCCGGCGTCATTTCGCGCAAAGCGCAGCATCCATGATTTCGTCGCTTGCAGCATGCCCTCCTCCAAGGCCGGTCGCTGCCGGGCGGCTCTCCTCCGGCCGCCATCGCATCTAAGCCGCTCACATCTTAGCGGATGATTAACCGAAAATCTTCCGCACACGCACCATGAACGCCAATACACACGATCTCTCAAACTCGCGCACACAAAGGGACACAAGCCTACACCCGCTTGCCCGGTGCTCGTCTAGAAAAGGAGGACGGAGGAGGCCTGAAGGGCCGCGCAGGACGGAGTGGAGGGAGCGAATGTCGGGACGAATACTGGTTTTGTCGGCGGTTTTCCTCGGCCTTGCCGGGTGCACGGACAAGATCGCCATGTCCTCGGAAGTGGGCGGCGGCCGCAGCAGTACATTTGTCAGCAGCATTGCCTCTCCGGGTGGACCGGGCGGCGCGGGAACGGGCAGCGGCGGTCTCGGCGTCACCGGCGGCGGCGGCGCGCTCGAGAATGTGCTTGGCGCAGATCCCGTGGGCGGGCTCCTCGATGCCGCGCTTGGCGAGGGCAATCTCGTCACCGCGCTTCTCGGCTCGCAAGGCGGGCCGGGCCTCGTCCCCTCCGCCGCGGGTGCGCTCGCCGGCGATCCGGATGCGAACGTGACGGGCCTCGGGCTTCTCGGCGATGGCGGCCTCCTTGCGGATCTGACGGGCGGCGACATTCTCGGCGGCGCGATCGACACGAGCGGTGTGCTCGGCGCGACGCTGGCAGGCGGTAATGACGGGCTTCTGGGCGCGCTGCTGGACGGTCAGGGCGCGCTCGCGCCGGTCGCCCAGCCCGTTGCCGCGGCCCTGCCGCTCTCCACCGTGACCGAGGGCCTTTCCCAGGTGCCCGCCCTCGGCGTCACCGGCGCTGGCGGTCTCGTCCACGATCTTCTCGGAATCGATCTCGTCGGCAATCTTGTCGGAACGGAAAATCCGCTGGGCGGCGGCAATGGCGGCCTGCTCGGCAATCTCATACCCGCAGGGGAGCCGCCGCTTGCACCGGTCGGCTCGGCCGTGACGGGACTTCTCGGGGTGGTGGCGGGCAGTCAGCCTTCGCCGCTGGCGGGGGACGGCGCCCTCGGACCGGCATTGCCGGGGCTGAATGCGCTTCTGACGGGGGGAAACAACGTGGTGGGTGGTATCGCAGCGCCCGCGCATGGCGCTCTCTCTTCGGTTCCCGTGGTGGGCAATGTGCTGGGCACGCCCGCTGCCGCCTCGGGCGACGGTGGGACGGGCGGCGCCTTGTCCTCCGTCCCTGTTCTGGGCGATGCCCTCGGCCCGGTCACGGGCTCGCTCGGCAGCCTCCCTCTCCTTGGCGGTCTTCTCGGCGGGCGTTGAGCTTCCTCCCTCGATAGGCCTCACAAGGCAAAAGGCCCGGCGCAAGCCGGGCCTTTCTTTTTGAGCCGTGTCCCTTCAGAAGCGGATTTCGAAGGAGACGAAGAGGCGCGGATCCTTGTCGTTCTGCGAAAGCGGCGTCCGGTTGATGGGCTTGTCGAGCTCGAGACCGAGCGACAGCCAGCGCCGGTTCGAAAGCGTCACGCCGATACCCGTCGAGAAGAGCCGCGCGTCGCCCTGCTGGTCGACCGGCGTGTTCCAGACATAGGCATGATCGAGGAAAGTGTAGGGCGTGATCGACCAGCCGCCGAACATCTCGCTCTCGAAGCGGTAGCTCGCCTGGATCGATGCGCCGAGGCCGCTGTCGCCGCTGATTTCCGAATTGTTGTAGCCGCGCGCGAAGCGGGTGCCGCCAAAGGCGATCTCTTCCGAGCTGTAGAGCGAATCCGGACTGTACTGGCCTTCCGTGCGCAACGTCAGCAGAAGCCGCTCCGTCGCCGCATAGTTGAGGGTTGCACCGGCCTGCAGCTTGGTGAAATTGGGCGTCGCCCCGAGGCGGGAGTGAGCCATGTTTTCGGGCCCCGCGCCGAAGAGCGAGAAGCCCTGCGTGACGCGCATATGCGCTGCCATCGTGGCGGCCTCGCCGAGCTGCGAGGCGTAGCTCGCCCCGATATGTGCAGCGCGGATGGCATCCTTGCTGAAGGTGAAGCCGTTCAGCGAATTTTCCGCATCCGTGTAATAGAAGCCGAAAAATGCATTCAGCGTTTCCCGCGTCGCGCGGATGATCGGGTAGCTGAGCAGGAAATCCGCCTGCCGGCTGGTGCTGACGAGTTCGATACCGGCGGGAAGATCGGGCTGCTGCGAGCTCGCATAGGCAAACCCGCCGGATGCCCTGAGCCCGTCCGTACCGATAAAGGTCGAGAAGGCCCCGCGGAAATATTGCTGCTTGTCGATCTCCGGCGTGGCAAGCACCGTCAGCGAGAACTGGTCGCCATAGCCGAAGATATTGTTGACGAATCCAGTCAGGTAAGCCTGGAACGGCGCGGAATCGAGATTGGCCCGGTTGTCGACGGCGGTCGACGCCGCGAGCTTCTGGCTGGTCACGTCGAGCGCCAGCACGGCGGCGCCCGAATAGATGTCCATGGACTGAAGCCGCCCGTCCAGCGTGACGCCCGGAATGTCGCTGATAAGCAGAAGATAGCGCTCGAGCGTCGCCTGCCGCAGCGGCTTCTCCGCGACGATCCGGCGGCTGAACTCTTCCACCATGCGCCGCACGGCGGCATCTTCCGCCGTGATCCGGATTTCACCGATAAAGCCTTCGACGACCCGCACGATCAGCGTGCCGCCCTGGACGACCTGTACGGGAATATAGGCGCGGCCGAGCGCATAGCCCTCTTCCGCATAGATCGCATTGACGCGGTCGAGTGCCGCGCGCAGTTCCCCTGCCGTGACCGGGCGGTTGAGAAGGTCGGCGAACGGAACGGCCAGCAGCTGCGGATCGACGGCGTTCGCGCCCGCGATGCGCACATTCGATATCTTGAAGTCGAGCACGCGCTCCGTGCCGTCCGGCAGGCCGAGCTCCTCGCGCAGCCTTGGCGTTTCACGCCGTTCGAGATCGGGCGCGGGCGGCGGCGGCGCGAGAACCGTTCCCGGTGAAGGCAGGTTTTGCGGACCCACGCTCTGCGCGAGTGCCGGATGGCATGTCAGGGCAAGCGTCGAAACGGCCGCCAGAAAAATGCTCTTGCTACGGAACATGCTCCCTCCCTCACCGGATATTCCCTAGGCTGATGGTACAGCGAGGAGGGCATCAATAAAGACGAGTACTGTACTTAATTTGAGTAACACGGGAGTAATCGGTACCCGTTTGTCGAGCAATGTGTGAATTGTCGCCACTTGCCGGGCGCAAAAGGGACACATTTCTGTTCGATATCTCGCACACACAGCCGCTTCCGTGCCCTAGTTTTCCCGAGCTGGCTGGGAATTTGGGGAACTCACGGAGCGTCCTGCCTCAGTCTGGTTGCGTATCTCGTATTCTCTTGCGGAGCAGCTAAGACAATGGCGCCCCCGTTTCCCTCTCTTGCGGCGATTTCCGGGCAGAATAGGTCAACAATGTTGAACTATCGATCCGGCGAATATAGAATGTGGAGTGAAGCTCCGCGCTCTTCATTGGTCCGAATTCAAGTAAAAATCGAAGTTTCCGTAAAAGGGCACAGATGGGACACTCCTTTTAGCAAATTGTTGACTGTTTTGGTCGGTAGAATGATCCTTCGGATGGGAGAGATCCGGCGGATGAGAGGCGAGTGGCGCACACGGGACTGGACGCGCCAGAACGGGCAGGCAGGTAGAGCCGGTCTGGGGAGGAGGGAAAGAGAATGAGTTTCGCGCAGCGGATTCAGCAGAATCCCGGAGCGCTGGTCGTTCTGGGCCTTGGCCTTATCGCCGTGGCACTGGTCCTGATCTGGCTCAATCTTTCGTCGCGTGACGAAGCGCAGTCCCCGCCCGCAACCGCGATTTCCGAAGACAGACCGATGTCGGATGTGCTCGTGGCGGTACGGGATGTGCCCCGCGGGCGGGTGATTCTGGCAGAGGACATCGCCGTCCGGCGCATGGAAGGTGCAGCACCTCCCGGTTCTTTCTCCGACCGGTCGCTCATCACAGGCCGCGTGGCGACCTCCGATATCCGCGCCTCGCAGATCATTTTCAACGGCAATCTGAGCGCCGATCCGGCCTCCGCCGGCATCGCCGCGCTCGTGCCCGAAGGCGAACGGGCCTTCGCCATCCGCGTCGCGGAAGAAGACATTGTCGGCGGTTTCCTTCAGGCGGGCGACCGGGTGGACGTTTTCGTGACCTTGCCCGGCGCGGTTTACGGCCAGCAGGGCATGGGCCAGCAGCGGGAAGACCAGAGCAAGAGCGCGCTGCTCCTGCAGGACATGCAGGTGCTGGCGGTGGGCCCCGAGCTCTCGCCGCGCGATGGCGGACCTCAAGGGTCGGCGCGCACGGTGACGCTGGCGGCCCCGCCTGCCGCCCTTGCACGGCTCGCGCTCGCGGGAAGGCTCGGGCAGGTGACGCTCGCCATCCGCAATCCGGGCGACCGGGAAGTGGCGCCCGCCGAGATCGTGGCGCTGGACGATCTGCAGCCGGGCGCGGCGCCGGTTTCCGAAAGGCCCGGCGAAGAACAGGCGGCCGGCGCGCCTTCGGGCCACCGGGTCACGATCTATTCGGGGGCGAACCAGACGACGGTGGTCACACCGCGTTGAGCAAGGCTGGGAGCGGGGAGAGGGATATGGGCGAGGCGGGCGACATGGCAGGGACAATAACAAGGAAGGCGCCGTTTATCGGCAGGGCGCGGCGGCGCGCCCGGCCGTTCGGCATTGCTTTCCTTCTGGCCTCCTGCCTTTCTTTGCTGCTGCCCGCGGCGCCGGCCGAAAGCCGCACGCTCGATATTCCCTCGGGCGGTCAGCGCGTTTTGAGGCTTGATGCGCCGGTCGACCGCATTGCCGTGTCCAATCCCTCGGTCGTCGATGTGACGGTCGTCTCCTCGCGCGAATTGCGCCTGCTCGGCCAGAAGGGCGGCACCTCCGATCTCTCGGTCTGGCTCACCAATGGCGTCAGCCAGTCCTGGCGTGTTGTCGTCGGTGCGGATCTCACCGGCTTCCGCAACGAACTCGCGCGCGAACCCTCGCTCAAGGGCGTAAGAGCGGTGGAAACCGGTCAAGGCGTCATGCTGCAGGGCGAAGTCCAGAGCCTCGAAGACAGGCAGAAGGCCGTCAATCTCGCGCGCTCCCATATCGGCGCGGATGTGAAAGACACGATGCAGGTCGCCGACCGCCGTATGGTCGCCGTGGAAGTGCGTTTCGCCGCCGTCTCGACCAGCACGCTCAAGGCGCTCGGCCTCAACTTCCAGAGCCTCGACAATAATTTCCAGTTCGCGGCCATCGGCCCCAATTCCTCGACGAGCTTCGGCTATACGCCGGGCACCGGTCTCGATCCCGATACGAGCCTGCCGCTGAGCCAGGCCTTCAATCTCTTCCTCGCCTGGCCGGGCAGCGATCTCCTCGGCGTCATCAGCGCCTTGAGCAATGCCAATCTGGCGCAGCTTCTGGCCGAGCCGACCCTGCTCGTCCGCAGCGGTGAGGATGCGGAGTTTCTCGCAGGCGGCGAGGTGCCGATCCCCGTTCCCCAATCGGGCTCGGGCAACGGCACCGTTACCATCGAATACAAGCGCTTCGGCGTTCAGCTCGGCGTTGCCGCAACCGTCCTCGACGACGAACGCATCATCCTCAAGGTCAATCCGGAGGTGAGCGAGCTCGACTACACCAATGCGCTTGTCGTACAGGGCTTCCGCGTTCCCGCGCTCCGCACCCGCTCGACACGCACCACGATCGAACTCGGCGACGGCCAGAGCTTCGTGCTCGCCGGCCTCATGTACAGCGCCTCGGGAAATATCGAGGACCGGATTCCCGGCATTGGCGAGCTGCCGATCATTGGTTCCTTCTTCAAGCGGACGCAGAATTCGCGCGAGCGGCAGGAACTCATCATCGTGGCGACGCCGCGCCTCGTCTCGCCGATGGAGCCGGGGCAGGTGCCGAAGCTCCCGGGCGAAGGCCAGCGCTACGACACCAATCTCGGCAAGAACCTGCTCAATGTGGACACGCTGGAAGACCACATTGTCCGTCACGGTCTGATGAGGTAACGGCATGCACCGCGTCCTCCTCGTCTCAGGTGACAGCACGCTCGCAGCCCGCGTGAAACGCGCGCTGGAGAGCGATGCCACCGTGATGGTTGCAGACCCCGCCGCAGGCAATGTGGTCGAGATCGCCGAGCAGTTCCGGCCGGAATGCGTGCTTGCCGATGCGGAAGTGCATATGGGTGCGCGCACCGCCTTTGAACGGCTGTCGACCCTGCGCGGCTGGTTTTCCGGCCTTCCCCTGATCGTGATCGGCAACGAGATGGGCGCACAGCTCATTCTCACCGCCATGCGCGCCGGCGCGCAGGATTTCATCGACCGCGATGCGGCACCCGACGATTTCCGCAACGCCGTTTCCCAGCGCATCGCCGAAAGCCGTTTCCGCGGAGCCTCGCTTTCGAATCTCGTCATGGCGCTGAGCCCGGCATCGAGCGACGGTGACGACGATCTCGCGATCAACATGGCAACGATGATCGCCGCGGCCCGGCCGCAGGAAGGCGTCCTTCTGGTCGATCTCGGCCTTCCCGCCAGCAACGCGGCGATCGCGCTCGGCCTCGATATGACCTTCCGGGTCAAGGACGCCGTGAAGGAAATGACGCGCCTAGATCGTGCGTTGCTCGATTCGGCATTGGCGCGCTGCCCGCGCTCCGGTCTCTATGTGCTTCCTCTCGCCCTTCATGGCGATGCCGAGGGCTGGGTTGTCGACATTCACGACCTGCGCGCGCTGCTCGAAATCTGCCGTTCGCTTTATGACGTGGTGATCGTCTCCTGCGGCCCCTTTTCGCGCCAGGAAGAGATTCTGAGCCTCCCGGAAGAAGGGGCGTTGCTCTTCCTCCCCTGCAACCAGCGCTTCACCTCCATCAAGGCGGCGGCCGAGCTCCTGCGGCTCGTGCGCACGGTGCGCGGCGGCCGCGACGAGCCGATCCTTGTCGTCCACGAGTTCGCAGCAGGTATGGCCCCGAACCCCGCAGGCATTCGCGATGCCGTGGGCGCGGCGCGCGCGCTCGAACTGCCGGTGCGGTGGCGCGACCTCGCCGAAGCCGTGAATCGCGGCGAGCCGCTGGCCCTTGCCGCGAGCACGCCTTATGCGCGTGAATTGTCCCGGCACCTCCAGGCACTCAATCTCGTGCCCTACATCGAAGATGAAGCACGCGCGCCCCAGGGCCTGAAGGAACTGACGCGCAGGATCAGGGCGGTGCTCTCATGAGGAACATGCAGCCCTATATGGTCGGATCGCAGAACGCCGTCTCGGATATCGGCATTTCCGACAGCTATCAGGAAATGAAGTTCCGCGTCTTCGACCTCACGCTCGAATATCTGGACCGGCAGGATGTCGAGGGCGAGACCATGCCTCTCGCCGCCCTGCAGGACGAGATTGCGCGTGCCATCTCGGTCGTGCTTCTCTCGCGCGGCATCGCGCTCAACATGCGCGAGCGGGCACAACTCATCGAGGATGTGCAGAACGAGATCGTCGGTTTCGGTCCCCTCGAGCCCCTGCTCAAGGATCCGTCCGTCGACGATGTGGTCGTCAACGGGCCGGCCGCCATCTATGTCGAGCGCGGCGGCGAACTCGAAGCCGTCCAGACCCGCTTCCGCGACACGGCCCATCTGATGAACGTGATCCAGCGCATCGTCAGCCCCATCGGCCGCCGCGTGGACGAGAGCACGCCTTATGTCGATGGCCGCCTGCCGGATGGCTCGCGCGTGAACGTCATCATTCCGCCGGTTGCGCTCGACGGGCCCATCCTTTCCATCCGCAAGTTCAAGCAGATTCCGCTCGCCGGCGACGACATGGTGCGCAACGGCACCATGACGTCCGACATGCTGCGCTATCTCTCATCGGCGGTGCGCGGCAAGAAGAACATGCTGATCTGCGGCGGCACAGGCTCCGGCAAGACGACGCTGCTCAACGTGCTGAGTTCCTACATCGGCGCGAAGGAGCGCCTGGTGACGATCGAGGACGCGGCCGAGCTTCGCCTTCAGCAAGCCCATGTCGTCCGCCTAGAGACACGGCCCGCCTCGCCCGATGGCGCAGGCGACGTGACCGCCCGCGACCTCATCCGCAACGTCCTTCGCATGCGGCCCGATCGCATCATTCTGGGCGAGGTGCGGTCGAGCGAGGCGATCGAAATGCTGCAGGCCATGGGCACCGGCCATGACGGCTCCATGGCGACGCTCCATGCGAACGGCCCGCGCGATGCGCTGGAGCGCCTCGAAATGCTGATCGGTCTGCATGGCTTCTCCGCCGATCTTCAGGCGGTGCGGCGCTTCATCTCCGGCGCCATCGATATCGTGGTTCATCTCGCGCGTCAGCCGGACGGGAAGCGGAAAATCCTCTCGGTCTGCGAGGTGGTGGGCATGGAGGGTGCAACCTATGCCCTTCGGGAGGTCTTCGCCGCCGGCGAGGCCGAGGAACGGCGCAGCCTTTAGGGAGGGAGGAACACGATGCAGTTTTCGCTTCTGATTCTCTCGCTGGCCTGTCTCGCGACGGCCCTCTGCGCCTTCCTGCTGCTCTGGCAGGGACGCAGGCAGCGTGATGTTCAGGATCGCCTGCAGCACCTCATCATGCCGGCAACGCAGGCCGGCCGTCCGCGCCTCTCTCTGAGGCACTGGCCCGATCTGCGCGGCCTGCTCCCCCAATCGGCTCGCACCCGCCTCTATCAGGCAGGACTCGAACTCTCGGAAGACCGCTTCTTCGCCATTCTCATCTTTCTGCTCTCGCTCACGCTGGCCTCGGCCTTCGTCTTCGGCATCTTTGTCGCCGCCCTTTTCCTGATGAGCGTCGTTCTGGTCGCGGTCGCCATTGTCGATTACAGAGCCCGCAAGCGGATGGATGCGCTCTCCGATGCAATGCTCGGCTATTTCGACCGCGTGCGGCAACTCCTCGTGGTCGGCAACAGCCTGTCGGTGGCGCTCGCGCGGGCAACGCAATCCTCGCCGCCCGTCGTCGTGGAGTTCTTCCAGCCGACGATGCGGCGCATAGCGAATGGCGCGAGTGTCGGCGAAAGCGTGAACCAGCTCGCCCGCGAGGTGGATATCTACGAACTCCGCCTTTTCGGTGCAGCGATCGAAACCAATCTGCGCTTCGGCGGCGCGCTCACCGCCATCCTCGCCAATCTGATCGAGAATATGCGCCGCCGCGCTGCCTTGATGAGAGAGGTGCGGGTGAACACCTCGCAGATCAGGGCAAGCGCCTGGGTGCTCGGCATCTTGCCGATTCTGGTCTCTGCCGTCGTCATGTCGCAGAGCCCGGACTACATGCGCTGGTTCATCGACGAGCCGGCCGGGCGGAGCCTGCTTGTCTACTGCGCAGTCTCGCAGCTCATCGGCGCATTCCTGATGCGCAAGGTGGTCGGCTCGACCGGCTACTAGACTTGGAGGAAGGACGGCTTTGATCGAGACGCTGACATGGATGGTGGCACTTACCGCGCTCGCAACGGGCGGCGCGGTCATGGCCGCATCCGTGCTGTCCTTCGTGCGGCGGCAGGAAGTGACATCGCGCCTGTCGCGCCTGTTCCTTTCGGACGGCGATCAGGGCACGCTGCTCGACAAGACTCTCGGCTTTCTCGAGCGGCTCGGCCGGCGGATAGAAGGTGCGCGCATCAATCGCGAATTGCGGGCGCTGGTGCTTCAGGCTGGGTTTTTCCAGACCTCTTCGCTCTATGTCTTCGTCGCGCTGCGCGCGCTGCTCGCCGGCTTCGTGGTCTTCGCCTTCCTTGCCTTCCGCTATGGCGGCACCGGCCTGCGCCCGCAGGATGTCCTGATTGCCTTGATCTTCGGCTACCTCTTCTATCGCTACGCGGTGATCGGACTGAAAATCTATGTGGATCGCCGTGCAAATGCGATCCGCCGCGAACTGCCGCCCGTTCTCGATATCATGCTCATGGCGCTCGATGCGGGCGTCAGTATCGACCAGTGCATGCGCTATGTCGCGAGCGTCACCGGCGACACCTCTCCCGTCACCGGCGCCGTGCTGCGCCGCCACATCGCCGATATCGATGCGGGCATGCCCTATGACGCCGCTCTTGAGAGATTGGGCCAGCGCCTTGGCATCGACGAGGGCAAGGACCTCGCCGCCACGATCTCGCAGGCGCTTTATCAGGGCGGCGAACTCGGCACGACGCTTCGCCGCTTTGCCGCCGACCTGACGGACAAGCGCATGGCGACGGTGCGCGAGCAGGTGGGCCGCAAGGCGCCGCATCTCACGCTGGTCATGATTCTCTTTTTTATGCCCGTCTTGCTTGTCATACTAGCAGGCCCGGCGGTCGTTAACCTTCAGGGTGCGTTGCAGACCGCTGGCGAACGGCTGGGAAATCGGGGAGGCGGATCATGAAGCCCGTCGGCATCTTTCTCTGCTGCATGTTGCTCGGCGGCTGCGCGGAATATGGCTTCGAGCCGGTGTCGTCCCTTGCACCGCGCGCGAGCGATGTCGGCACGCTCGATGCGCAGTCGAAATCGCATCTCTATCTCAACGTCGTGAACGGACTGCTCGAGCAGGGGCGGTATCGCGCGGCGCTTGCCTATCTCGACCAATATGCGGTGAACGAGCGCAAGACGCCCTTCTTCCAGCAGCTTTATGGCGAAGCGCTTCTCGGCACCGGACAATATGATGCCGCCGCCAGCGCCTTCTCCGAGCTGACGCGCGGACCTCTGGCGCCGGAAGGGCATAGCGGTCTCGGCCGCACGAGCGCGGCTGAGGGCAATTGGGCCGCCGCCGTCTCTCATTTCCGGCAGGCTGTCGCGCTCCGCCCGTCGAGCCCGGAATTCCTGAACAATCTCGGTTACGCGCAGCTGTCGCTCGGCACGAATATCGCCGAGGCGGAGTTCAACCTTCGTCAGGCGCAGGAACTCGATCCCGCCTCCGTGTCGATCCGCAACAATCTCGTGATCGCGCTGCTGCTTTCCGGCAAGGAAAGCGAGGCGCGCCGTCTTCTTGCCGGTATCCAGACGGCGGACGAGCGCGCGGAAGTGCAGAAATTTGCTGTCGACTGGGTTGCGCGCCATGCCGCCCATGACGATGCAAGGGAGGAAATGTGATGAAGCCTTTCAAGCCGGCGCCGGTGCTGGCCCTGCTTCCACTGTTGATGCTCGCCGCTTGCGAGTCGCCGGATGAGGGCATTGTCGAGTCCCGCGCCCGCGCCGTGCTCGATGCGCAATACGCCGCGGACGGAAAAACGCCGCCCATGCAGGCGGAAGAGGCGGACAGGATCTATGAGAATTATCTCGATAACATCGGCAAACCGATGGAAACGGGATCGGCGACGAACCGCTGACAAGCGGAGCGTCGCGCATACCCCGCAACGCCCGGTAAGTTTCGGGCATTGCGGGATCAAGAGGCCAGGGGAGGCGAATCTCGCCAGGGGTTCGTAAACAGCCGGAAACGGCTTTGAAGATGGAGAAAGTGATGTCTGAGTCGAAACTTGCGGCGTTCATGCGCCGTTTTGCGAAGGACGAGAGCGGTATCTCGGCCGTGGAGTATGGTCTTCTTGCTGCGGGTATCGCGATCGGCTTGTGGGAATTCGTCGGGCCGGGCGGCATCGGCGGAAGCCTCCAGTCGGTATTCGAGGGCGTCAATGAAGGGCTGTCCACTGCGGTCCCTGAATGAGGCTGAGAAGCGCGATGTCGCGGCGCATGCAATGGAAGCTGCGGGGGGCTCGTCCGAAAGGGCGGGTCTCCCCGCGCGCGCGCCTTCTCCGCGATGAGCGGGGCTCGGTCGCCATCGAGTTCGCTTTCATTGCCGCCGTCTTCTTCGCCATTCTTTTCGGCATCATGTCCTATGGCTTCCACTTCGCCGCGCGCATTGCGCTTTCCTATGCCGTGGCGGAAGGCGGGCGCGCAGCGGTCATGGGCCTCGGCGATGATCAGCGCAGGGACTATGCTGAGGCGGCGATCCGCGAAGCCGTCGAATCCTATTCGCCGCTGTTGCGCTGGGAGAATGTCAACGTTCTGGATCCGGTCTGGCGGGACACGGGCGCGGGACGGGCTGGCGATATCGCCATCGACTACGATACGGGCGGCCGCTTCTCCTTCCTGCCCTTCGTTCCCGCGCCGCCGGAAACGATCCGCGTGAGCACGACTTTTGTCGTCGCCGATCCGGGCGGCTGAGCATGGCCGAGCCGCACGCATCGCAAAGCCTCGGCTGGCAGGGCGAGGAAGGCGGCGATACGCCCCTGCTCGATGCCTTTGCGGCCATCGCCTTGTCGCTGCTCGAGGCCGATACGGACGATGCGCTTCGGACGGCGCTCGATCGCGCCTCGCAAATTTTCCTGTCCTCCGTCGCCATGCGCGCGGCCATCTGCGAAATCGCCCTGTCGCCTGGCGGGCGCCCGCTCGTACTTTGGCAATCGGCGCAAGGCGGCCTGACGGTTGAAGAGGGCCCGGCCTTTCTCGCCTGGTTCGCCGATGCCGCCCAGTCGAAGCCGGGGCTCGTTACAACCCGCGCCACGCTGCGCGGTCTCCTGTCCGACGAAGCGATCGGCCGTGAAACCGGCACGCGTATGGCAGTCCTTCTGGAGGCCGCCGAGTCGGAGGCAGTGCATCTCGCCCGCGCCATGGCAGATGCCGGCGCGGCCGCCGCATCGAGGATCAGGACGCTCAAGGCGCAGGCACTCGGCCGCCGCCATGCAGGCGAAGCGCTCGAAACGACGCGCACCTGGCTCGATCTCGGCGCCGATATTGCGTGGGAAGCCTCGGACGATGCGATCCTTCACTGCCGTCATGTTCCAGGCCGGCGCAATGACGTTGCGAGCGCTCTGGAGGGAATGAAGCTCGGCGCCTTACGCATCGGCGCGAGCGGCCACAGTCTGCTTCATCGCCTTGAGGAGCGAAGCCGCATCCGCCATATGCGCGTCCAGCCTGGCGATGCATTGGCCAGAGCGCTTCGTCCGGGCGAAGTGCTCTATGTTTCCGCTGCGCGCGGCAGGCATGGGGACAAGAGCCGCTGGCTCGGCACATTCAGCATCGTTCCGGCAGAAACGGGAAAATCCGCCGCAAGCGAGACGGCGTCCATGCTGCTGCAGGTGAAGGATTCGAGGCTGCGGGAAGAGCGGCAGCGCCGTGAAGCCGAAGCCATGCTGCAAGGGCTTCGCCTTCTCCTCGCCCGGCATGCGTCGGGAGAGAGGCTCGCCGAACTCGTCGCCCTCATCGCCGATTGCCTTGGCGGCGGCGAGGCATGTGTGATCGAGCGCGGGCTCGATGGCACGCCACGCTACCTGGTGCCGGCAAGGCGCGAGGTCACGCGGGCCGCAGACGATGCCCTCGCATTCCTTTCCTCCTGTGTCGGGCAAGGTGCAACCCATCTGTTCAGCGGCTCGGACGACGATGGTGCACGGCTCCTTCGCGCCTTCGCGCTTGAGGGTCGCCATCTCGCGGCCCTTTCCCTGCCGCTGCAGGGCGGCAGCGCCTATCTCCTCTGTGCCTCAAGGCGCGATGGCTTTGCTCCCGCCGATCTCGATTTCGCCGACAGGTTCACCCTGCTTCTGCGTCAGGCATTGTTGCTGCGCGAAGAACAGGCGCAGGTGGCGCAGACGGCCAAGATGGCGGCGCTCGGCCAGATGTCGGCGAGCATCGCCCATGAGCTCCGTCAGCCGCTCAACACGATTTCGCTCGCCGTGCAAAATCTCGAATTCATTCTTTCCGCCCCGCAATTCGATGCGGACGCCATCGCCGCCAAGGTGGCGCGCATCCTCGCCCAGGTGGACCGTGCGAGCGACGTGATCGACAGGATGCGCCGCTTCGGCCGCAAGAGCGCGGGCGACATCGAGCCGGTAGACCTCGGCGATCTGATCGACGGCGTCGAGGCGATCATGAACCATGTCCTTTTGCGCGCGGGCGTCCGCCTCGAAAGAGAGATTGCGCAGGGCCTGACCGTCCAGGCGGACCGGCTGCAGCTCGAACAGGTGATCGTCAATCTTTTGCAGAACGCCGCCGATGCGATCTCGGGAATGGGCACGCCGCGCGAGCGGGGAGAGGCCCTCGTCCGGATCGTCGCGACGCCCGCGTCTGAGGAAGAAGGCATGGCCGTTATCCGCGTCGAAGACAGCGGACCCGGCTTCCGGCCTGAAATTCTCGACCGCGTGCTCGAACCCTTCTTCACCACCAAATCGGCGGAGCAGGGCACGGGGCTCGGCCTTGCCATCTGCGACACGATCCTCCGCGAAAGCGGCGGGCGCATCGAGCCGGGCAATCACGCACATGGCGGCTATGTCGCCGTCTATCTCCCCCGCTAGAGCAGGTGCTTACTCCCCGCTCGGAAATCCCGTGAAGAGATAGCCTTTGCCGCGAATGGTCTTGATCACCATCGGATGATCGGGATTGGGCTCGAGCTTGCGCCGCAGTTTCACGACAATGCTGTCGAGGCTGCGGTCATAGGGTTGCCACTGCCGGTTGAAAACACGGCGGCAAAGCTCCTCGCGCGTCTGCGGATTGCCTTCATGCGCGACGAGCTCGATCAGCAGGTCGCACTCCGCCGTGGTCAGCGGAACGGGCTCACCGTCCGGCGCGGAAAGGCGGCGCCGGTGCGGGTCGAACTTCCAGCGCGTGCCCGCATCTTCCCGTTCATCCGCCTCGTGGCGGCCATTCCGGCCGCCGGAGCCGCCCGAATGGCCACTCCGCCGCAACAGGGCCCGGATGCGCGCCACGAGCTCGCGCATATTGACGGGCTTCACCACATAGTCGTCCGCGCCGAGTTCGAGCCCGACGACCTTGTCGGTCGGCTCGCCCTGGCCCGTCACCATGATGCAGGGCGTCGTATGGGTCTGGCGAATCTCGCGCAAGATGTCGAAGCCGTTGTCGCGGCCGAGCAGCAGATCGAGAATGACGAGATCGAAGCTTCCCTCGGAAAAGGCCTTGAGCGCGCTGTCGGCATCGCCGGCCGCCGCCACTTTCATGCCATTGGCGGTGAGATAGGCCGAGAGTTCTTCCCGAATGTCAGGATCGTCATCCACAAGCAGAAGTGACGCCGCATGCGCACCGCTCGTGGAAGTTGCCCCGTTATGTTCGCTCGCAATCGCCATCTTGTTCCCTCCTCCGGATAGCATCGCAAAAGCCCCGCGGCGCTTGCCTTTCCACTTCTCCCCGGCGCAAGTCTAGCCCTTCGGACTTTAAAGAACTCTATAACAATAAAGCCGCTTTCTCCTTGGTTTTGACTGCGTCGCAGGGCCGGTTTTTTGAACCTCGGCTCACACAGGCGAATCAGTGCTTCCCGGTGCGTAGCGCCGCTCCGCTTTTATTTGGCGGTTTTCCGCCGCCTTGGCGTTTACCAATCGATACAGTTTTCCACTTCAAGGCTCAGCCTTTTGCCTGCAAGGTCGAGTGGTCTCTGGCGGTGATACGCACCGTCTCAATCGAGGGCCGGGTCATGAACCATGAATGCAACCTCCGGGAGAGCGGTATGAGCGCCGTTGACGACCGCACGGCGGACCTGTCGGAAGCCGTCGAAAGCCTCAGCGATCACGAACTCAGACACTTGCTTGTGGCCCTCCTCTCCGAATGGCGCAAGCGCTGCGAACCGGGCATGCCCGTCCGCAACTAGGTGGGGCGTCTAGCGGGCGCCCGCCCCGTTGCAGGGATAACCCCAGGCAAGACTCGTCGCGAGATCGACATTGGCGGGCAAATCCCTGATTTGCGGCTTCTGTTCGAGCAAAGCCAGGAGGAGAAGCCGCACGCGATCCGCCGCCACGCCTTCAGGCGGCAGGCAGAAATCCGGCTCGCTCATCTTGCTCCGCGCCATGGCATAATGTCCGAGAAAACCCTGAATATATGAGCCGCAGATATTGAGCCGATGCCGTTCCCCGTCGGTGATGGCATTGGCATCGGCGGGTGCCGCGCAAACCTCGGCAAGGTCAGCGCCGGTCTGGATCGAGTAGCTGCGCGCCGCGTCGGCCGGGCTCGCCAGAAAAAGCGCCACCGCCCCGAGAGCTGCGAAGATGGAAAAATGTGTCGTCTTGCTCATTCCTGACCTCCCTTGAACATCCAGCCGACAAGGACCGGTGCGGCTGGTTCCGGGAAGGAATCTAGCAAGTTGACTCAAGCAACTTGATCTAATGTTGTCGTCTTTCGTCGAGCAGTGTGAGCGTGCTGAATTTATCCTACGGAAAGCCGCGGGGTAACCAGCGCCTCAAGCGAAGTATTGGGCCGGAGCACGATGCGAGCCTGCGGCATCACCCGATCGGCATTGAGAACGCGGACCCGCGCCTTCTGCATATAGGTGGCGAGGATGAGAACGGCCTCCATGATGGCGAAGCCCGCCCCGATGCAAATGCGCGGGCCGCCGCCGAAGGGCAGATAGCAATGGCGCGGCCGGGCGGCGGCTTCCTCGCCGAGGAAGCGCATCGGATCGAATCGGTGCGGGTCGCGCCAATATCTTTCATGCCGGTGTATCAGCCAGGGCGAGATGAGAACGGTCGTCCCCGCCGGTATGGTCAGGTCATCCAGAAGCTGAACTTCCCTGTCGGAGCGCCGCATGAGATTGGCGACGACCGGATAGAGACGCAGCGTCTCGTCGACGACGGCGCGCGTCAGTACCAGCGAAGGTACGTCCGCCGCCGTCAGCGGCCTGTCGCCCGCCACGTCGCGGACCTCATCATGCAGCCGCTCCTGCCACTCCGGATGCAGCGTGAGCAGATACCAGGCCCAGCTCAGCGTGGTCGCCGTGGTCTCATGTCCCGCCAGCAGGAAAGTCGCGACCTCATCGCGTACCTGCGCCGCGCTCAGGCCTTCGCCATCGTCCCGCTTCGCGGCGCCCATGAGCCGGGCGATCAGCGATGTCTCGCTGCCCTGCCGGTCCGCCTGCGCGACGATGCGTCTTGCATAGGGCTCGAGCTGCCGGCGCGTCGGCGAGACGATCCTTTCCACGACACGGTCGCGCACCTGGCCGGGCAGGAAGGCGGTGGCCAGAAAGATCATGGGGAATTTGTCGAGCGTCCGCGTCACCGCGTCCGAAATATTCTCGGTGCCGTCATCGAGATCGGCATCGAGCACGGCTTCGCCGATGATCTGCAGGGTGAGCCGGGTCATCTCCCGGTCGATCGAAACCGGGCCCTCGCCCTGCAGCGACAAAGATACCGAGCGCTCGGCGGCACGCGTGAAAAGAGGCGCGAAATCCTTGATGCTCGAATGCTGGAAGACGGGCGCCGCAAGCTTGCGGTTGCGCCGCCATACCTTGCCGTCCGCCGTCAGAAGCCCGTTGCCGAGAAGCGGCTTCAGAACCGCAAGCTGGTTTTCCTCTTTCGGAAAATGCTCCGCCTCGCTCACCAGAACGCGTTTGATGGCCTCGGGGTCGTTGACGAGAACCCCGCGCCCGTTGCGCGTGAACCCGACCTGAAACTCGCAATGACGTGCCTTGTACCAGAAGGCCGGAAAGGAGGCGATCAGGTTCGATAGACCGCCGGGCTTCAGGAGCATCGTAATCAGATTCGGCGTGGCGGTTGGCGGTGTCGGCCGCGCCGGACAAACGTCCGCACCAAAAGGTCCATCTGCAGCGATGCTCATTCCGCCCGCTCCCTTCGTCAGATCGGATTGACGGTCGCGCCGCCGAACTCCGCCATTACGGAGGAGACGAGTTCGCGGTTGTCGTGGTCCCAGGGGTGGAAATCTCTCTTGTAGAAATCGAGGTAGGGCCGCATGACGCCGCGCATCGCACCGCGTTTGCCGAAGAGGAACTTCAGGCCGTCGCGCCACAGTTTGAAACGCGAGCCCTCATAGTCCCGCAGCAGAAGACGCATATTGCGCACCACATGCTGGGCAAACTCGAGCGTCACCAGCGCCATCACCACGCGGCGGCGCCATGTCTGTCCGCCGACCGCGACATAGACGTCATAGGCGACTGCCTTGTGCTCCGTCTCTTCGAGCGCGTGCCAGCGCCACATCTCCGCCATGTCCGGATCGGCGCCTTCAAGTGCCTCCGGGTTGCGGAAAAGCGCATCGGCGAGAATCGCGGTCAGATGTTCGAACGCGACCGTTCCCGCAAGCTGCTGCATCGGCGACAGATAGCGCCGTGCGAACTTCTGACGGACAAAGACGGCCCGCTCCATCTTCTCGATCGAAACGCCGCGCGCGCGGCAGAGCGCCTCGTTATAGTGCTGGTGCTCGCGGCGGTGGATCGCCTCCTGCGCCATGAAGCCGCGGATGCGCCGCTCCAGTTCGGGATCGTCGAACTTGCCGCGAAAGGCCTTCACGCTGTCGATGAAGAACTGCTCTCCCAGCGGAAAGAGGATCGACATGGCGTCGAAGAATGCCGTCTTGAAGCGGTCATTGCTGTGCCACTCCGTTTTCAGCACATCCTCGATGTTGAAATGCCGGTTACGCGGCACAATTTCGACATTTTGCGGCGTGCGCGATGCAGTGGAACCGTGCATTTTTGCCTCCTCGTTCAAGACGCTGGCGCAGGATTGGCGCTCATCTGAGCCTTAAATAGTCATTCTGCCGCCGCAGAGGAGGTCATTTCCGGCCAAGCCAGGGGTCACAATCGGACAGCCATGCGTATCGAACCCGGATATGTCGAAATCTTCGCGGCGATGCTGAGGGAAAACGGACACGATCCGGCGAGATTTCCGCTGCCGCGCGTCGGCCCCATCACGGAGAGCGCCTTTCGCGGCATGGCGGAAGCGCTCGTTTCGCAGACGAGGGATCCCGAGATTGCATTGAAGCTCGGCTCCCGCATGCATCTTGGCACACACGGCCTTCTCGGACATGCGATTCTCAGCAGCCGGACATTGCGCCAGGCGGCAAGTCTGATGATCCAGTACAGTCCCCTGCAGGGCACGAAGGGGAGGATTCAGCTCTCCTTCGCCGGCGGCAACGCGGTTCTCACTTTCGAGCCGCCTTTCGAGGTGGCGGGCGCGCCGCATTTTCTCGTCGAACTGTTCTTTGCCGGCGTTCTCGCCGCGCTGCGCCAGCTCATCGGTCCGCTTCCGGAAAGCTGCCGGCTTGAACTTGCCTATCCGGCAGCGATGCCTGCGGAGGCCTACCGCAAATATCTCGGCGTCGAGGTCTCCTTCAACCATCCGGTAAACCGCTTTGTCGGGCCGAACGACCGGGTGGATATGCCGCTTTCCGCAGCGAATATTCCGATGGCGGAAATGTATCGCAGGCAATGCGAGAGGCTGCTGCGCGACATGAATGCCGAGAACGGCATCGCGGGAGAGCTCCGCCGGATGATCCTCGCCGCCCACGGCCGCTTCCCCGGCATGGTCGAAGCGGCGAGACGGCTGAACATGAGCGAGCGCACATTGCGCCGCCGCCTTGCATCGGAGGGCATGTCCTATCGTGGCATCGTGGACGATGTGCGTGCTTATCTCGCGCGGGAATATCTTCGCGACACACCGCTCGGCATCGCCGATGTCGCGTCGCTTCTGGGCTTCGACGACGTCGCGAATTTTCGCCGCGCTTTCCGCAAGCGCTACGGCTGTTCGCCAAGCGCCTATCGCTCCGCACTGCCCCGAAACGGGACGGCGGATTCCCCGTCTACTGAACAAACACTCACGCAATCGCACATGCTTCAACACCGTTAATCAGTAAAGCGGCCTAGTCTGCCCCCCAGTTCAACCTGCGAGGGAAGGATAGGCTGATGGTGATGAATGGATTGAAGATTGCGGCAGCGGCAAGTGCATTGCTGCTTGTGGCTGCTTGCTCGTCGGACGATGCGGTGTTTGGTGGTCCGGGCCCCGGCGGCGGTGGCGGCGGAGGCGGCTCAACGATCACGTCGCTCGGCGTGACGGGTGAAGGCGGCGTCACGGAAGCGCTCGGCCTGGCGGGACTTGTCGACCCGCTGCTCGGGACAGAGGGCGTGCTCGGCGGCGGTGGCGAAGGCGCAGTTGGCGGTGTTCTGCCGGCCGAACTGACGGAAGGCCTCGCGCCGGTGGGTGAGGCGCTCGCGCCGGTCATCGCCGGACTGGAAGCCATTCCCCTTGATATGGTCACCGATCAGCTTCCCGCGCTCGGCGTCTCGGGCGAAGGCGGTCTCGGCGAGAGCCTTCTCGGTCAGGATGTGACCGGCATGCTGCTCGGTGAGACGGGCACGGTCCCGGGTCTCTTGGCGGGAGGTGAAGGTGGCTTGCTCGGCGGTCTGCTGGGCGGCGGCCTTCCCGGCCTTCCCGGTGGCGGTGGCGGCGACAGCCCGCTCGCGCCGGTCACGGACCTCGTCGAGGGTCTGCTCGGCGGTGGTCTTCCCGGTCTTCCGGGCGGCGGCGACAATCCGCTCGCTCCGGTCACGGATCTCCTTGGCGGCGGCCTCCCCGGCCTTCCGGGCGGCGGCGGTGACAATCCGCTGGCCCCGGTGACGGACCTCCTCGGCGGCCTTGGCGGCGGCGGTGGCGATCCCCTCGCGCCGGTGACAGGCCTTCTCGGCGGTCTCGCCGGCGGTCTCCCCACGCCCTGAGCGTGATCGAGCTTCACCGGCACAAAGGGCAGCGCTTCGGCGCTGCCCTTTTTGTTTGCGAAGGAAGACGGCTTGAAAAACGAACGGCGCCCGCCACCGGTGAGTGACGGGCGCCGGACATCGTCAGGAGACGCTTGCCTGACAGGGTTTTCCCTGGTGAGGGATGCTGTATCGGGATCGAGGAGAACCGTCGAAATCGAATGACAGCGGGAAAACGCTGCAGAGCCCGGCATCGCCGACGATCTCTGTTCTCGGGCGGGATCATTGCAACGGCTCTCCAGCCAAGTCCAACGGGATTACAAAGAATTACATAGCTGCGCTGCGTCAAATCGGCGGAATCCGGCCCCTGTGCGGCGTCCCGCCATTCGTATACGGATAAATATCGGTCGCCCGCTGGACCGAACATATCGGTACATTTCTCTACACCGTCACTTCTCCCGGATTTGCTAGGCAGGTTCACACGGGAGGAGAAAATCATGCGTACGATTCTGGTTCTGCTTGCTGCGGGTGCTCTGGTCGGCTGCTCAGGTGGCAGCGGAACGCCGTCATCCCTGGTGAAAGGTTCTTCCGGCTCCGCATCGGCATTCGGCGCTATGCCGCTCGGCGTGTCCGGGTCGGGAGGCGCCTCCGAAGAGCTTCTCGGCACGGACATTCTGACGCCTCTCCTCGGCAGCGGCGGACTTGTCGGGGCGACGCTCGGTGGCGGCAGCGATGGCCCGCTCGCCGGCAACCTGCCGGCCGAAAGCCCAATCCCCGAAGGCACGCTTTCCCCGCTGACGGATGCCCTGGACATGATCGCTACCTCGGTACCGCAGCTCGGCGTCTCCGGCGATGGCGGTCTCGGGCAGGATCTTCTCGGCCACGACATTACCGGCATGCTTCTCGGAACGAAGGATGGCGCGGTTCCCGTTCTGCTTGCCGGCGGGAACGACGCACCGCTCGGAAGTCTGGCGCCGGAGGATGCCGCGCCGCTTGCACCGGTCGGCGATCTTCTCGCAAACATCATCGTCGGCGCGCAGTCCGATGCCTCTCAGGGAAATCTGAACGCGCTCGCACCTGTATTGGGGCCGATCGTTCTCGGTCTGCTTGGCGCGGGAGGCGATGACAGCCCGGTGGGCGGTATCCCGCTGCCCGACCTTCCGCTCGATCAGCTGAATCCAATTCTCCTGCCGACCGCTACGGTGGCCGCCCAGATTCTGGCAACCCCGCTGCTGCCCAACGGAACGACGGCAGTCGATGTTGTCTTCCCGCTGGTGCTTGGGGGAACGGCCGGCGCGGCGGATGCGGCTCTGCCGCTGGGAACAGTGTCCGACATTCTGGTTGGTGTGATGCCTTAAGGATCGCGTCGCGGCGCGAAAGGGATATCTCGAGGGAGGAGCGGGAAGATGAAATTTCGGGTGCTAGGTTCGGCGCTTGTGTCGATCGTATTGCTGGGGTGGCCCGGGATGGGCCAGGCCATGCAGTATCAGTTTGGTGACGTTTCCCTGGACGTCGCGACCACGGTTTCCGCCGGCGCCAGCATGCGGGTGTCGAAACAGGGCTGCGAGTTCATCTCCGTCTACAACGGCGGTTGTTACGGGCCGGGCGGCACCGATTACGACGTAAATGCGGATGACGGTAACGTCAATGTCGAACGCGGCGATTTCATTGCGGCGCCTGTGAAGATCATCTCCGAGGCGGATGTGAAATGGGACATGTATGGTCTCTTCGTCCGTGCCCGCGCTTTCTACGATTATGTCGGTGACAAGGTTCTTGGCCGCGGCGGCGGCCGCTACGGCCCTGTGGCGGCACCTTGGCCGCAGCGCCGTCCCCTTGAGGACGAATTCCGCGGTGACGATGCGCATAATCTTCAGGCCCGCTCGATCGACCTGCTCGACGCTTTTGCTTACACGAACTTCGTCGTCGCCGATCTGCCGGTCTCGCTGCGCATTGGTCGCCAGGCGGTCAACTGGGGTGAGAGTCTGTTCATTCCGGGCGGCGTCTCCGCCTATCTGCCGCTCGACGTCTCGGCGCTTGTCCGCCCCGGCGTGGAGCTGAAGGAAGTCTTCCTTCCCCAGAACTCGATTTTCGCGAGCATCGGCCTGCCGGCCAACCTCACCTTCGAGGCGCAATATGTCTTCGAATGGGAGCGTTCGGTGCTGCCCGCCTGCGGCAGCTTCTTCTCGCCTTCGGATGCGGCTGCAGCCGGCTGCCGCTATGTGCTCTCGGGCGGTGAAGTCTACAATTTCGGCAACGGGACAAGCTACCGCCCGCTGGCCTTCATTCCGCGCGGCGGGGACGAGGAAGCCCGCGATGCCGGCCAGTTCGGCTTTGCGCTCCGTTATTATGCAGACTGGCTCAACAAGGGCACGGAGCTTTCTGCCTACTATATGAACTTCCACAGCAAGCTCCCCATTGGCACGACGACAGCCTCCACACCCTCTGGAACTGCAATCCTCCTTCAGGCTTTCTGTAATCCCGGTGCTTCGGGCTCGCTTGCCGGTCCCGGCTGTACGGGTGCGACGCCGGCAATCGAGGATGATTTCGGCAGGCCTGTGTCATTCGGTGAGGCAATCTTTGCCGACTCGGCCGGGAGCAGTAAGAATCTTATCGTTCAGTTCCCGGAAGATATCGACATGTTCGGCTGGAGCTTCAACACCACCATCCCGATCATCGGCGATGCGACGGCTCTCTCCGGCGAGCTCGCCTTCTTCCCGAACATGCCGTTCCAGCTCGACAGCAACGAAATTCTCGGTGCGGATGCCGCGAACTTCGGCTACACGCCGGGCCCGGGCGAGCCCGCCTACTATCAGGGGGCGCCGGTAGCGCAGGGCTCCACCATTCCCGGCTTCCGCCGGACCGAGGCGCTGCATGGCCAGATCTACACGCTGAGCACGCTCACGCCCTCGGACCCGATCGTGAATATGCTTGACGGCAATCTTCTCATCCTTGTCGCCAATGTCGGCTTTCAGTATCTGCCGGATGCCAAGGGCAATCGTTTCGCCATTCCCCGTTCCGGTGAGACGCATGTGGCTCCGGGCATGGCCGCGACGTTTGGTGACAATTGCATTCGTCTTGGCGGCTGCTCCATCGATCCGGTCTATGCCTCGACCTTCTCTTGGGGCTACAGGTTGCTTGCCCAGATGGAATATAACAATGCCTTCGACACGCCCTTCACGCTGAGCCCGCGCATCATATGGAGCCATGACGTGGACGGTTACTCCGCTGGTCCCATCGGCCCGGGATTCGTCGAGGGAAAGAAGGCGGTCACGCTTGGTCTGGGCGCGAGCTATCTCGACTCTTATACCCTGTCGCTCGACTACACGAATAACTTCGGTGCCAAGTACCGGAACGGTTCTTTCGACAAGGATTTCGTGAGCCTCACGGCATCCTACGCTTTCTGAGGGAGGCCCCTCCGAAGGCAACGGCTCTCTCCGGCGCGGGTGGCTGGAGGGGGCCGTTGTCTTTTACGCCGCTTGGCGCTTGTCCCGTTTTGGCATATAGGAAGGAGCCTCAGTTAAGGACCATGGCCCGTTCGGCCAGGGCACCGAAAGTTCCGGGTTCCATGTCAGAGCCATTGCGGCTTGCGCCACTCGATCTGTTTATCGACCCGCTTCTCTCCTTCCAGGATGCGCGGTTGCGCGAAATACACGCCTATTGGGAGCGCAAGCGCGCGGGCAGGCCTTTTCCGGCGCGCATGGATGTGAGCCCTGCCGAGATAGTGAGCCACCTGCCGTCGCTCTTTCTCGTGGATGTCGTGCCGCCCGCGCATGCCATTGGCGATTTTCGCGTCCGGCTGATGGGCACGGCGCTGAATGAGCTCTTTGCGCGCGATTTTACGGGCGCGACGCTCGAAGGCGCCTTCGCCGGCAAGCCGGCCGCGGCCATTGGCCGGCTTCTCGGCATTGTCTGCCAGTTGCGCCGGCCCCTGCGGCTCCATGGCCGCGCCGTCTTTTCGCAGGCCCATCCCCTTACGGAAGTCGAAGCGGCCCTGATGCCGCTGACCACCGGCACAGGCACGGTCGACATGGTGATGGGCGAACTCGTGAAGCGCGCCTCCGCCTGAGCCCTACTTGGATGTAAGCTGCAGGAAGACATCCTCGAGGTCGGATTCGACCGTCGATATGTCGGCGATTTCCATTCCGCCTGCATTGAGCGCAGCAAGAATGGTCATGGCGCTCGTCTCCGCCGGATTATACTGGACGGCGATGGAGCCATCCGCGCGAAGCTCGGCCTTCATCCCCTCGAGCGCCGCAGGCAGCACGCTTGCGGGCGTTGCCGGCCGCACGATCAGCTTCTTGTCGCTGATCCGCGCGAGAAGCTTCTCTTTCGGCTCGCAGGCAACGAGTTCGCCCCGGTCGATGATCGCGATCGTGTCGCAAAGCGCTTCCGCTTCCTCGAGGTAATGCGTGGTGAGCACAATGGTCGTACCGCGCTCATGCAGGCTCTTCACATAGCCCCAGAGCTGGCGGCGGAGTTCGATATCGACGCCCGCCGTCGGCTCGTCGAGAATGAGCACCGGCGGATTGTGCACCATCGCCTTGGCGACGAGGAGCCGCCGCCGCATCCCGCCCGAAAGCGTGCGGGCATAGGCGTCCGCCTTGTCGTCGAGTCCCATGGCTTTCAGGATTTCCATGGTCCGCCGCTCGCGCTTCGGCACGCCGTAAAGCCCCGCCTGCATCTCCATCGCCTCTGCCGGCGTGAAGAAGGGGTCGATATTGAGCTCCTGCGGCACCACGCCGATTGAGGCGCGCGCCTGACGCGGATTGACGTCGATATCGAAGCCCCAGATCGAGGCCGAGCCCGATGTCTTGGTGACGAGGCCCGCGAGAATATTGATGAAGGTGGATTTGCCCGCCCCGTTCGGCCCGAGCAGCGCGAAGATCGAGCCCCGCGGCACCGCGAGATCGATGCCCTTCAGCGCCTCCTTGGCGGGCTGGCTGCCGCTTGCCCGATAGACCTTGCGCAGTGCCCGAGCTTCGATCGCGTAGGCCCCCTCCGCACGCGGTGCAGGCTCCCCCGGTATGCGCTCTTCATAGCTGTTTTCGGTATCGGCAAGCGAATGGGCCATGAGCGGGCTCTTCTTTTGGCGGGGACCATTCGGGGCGCTATAGTGCGCCCCCGTGAGGCAGGGCAATATAGAAGACCCCCGATAGATAGGAAAGGCGAGGCGCGTGGCAAGCGGCAAGGCGCAAAAACCAGCATCGGCCAAGGCAGCGGAAGGAAAACCGCTCAAGAAGGGCGATCATCTCTTCCTGGTGGACGGCTCGGGCTACATCTTCCGCGCCTATCACGCGCTCCCGCCCCTCACGCGCAAGTCGGACGGGCTCCCCGTGGGCGCGGTGGCCGGTTTCTGCAACATGCTCTACAAGCTCATCGAGGATACGAAGGACGAGTTCGAGCCCACGCATCTCGCCGTCATCTTCGACGCCTCCTCGAAGACCTTCAGGAACGATATCTATCCGGCCTACAAGGCGAACCGCGTCGAGCCGCCGGAAGATCTGCGCCCGCAATTCGCGCTGGTGCGCGATGCCACACGCGCCTTCGGCGTGCCCTGCATCGAGAAGCTCGGCTATGAGGCGGACGATCTCATCGCAACCTATGCCCGCCTCGCTGCGGAGGCCGGTGCGCGCGTCACCATCGTTTCCTCCGACAAGGATCTGATGCAGCTCGTGAACGGGCAGGTCGACATGCTCGACACGATGAAGCTGAAGACCATCGCTCGCGCCGAGGTGATCGAGAAATTCGGCGTGCCGCCTGAAAAGGTCGTGGACGTGCAGGCACTCGCAGGCGACAGCACCGACAATGTGCCGGGCGTTCCCGGCATCGGCATCAAGACGGCAGCACAGCTGATCGAGGAATATGGCGATCTCGAAACGCTGCTCGCCCGCGCCTCCGAGATCAAGCAGAACAAGCGCCGCGAAAACCTCATCGAATTTGCCGAACAGGCGCGCATTTCGCGCCGCCTCGTCGAGCTCGACAATAATGTCCCCATCGAAGAGCCGCTGGATGCGATGGGCGTCCGAGACCCCGACCCCGAAACGCTGATAGGCTTCTTCAAGGATATGGAATTCTCCACCCTGACGCGCCGTGTCGGCGAGCGTTACAATATCGATGTCGATGCGATAGCCGCGACGGGCGCGCACCCGCCGCAAGACGAAGGCACGGCGAAGGACGAAAAGAAGGACAAGCAATCCGTCAGCCGCACGGCGAAGGGCGGCCTCCCCGGTGCGACATCGAAGGGAATAGACGCCGATTTCGCAAAGGCAGCCTACAGCACGGTCACCGAAATCAATGTGCTGAATGAATGGATCGCCCGCGCGCGGGAGCAGGGCTATCTTGCAGTCGACACCGAAACGGATTCGCTCTTTCCCATGCAGGCGCGCCTCGTCGGCGTGTCGATGGCGCTGGTGCCGGGCGAGGCCTGCTACATCCCGCTGCAGCATGGCGCGGGCGGCGGGCTCGACTTCGCCGATGCCGCGAAGGAGCCGCAGATTCCGCTGAAAGACGCGATTGCCGCGCTGAAGCCCCTGCTTGAAGATCCCTCGATCCTGAAGATCGGTCAGAATCTCAAATTCGACATGCTGGTCTTCCGTCAGCATGGCATCGCGCTTCAGGCGCTCGACGACACCATGCTCATGTCCTATGCGCTCGATGCGGGCGTGCATGGCCACGGCATGGACGAACTCTCCGAGCTTCATCTCGGCCACAAGCCGATCCCCTTTTCGGAAGTGGCAGGCAAGGGCAAGGCGCAGATCACCTTCGATCAGGTGCCCATCGACCGCGCCACCGCCTATGCGGCGGAAGATGCCGATGTCACGCTTCGCCTTTGGCACATATTGAAGCCGCGCCTCGTCGCCGAACATCGCATGACGGTTTACGAAACGCTGGAGCGCCCGCTCGTGCCGGTGCTTGCCGATATGGAGCGTGCGGGCGTGAAGGTCGACAAGGCGGTGCTCGCGCGGCTCTCCTCCGGCTTCGCGCAGAAAATGGCGCAGTATGAGGAAGAGATTTACGAACTCGCCGGCGAGCGCTTCAATATCGGTTCACCCAAGCAGCTCGGCGAAATTCTCTTCGACAAGCAGAGCCTTGCGGGCGGCCGCAAGACCAAGACCGGTGCCTGGTCGACCGATGCCGATACGCTCGAAATGCTCGCCGCGCAGGGCCACGACCTGCCGCAGCGCGTGCTGGACTGGCGCGGTCTTTCCAAACTGAAAAGCACCTACACGGATGCGCTGCCCGAATTCATCGACAAGGACACGGGCCGTGTCCACACCTGCTATTCGCTCGCTTCGACCTCGACCGGTCGTCTCGCCTCCACCGATCCCAATCTGCAGAACATTCCGGTCCGGACCGAGGACGGCCGCAAGATCAGAACGGCCTTTGTCGCCGAGCCCGGCAATCTTCTCATCTCCGCCGACTACAGCCAGATCGAACTGCGCCTCCTCGCCCACATCGCGGATATCGAGGCGCTGAAAAAGGCATTCGCCGAAGGCCTCGACATTCACGCGATGACGGCATCGGAAATGTTCAACACGCCGATCGAGGGCATGGACCCTGCCGTGCGCCGCCGCGCCAAGGCGATCAATTTCGGCATCATCTACGGCATCTCGGCCTTCGGTCTTGCCAATCAGCTCGGCATTTCTCGCGGCGAGGCAGGCGAATATATCGACCGCTATTTCAAGCGCTTTCCCGGCATCCGCGCTTATATGGACGATACCAAGGACTTCGCCCACAAGAACGGTTATGTGGAGACGATCTTCGGCCGCCGCATCCATCTCCCCGCCATCAATTCGAAGAACCCGGCGGAAAAGAGCTTCATGGAGCGCGCCGCGATCAACGCTCCCATACAGGGCTCGGCGGCCGATATCATCCGCCGCGCCATGATCCGCATGCCCGGCGAAATTGCGAGGGCGAAGCTCGCTGCCCGTATGCTCCTGCAGGTGCATGACGAGCTGATCTTCGAAGTGCCGGAAAAGCAGGCGGAGAAGACGGCGAAACTCGTGGCGAGCGTCATGTCCGGCGCCGCCGCGCCTGCTGTCTCGCTGTCCGTACCGCTCGACGTCGATGCGCGGGCCGCGAAAAACTGGGACGAGGCGCATTAGGAGCCAAGGGAACCCAGACAGGTTCCATGCGTTTTTACTCGGATAGCCCAAGGAGGTTGATTTGCCTGCCAAAGCTGACGAGAAAAAGCAGAGCCTGGTAACCGAAGCCTCGAAGGAATCCTTTCCGACGAGCGATGCGCCCGCTTGGACAAGCGGTGGCGTCTCCCCGGAAGAGGATGCAAAGCGCGCCGAGAAAAAGGCGAGGAAGGCCGAGAAAGAGCGCGCGCGCGAGGAAGAGGGTGTGGACGAAACGATCGAGGAGAGTTTCCCGGCTTCGGACCCGCCCTCCTGGACCGGCACCCATGCCGGCGATGGTCACCAGACGCACAAGAAATAACGCAAATGAGAAAGCCCGGAGGTCTCCCTCCGGGCTTTCGCTTCATGCGGCAAGCGTCAGCGCGATCTGCCGCCTTTGCCGTGTGGCAGCATAAAGCGCATGCATACGCTCCATGTGGCGCACGAGATTGGCGTGGCGAAGGGCGGCCTCCTTCAGCGGGCTGTCGAGATCGGGGCCGAGAATGCTGACGAGATAGGCGAAGCAGGCAGCGTCTGCCACCGATGGCGTATTGGCGAAAAAGAATTCGCGCTCGCCGAGCAGCGCCGCGAGTGCAGCAAGGTCGGCGGCCCCCAGCTCATAGATTTCTTCTGCGCTGTGGCGGCCCGTTCCCTGTGCATGCAGCGCCGCCCGCACCTGCCGCCGCGCCACGGCGGAGACGATGCGTGAAAGCGGAAAGGGCATGCCGCCGAAAAAGCCTTTCTGCACCACGGGCCAGTTCGCCTCCTCGATCCAGCGGCTATGGACGAGAACCCAGTAGAGCCGCTCGTCCAGCATCCGCTGGATCATATGCGACTGCGCACGCTCGCTGTCGCTGAGCTCCCTGTCGAGATCGATGCCGAGTCTCTCCCTCAGCCTTTCGAGAATGAGCGCGGAATCGCCGATTCGCTCGCCCTCGAGTTCGATGAAGGGAAGCTTGCCCTTCGGCGCCTTGGCGGGGTTGGTGGCGTAGACGATCTCATGCGGCACGCTCGCAAGCCGCAACACGGTTTCGAGCTTGATGCAGAAAGGGCTGGGATTGGGCGTGCCGCGCAGGCTCGCCGGGAAGATGTGAAGGCGGATCATGAGCGGGCTCCTTCGGTCTCGCTGTGGTGACGGAACCGGTTATACTGACAGGCTACTGACAGCATGCCGTCAGCAGGCTTGTGCGAGCGTCGGAAAGACATGAAGGAGACTGCGATGCGCCGCGCCGACCGACTTTTCGACATTATCGACTATCTCCGCCGCCACCGCCGCGCCGTCACGGCGCAGGAACTGGCGGAACGGCTGGAGGTGTCCGTCCGCACGGTGTACCGCGACGTGGCGGATCTTCAGGCAAGCCGTGTCCCCATAGAGGGCGAGGCGGGCCTCGGCTATATGCTGCGCTCGGGCTATGAACTGCCGCCTCTCATGTTCACGGAAGACGAGATCGAGGCGCTGGTCTTCGGCGCGCGCATGGTTCGTGCCTGGGGCGATGCCGCCTTCACCCGCGCCGCCGACGATGCGGTGGCGAAGATCGGCGCCGTCCTGCCCGAAAGGCTCCGCCGTCTGGCAGAAGCGCCGAACGTCACGGTCGCGTCGGGCCGCACCTCCCCGAAGGATGGCTACAGCCGGCATCTCACGCCCATTCGCGGCGCCATTCGCGAGCGGCGCAAACTGGCGATCGAGTATGAGGCGCTGTCGGGCGACCGGACGAAGCGAACGGTGCGCCCGCTTGCCATCGCCTTTTTCGGCCCTTTCTGGATGCTCGCCGCCTGGTGCGAGACGCGGCGCGATTTCCGCACCTTCCGCATCGAGCGGATCGGCAGGCTCACGGTCACGGACGACATATTCAAGGACGAGAAGGGCAAGACCATCGAGGATTTCGTCGCCCGCCCGACCGAGCAAGGCTACAGCGAGCCCGCTGCTCTGCCGCACGGTAAATGAAAAAGCCCGGAGGTTTCCCTCCGGGCTTTTCTTCTTCGTCGCTGACGAAGAATTATTCGGCGGCGCGGGCGGGCGCAGGCGCGGCGGCACGCACATCCGGGTCCACATGCGCTTCGAACTTCGCGAAATTGTCGATGAACATCTTCACGAGCTTCTGCGCCTGCGCGTCATAGGCGGCCTTGTCGGCCCAGGTCTCGCGCGGGTTGAGGATCTTGTCGTCCACGCCCGGCACGCTCACCGGTACCTCGAAGCCGAAATTCGGATCGGTGCGGAACTCGACATTGTTGAGCGAGCCGTCGAGCGCGGCCGCGAGCAGCGCGCGCGTCGCCTTGATCGGCATGCGGTTGCCCGTGCCGTAGACGCCGCCGGTCCAGCCCGTGTTGACGAGCCAGCATGACACCTTGTGCTCGGCGATGAGGTCGCGCAGCAGGTTGCCGTACTCGCTCGGATGGCGCGACATGAAGGGCGCA
>PNMC01000007.1 GCA_013823365.1 Parvibaculum sp. | reverse complement strand
CAATCCGCGCTCGTCGACTCCGACGCCTCCAACAAGGCGGCCGACGCCGATGCGGCGCTTCAGGAACTGGGAGCGGACGTCGCCGGCGTCGCCTATGTCACAGCGACGGTGACGGTCTGGGACCGCGACGCCCGCACCGCCGACGAGAAGCTGCGTCTGGTCGAGAAGATCGTCCAGGGCCGCGACTTCACCGCCATGCCCGAAACCCTCAACGCCGTCGACGCCTGGCTCGGTTCCTTGCCCGGACACGCCTACGGCAATGTCCGCCAGCCGCCCATCTCGACGCTCAACCTTGCCCACATGGTTCCTTCGTCCGCCGTGTGGGCGGGGCCGGAACGGGACGAGCACTTCGGCGCGCCCCCGCTGCTTTACGGCAGGACCGAAGGCTCGACCCCGTTCCGGTTTTCCCTCCATGTCGGCGATGTCGGGCACACTCTCGTCGTCGGTCCCACCGGCGCGGGCAAATCCGTGCTGCTCGCGCTCATGGCGCTTCAGTTCCGGCGCTACGAGCGCAGCCAGGTCTTCGCTTTCGATTTCGGCGGCTCGATCCGCGCGGCCGCGCTCGCCATGGGCGGCGACTGGCACGATCTGGGCGGCGGCCTGACGGAAGGCGACGAGGCCTCCGTCTCGCTCCAGCCGCTCGCCCACATCCACGACACCCATGAGCGCGCCTGGGCCGCCGACTGGCTGGTCGCCATCCTCATGCGCGAGGGCATCGCCATCACCCCGGACGTCAAGGAGCACCTATGGACAGCGCTGACCTCGCTCGCCTCGGCCCCGGTCGGGGAACGCACCATCACCGGGCTGGCCGTGCTGCTCCAGTCCAACGATTTGAAGCAGGCACTGCGCCCGTTCTGCGTAGGCGGCGCCTATGGACGGCTGCTCGACGCCGAAGACGAGTATCTGGGCTCGGCTTCGGTCCAGGCTTTCGAGATCGAAGGGCTGGTCGGCACGGACGCCGCGCCCGCCGTCCTCTCTTACCTCTTCCACCGCATCGGCGACCGGCTCGACGGGCGCCCGACGCTGCTCATCATCGACGAGGGCTGGCTGGCGCTCGACGACGAGGGGTTCGCCGGACAGCTCCGCGAGTGGCTGAAGACGCTGAGGAAGAAGAACGCGAGCGTGATCTTCGCCACCCAAAGCCTGTCCGACATCGACAACTCCGCCATCGCGCCGGCGATCATCGAAAGCTGTCCGACCCGGCTGCTCCTGCCGAACGAGCGCGCCATAGAACCGCAGATCACGGCGATCTATCGCCGCTTCGGCCTCAACGACCGCCAGATCGAGATCCTGGCGCGGGCCATGCCCAAGCGCGATTATTATTGCCAGTCGCGGCGCGGCAATCGCCTGTTCGACCTGGGCCTCAGCGAAGTCGGGCTCGCGCTCTGTGCCGCCTCCTCCAAATCCGATCAGGCCGACATCGCGCGCATCCATGCCGAGCATGGGCGCGACGGCTTCCTCGACGCCTGGCTGCGCCATTGCGACGTCGCCTGGGCCGCCGATCTTATCCCGAACCTTTCCAATCTCGCTCCGGCCGAGCCGGAGCCCGAACCATGGCTCCCGCCGCACCGGCAGGAGCTGCTCGATCCCGAGCCGTCCGATGCCGGCTCATCCCATCCATCCCCAGAAGAGGAGTTCGACCTGTGACCACGACCCGCAAGTTTCTTCCCCGCCTGACCGGCGCCGCGTTGATGGCGCTGACCGTCCCGGTCGCGCTTTCGCCCATGCTGGCGAGCCCCGCCAATGCCTTCTTCGGCATCGGACGTATCGTCTATGACCCGTCCAACTACGCGCAGAACGTGCTTACGGCCGCGCGAACGCTCGAGCAGATCAACAACCAGATCACCTCGCTTCAGAACGAGGCGCAGATGCTCATCAATCAGGCCCGCAATCTTGCGAGCCTGCCGCATTCCTCGCTCCAGCAATTGCAGCAGAACGTCCAGCGCACGCAGCAGCTTCTCGGGCAGGCGCAGAACATCGCCTTCGATGTGCAGAACATCGACCAGATGTTCCAGCAGCAGTATGGCAACGTCCCGCTCTCGGCCACCGACCAGCAGCTCGTCGCCGATGCGCGCAACCGCTGGGAGAACACGGTCGGCGGCTTGCAGGACGCCATGCGCGTGCAGGCCGGGGTGGTCGACAACATCGACACCAACCGAGCCGAGATGTCGGCGCTCGTCGGCCAGAGCCAGAATGCCGTAGGCGCGTTGCAGGCGACCCAGGCCGGCAACCAGCTCCTGGCTCTTCAGTCCCAGCAGCTCTCCGACCTCATCGCCGTGATCTCGGCGAACGGCCGCGCCGACGCACTGACCGAAGCCGAGCGGGCGACGGCCGCCGAGCAGGGCCGCATCCAGCGCGAGCGCTTCCTGACGCCCGGCGCCGGCTACCAGCCCGGCAACGCGCAGATGTTCAACGGCAACTGATCGGCCGGAAAGGGGGACGAGGATGGACGGCAAGGCGCTCGCCCGGATCGGGGCCATCGTCTTCGTGACGATCGCCATCACGGCGACGGTCATCGAGATGACGCGCAAGGACGGCCCCGCGCGCGGCGTTGCCGCGCCGGCGGCTCCCGTCATGGACGATCCGCTGCGCGAGGATCTGCGCCGTTGCCAGCTCCTCGGCGGGGCCGCCGCATCCGACCACGAATGCCTCGCCACCTGGGCGCAAAACCGTGACCGCTTCCTCGGCCGCGATCCGGCGGAGGCGCGTTGAACCGTGGGCAATACGGGCGTCATCGACAATTTCCTCGGGGTCTTCACGCAATACATTGACTCCGGCTTCGGCCTGCTCGGCGGCGAGGTGGCGTTCATCGCCACGACGCTGATCGTCATCGACGTGACCCTCGCCTTCCTGTTCTGGGCCTGGGGCGCCGACGAGGACATCATCGCGCGGCTCGTAAAGAAGACGATCTTTGTCGGTGTCTTCGCCTACATCATCTCCAACTGGAACACCCTCGCCAGCATCGTCTTCGACAGCTTCGCGGGGCTGGGTCTCCTCGGATCGGGCACCGGCTTTTCCGTCGAGGACCTGATGCGTCCGGGTCGCGTCGCGCAGACCGGCCTCGATGCCGGGCGTCCTCTACTCGAATCCATCTCCGATCTCATGGGATGGATCGCGTTCTTCGAGAACTTCATCCAGATCGCCTGCCTGCTCCTGGCCTGGGCACTCGTCGTTCTCGCGTTCTTCATCCTCGCCGTGCAGCTTTTCGTGACACTGATCGAGTTCAAGCTGACCACGCTCGCCGGCTTCGTCCTCATCCCGTTCGGCCTGTTCGGGAAGACCGCGTTCATGGCCGAACGCGTGCTCGGCAACGTGGTGTCCTCCGGCATCAAAGTTTTGGTCCTGGCCGTCATCATCGGTATCGGCTCCACCCTCTTCGGGGAGTTCACGCAAGGCTTCGGCGGCGTCACGCCCACGATCGACGAGGCGATGGCCGTCGTCCTCGCGGCGCTGTCGCTGCTCGGACTCGGCATCTTCGGTCCCGGCATCGCGACCGGCATCGTCTCGGGCGGCCCGCAACTCGGTGCCGGTGCGGCGGTCGGGACCGGGCTTGCGGTCGGCGGCGCGGCCGTCGCTGCGGGCGGCGCGACGATGCTGGCCGCCAAGGGGGGAGCCGCGGCGCTGTCCGGCGGCGCGGCGGCCGTTCGGGGCGGCGCGGCCACAGCGGGAGCGGCAGGCACAGCCTATTCCCTCGGCGCGGGCGGCCAATCGGGAGCGGCGGGCGTTGCCTCCGGCCTTGGCGGCGTCGCGCGTGCGGCGGGATCGGCCGCCGTCTCGCCCCTCAAGCGCGCCGCAGCCAGAGCATCCGAGTCCGTCAAATCCTCCTACCAGTCCGGCGCCCGCGCCGCCTTCACGGCGGGCGGCGGAACCTCGTCCATGGGAACGGTCGGCGGCGGCGCGGATACAGGTCCGGCCGCCGCTGCCGGCGCACATCCGGCGTGGGCACAGAATATGCGCCGCAGCCAGGCCATGAGCCACGGCGTGACCGCCACAGCCCATGCCGTCCGCTCCGGTGACGGCGGCGGCGGGGGATCTTCCATCAGCCTTTCCGAGAGTGACCGCACATGAGCATCTTCAATCGACCGACCACCCATTACGGCAAATCCCCTGAACCCGAGACACCGTATCAGCGCGCCGCCCAGGTCTGGGACGAGCGCATCGGCTCCGCCCGCGTCCAGGCCCGCAACTGGCGATACATGGCATTCGGTTGCCTGATCCTCACGGCCGGGTTTTCCGCCGCGCTGGTCTGGCAATCGGCGCGCGGCACGATCGTCCCCTGGGTGGTCGAAGTGGACGCCCACGGCGAGGCCCGCGCGGTCGAGCCCGCCGTCGCCGCTTACCAGCCCACGGACCCCCAGATCGCCTTCCACCTCGCCCGCTTCATCGAGCAGGTCCGGGGCCTTCCAACCGATCCGATCGTGGTGCGCCAGAACTGGCTACGCGCCTACGACTTCACCACCGATCGCGGCGCCATCGCTCTCAACGAACATGCCCGCGCCAACGATCCGTTCACGCGCGTCGGGCGCGAACAGACGTCCATCGATGTCTCTTCGGTCATTCGCGCATCCCCGGATTCATTCCGCATCGCGTGGACCGAACGCCATTACGAGAACGGCCAGCTCTCGGGGACCGAGCGATGGACAGCCATCCTCAGCATCGTCCTGCAACAGCCGCGCTCCGCCGAACGGCTGCGCGCCAATCCCCTCGGAATCTACGTCAACGCCATCAACTGGTCGCGGGAGATGAGCCAATGACCGCAACGCCATTCCCATCACGGATACGCTTTCGCTCGCCGGCCCTTGTCCTGACGCTCATGGCTGCGACGGCGCTCGCGGGCTGCGCCACCAACCGCACCGCGCCATTCGCCTACGACGACGAGGTGCCGCCGCTGCCCGTCTACCAGGCGGCCGTGACCGAGGACACGCCGCGTCCCTTGCACGTTCCCCCGGCCTGGACCGTCGCGCGCGGCGGGGCGAACGCGGCGACGCCTACGGGCCAGGTCGAGAACGCCAATGCCGCCGCCCGCGTCGAGCCGCGACGCGAGGGCTATTACAACGCGATGCAGGTCTATCCCTGGTCCGAAGGCGCCCTCTATCAGGTCTATGCCGCCGTCGGGCAGATCACGACCATCGCCCTGGAGCCGGGCGAGAGCCTGACCGGCGCGGGACCGATCGCGGCCGGCGACACCGCGCGCTGGATTATCGGCGATACGGAATCCGGTTCCGGCGCGGCTCGCCGCGTCCATGTCCTCGTCAAGCCGACCCGCCCCGACATCACGACCAATCTCGTCATCACCACCGACAGGCGCACCTATCTGATCGAGCTGCGCGCGGACGAAGAGACATGGATGCCGTCCGTCGCCTGGGCCTATCCGACGCCGCCAGCCAGCCAGCGCGTGACGGCGCCGCCCGCGCCGGTCATTCCGGCCGAAAGCGCGCGCAACTATCGCTATGGTCTCCAGGGCGATACGCCGCCCTGGCGTCCGGTCTCGGTTTTCGACGACGGCCGCCGCGTCTATGTCATCTTCCCGGCCGGGATCGTGCAGGGCGAGATGCCGCCGATCTTCGTCCTCGGCTCGGACGGCGAGCCCGAGATCGTCAACAGCCGTATCCATCAAAATGTCCTGATCGTCGATCGCCTGTTCGGCGCGGCCGAGCTGCGCCTGGGAAGCGGCGACCGTCAGCAGACCGTAAGGATCGTGCGGATGGCGCCCACCCCACAGGCCGCACGTCCCTCGACCGGGGAGACCTCCACATGACCGCCGAAGACCGCAAGGACGATCCCGTCCCGAATGACGCGATTCCCCTGACGGGCTCGACCGCCGAGGCCGCAGCCCCGATGCGGCTTCGCGCCGAATCTCCCCGCGTCACCCGCATCTCGCGCAAGGTGCTCGCCGGGCTCGGCCTCGTTGCCGGCCTCGGCATCGGCGGCGCCCTGATCTACGCGCTCCAGACCGCCGACCGCCAGCAGGGCAGCGAGGAGCTGTTCACCACCGACCGGCGACAGACCGCCGACGGGCTGCGTGACCTTCCGGGCTCCTATGGCGACGTCCCGGTTCTCGGGCCAGCATTGCCGGGTGATCTCGGAGGCCCGGTCCTGCGGGCGCGTGAGGAGGGACAACCGATCCCGGCGACCCCGATGCCGGTCCCCGCCACCGATCCCGAGGAGGAACGGCGGCTCGCCGAACTGGAGGCCGCACGCACCAGCCAGCTCTTCTTCCAGACGCAGGGCGCATCGGCGGCCGGCCTGCCGTCACTCCCGCCGATGCCAGGCTCGTCGATTCCTACGTTGAGCGGGGCCGGCACGCAGGACCGGCATCTGTCTTTCCTCAATGCAGAGGTGGACCGACGAACCGTGGCCGAGGATCGCGTCGCGCCGCCCGCTTCACCCTATATCCTTCAGGCCGGGTCGGTCATTCCCGCCGCGATGATTACCGGCATCCGTTCCGATCTGCCCGGCCAGATCACCGCGCAGGTCACGCAGAACGTCTATGACAGCCCGACCGGCAGCCTGCTCCTGATACCGCAGGGAACCCGCATCATCGGCGAGTACGATGCCGGCGTCACCTTCGGCCAGCGTAGCGTGCTGCTTGTCTGGAACCGGCTGATCCTGCCCAATGGGCGCTCGATCGTGCTGGAACGCCAGCCGGGCGCGAACGCATCCGGCTATGCCGGTCTCGAGGATGGCGTCGACTACCACTGGTGGGACCTGATGCGCGCGGCGGGCCTCTCGACGTTGCTCGCCGTCGGCGCCGAGCTGGCGACGAGCGACGAGGACCGGCTGATCCGCGCCATCCGCGACGGCGCGCAGGAGACCATCAACCAGGCGGGCCAGCAGATCATCCAGCGCCAGTTGCAGGTCGCGCCCACCCTGACCGTCCGGCCGGGCTTCCCGGTCAGGATCATCGTTACGAGAGATTTGGTACTGGAACCCTACGGAGTTGCTCAATGACCACGCTGAAGCTGGGACGGATTCCCGACGAACGCCCCGTCAGCTGACCATCGAGGTGCCGGCACCGCTGCACCGCAAGCTCATCGCCTATGGCGAGGCGCTGGCCCGCGAGACCGGCCAGGCGGAGCCGATCCCGCCTGCCAAGATCGCCCCGCCGATGATCGCGGGCTACATCAACTCCGACAAGGAGTTTGCAAAGCTCTGGCGCACGCGCGAAACGTCGTGATCCGGGCTATCGGCCGATCTGGCGGCGACGCCTTTTGCGCGCCATGTCTCGGGCGAAACTGATAAAGCGTCTCAGGCTCGGGTTGTCGTTGGCAGGCGACCAGACGGCGCTGAACGGAACGACGTCGTCATCTGCGACCAGCGGCACCAGCTTCAGATCCGGAATACGCATCTCGAGCCATGCTTCAGCCACGAGTGTGATCCCCTTGCCAAGCGCGATCGTGTGCAACAGCGTCTCCTGGCCTGCCTCGCAATACTCCACGGCCGGATACCCATTGTGACCTGCCCATCGACGCACGACATAATCTTGGACGTCAGGGCCGGACGCCTGTCGTGAGATAATCACCACCTCGTTGCGGAGATCGGGCCAATCGAGCGCTTCATGATCCGCGAAGTCGTGCGTTACCGACATGGCGACATAGACCCGCTCGCGCCAGAGTTCGGAGACATCGCAACCGCTCACGTCATCAACGGCCGTGAGGAAGGCGACGTCGAGCTGACGGGCGCGGATGGCGCGAAGATGCTCTCTACGCCCCCCGTCGTGGATTGCTAGCTTCACTCCGGGATGCGCGCGTTGGTAGCTGTGCACTAGCTCGCGGATGAACCCGCCCGCCAGCGTCGAGATAATTCCGACCCGTACGATACCGTTCTCGACGCGGCCCGCCGCGGCGGCGAACTGGACGGCATGGTCGATCTGAGCTAGAGCCGGCATGATCTCCTCTAAAAGGCGCTCGCCCGCGTCCGTCAACCTGACGCCATATCTGCCGCGCTCGAAAAGCCCGGTGCCGAGACGGTCCTCGAAGTCTCGAACTGCTTTGCTAACGGTGGTTCTGTCCAGATTGAGCGCATCGGCTGCAGCCTGAAAGCTGAAATGCTCTGCTGCGGCCAGCACATAGCGAAGTGCTCTGAGCTCGAAGCGCGACATCTCTGCGAGACGCCCTTCGCCCCTGAACCACGAGTGCCGATCGCGCCGCTCATCAATCATGCTTCCGCCACTTTTCCAGACCCAGAACGGGCGAATCTGCGCTCGGACAGGGGAGAGCAGCCTCCGGTACGTGCTTGAGTCTCTTCCGCAGACCGCGATTCCACTCGTGCTCGGCGAGTTTGGAAGATGGACTTCGTTCAGCCCATGCCGGCACCTTTCGTGTAGTGTCCGCCACATTTCAAAGCAGGTTAAGATTCGGTGCGACAGAAAAGCTTGATCTGGATTAAAGACTTACCGTGCGTAGCAGATGGTAAGATCAATCAAGCTCTGGCTCCTTTGCTCCGACAGATCGACACCAGAAAGGAGCATTCGATGACACGCAACGACGATTTTTCAGCGTCTAAACGGAACGTCGAGCACGACGCCGCCAAGCCTCACGACACAGCCGTGCAACGGGCGCTGGTCGAGGCACAGCAAGAAATACTACATTTCCTGCAAAATCGGCTGCGCGACCGGCACGAGGCGGAGGAAGTTCTTCAACGATTCTCCCTGCGCGCCCTGGAGCGAGCATCCCAGCTTCGTGACGTTCGCACGGTCCGCGGCTGGCTAGGCAGGGTCCTCGCGACAACGATCGTCGACCATCAGCGCGCCGCAATCAGACGACGCAAGCGTGAAGCCGAGATCGACCCGGACAGTCTGGAGAACCAAGCTGCCGAACCCGACGCGGAGCTCGACGCGGCTATTTGCAATTGTCTTTACCGACTGTTGCCAACGCTCAAGGCGGAATATGCCGATATCATCTGGCGAGCGGACATTCTCGGCGAGCCGCGCGATCGGCTTGCGGCAAGCCTTGGAACCTCGCTGAACAATGTCACCGTCCGGCTGCACCGCGGTCGTCGCGCGCTCCGCAAGCGGCTCGAGGAAATGTGTCGGACGTGTCCCATACACGGGTTCCTCGATTGCCACTGCGAGAAGGCTGAGCAGATAGCTGCGGCACACGCCGCCGTTTCAAGTGAGGAGAGACCACCAGCGGAGGAGTAACACCACTTCATTGAACGGCGGGCATGGAACCCGATTGCTCTTACCACATACGTCAAGCATCATGTCGACCAGCTTATAATCTCCACATTTACGACGATCGTCGCTGAAACCATGACATTGCCGTTTGGGGATCGACGCCCGCAACCTCGATCAATCGATCGGGATCGAGTATTCGCAGCCGCCGATAGTGGAAATGCACAATCTTCTCTTTGCGCAACGTGCTCAGGACACGGTTCACGTGAACGTACGTAAGGCCCGTAGCATCCCCGATCTGCTCCTGTGTGAGGGGTATCGCCATCTCCTCGATGCGGTTACCAGGCCACTGGGCCCGATAGCGCGTGAACAATTCCAGAAGAAGATGGGCGACACGCTCCCGCGCCGTTCGGCGTCCAATACTCGTCATATGGTCATAGGCCATGCTCGTATCGCGGGCCAACGCGCTGGCAAGCCGCATGCTCATCTCGGGATCATCCCGCGATGCCGTTGCCAGCACGGAGTTGGAAATAACCGAAACGACGACTTCCGTCAGGGCTAACGCGCCATAGCTGACCTGAGCACCTTTGAAAGTGGGCATGCCCATGACCGCTCCTGGGAGCGCGAAATGCACGATCTGCCTTCGACCGTCTTCAAGCAGGGTGTATATCGCCACCCAGCCTGACAGAAGGTTAAAGATCGACTTGCTGGCATCACCGATGCTGAACAGGTCCCGCCCGGCGGCCATCTTACGGTCGCCAGTGCGGTAACGTGGAAGAAGCCGATAGGTATCGATCGACGACGGCAACTCCGCCACCGGGGCCCACGCTTCGATGTCGGTGCCGTCGCTCGGCCGCTTCGGACGCCTGCTCAAATCATCAAGCGGGACGCCCGAAGGGCTTGCCGCTTCCCGCGCCGTCAATCCTCGAAAAAATGGTCTACTCCGTCCGCGTTCGAAATCATCCCATTCGTCGCAGAAGAGCGACCGGGCTGCCTCATGTGATAAGGACGCTCGATCCCAGTTCATATTACACCTCCGGGGCGCATTGCCCGTTCCGGTGGCTGCGTGCGCAGCCAGCAAATTGTCCTGATGAAAAGTCCTCGTTCCGCCGCGACGGCACCACTGTTGCTCTCAAGTCCGCACCATTGCTCTCACTGAGAGCAGAACGCCACACAACAGCCGCGCCTTGACTGGAGCGTCGAGGAATCGACCTAGAGGAAATGGGATCGTGGGACCGGAGGATCTCGGCTGAGGATGGCCGACCGGAGGCAATCATCGCGAAGAGCGGGAATGGCCGAAGATTCAACTGATCTCCAGACGAACTCGGCTCGGTGCCCCGGCATCGGCAATTTGCATGGCGCACATACCATGGTGCAGCACGCCACTTGGGATGGGCAGTCGTTCGCGGGCGATGGCGCGGTGAATACGGGACCGGCGTCGACATGCCGAAGAGAGAGCGGCTGAACCGGCGCGACCGTCCCCCCATGCGCGAAGGCCGGCTCCCCCTGCATGAAGAAGAAGGATACCATGCAGATGATCAGCAATGCCAGTAACCTGAGCATGTGCGCGTGTCCGCTGCCAACTGTTCCGCGCCGCTCCTGCGTCGAAACGCAGGGAGTCGATCCCATTGCATCTCCCTCGCAAGGCCGCACTACAAAACTACACCGCAATAGAGTCTACGACGCCTTGATCGAAATCAAGTGCCGCGCCAAGCACCAATGGGAAGCGAACGACTGTCGCTCACGACGCATCCTGCAACCAGTCGGCGGGGATGTTGGTTAAGAGCACACTTGATCGAGATTAAAGTGCTCAATGCGGCACGGTTCATAATGAATGAAAAGTGAGAGAAATGAGCGGTGTTTCACGAGCGAAGAATGGCATCGACGGCCTCGCCCACGTTTGATCGAACGCGTTGCGTGGCCCTAATCGTCGCCCGCAGTCAGAGAAGAGCTGTGCTGAGCCCATTCTTCGCCAAGAGCGACGGCCTGCTCGTCGTCGATCCGACGTCGCGCATACGGCGATTTCGCGTTAACTCGGCCAGAACGAATGAGTCGATTTGCGAATTGATTCTTGCCAGCGGGGCGACCCGGCTGGTCTGCGGATATGTCGGAATGTCCGAGTGCGACAAGCTGCGCGCGGCTGGGATCGATATCCGGATCGGCTCCTGCGCGCGCACGGTTAGTGACCTTGTTTCCTCTTTCGAGACGCTGCCGCCAGCCTGACGGCGTAGTCTGTCGGACCTATTCGCAACTGTGAAGGAGGCGCCCGTCGAGCGCCCCCCGTTCATTGATGAAGCGAAGCCTATTGTTCCGCGTTAGCGCGGAGCCATTCTTCGAGTTGGGCGATCTCCGCCTCCTGTGCCGCGATGACCTCTTCGGCAAGCTGACGAATTTCTGGATCGCTACCATGCTCCAGAACTACCCTCGCCATGTCGATGGCCGCCTGGTGATGCGGGATCATGCCGCGTGCAAAGTCCACGTCCGGATTGCCGCTATAGTCCATCGTCGACATCGCGGCATGCATAAGATCCATCGCATCGACATATCCCCGAACCGCCGGATCGTCATCCGGCGAGACCGATGTTTGACCGGCGGCTGGTCCGCCATGCATTGTGCTGTGATCCATCTGTGCGAATACTGGTACGGCGCTGACCAGGCCCAGCCCGGTCGCCATAACCATGGCAATCAGTCGTTTTTGCGTGTTCATTTCAATTTCCTTTCAATCGTAGTGTTCAAGTCCGACGCCTCGAAACCGGTACTCCCGATCTCGCGCCCGCGGGTTTCTGTTGGGATTGCGGCGACCGCTACCGCATAAGCGACCGACGTACGGCCACCACTAGATAAGCCTCAAGCTGCCAGGATCGGCGGCCGCAAATCGGGAGAAACGGTCGTTCCGTGAACCAGGGAAGCCGGGCGAGGCTCGATAACCAGAGTTACATTTCGTGCCAATCGCGGGTTCGCACGCGGAATCGCCGCACAATAGGCGCAGCCGTTCATCACCGTGCAGTGCCTATCGAGAATGATACATTCGTCATCACACGGGGATGTTTCCGTCGTTGTCATAACGGTTTCATCGAGAACTGAGTGAGGGTCAATATGCTCCATGGGCATGCCGATAGAGGCGGAAAAACTCACAAGTAGGGCCAGCAGCAACGTGAAGATGCTCGACGCCCATACCGAACGGCGTGCTCCCTTTCCCTGCGGACCTAGTCTGGATCGACCTGCCATCGTGCCGTCATTCCACCTTCCTGTGTCACGAACCAACCACGAGGTCGGCTGCGGGATCAGTTTCCACGAGAATGCGGGCGACTCTTTAACCGAAATCAAGAATCGCGCGATCCGTTCTGCGAGCGCCGGCTGATAATCGACCTGAAGCGTAGGCTGGCCGTCTTCCCAGTTCCTCCAGCGGACTGACGGTCGACACCGACCTTGCTCCCAACCAATGCCGCGAGTTCGGCCTCGTCGAGTGTTTCCTTCTCCAGCAGCCTACGCGCCGTGCGTTCCAAAAAAAGTCTCGACGCTCGGTCAACAGATCGACCGTTCGCTCGAAGGCGCGATCGACGATCGCGCGCCGCAATCGCTCGAAACTCGTCGCAACCACTCCGCTAGCCCACGCAAGCTGCGGCCAACTGTTTTTGGACCGCTATCCGAGACAAGCAAAACTATAACAGAGATCAAGGTTTTTGCTTCGAGGTGCGAACATTGTTGACCAACCCGCAACCGATGCGGGCGCGCTGCCCGCCGGCTTTGAATCGGATGCTGCGCTGCCTGCGTCCCCACGGAATTTCGCCGTGCAGAAGGTCCACAAGAGATTATGGCACCCACCGGAAGACAGCCCAGCAACGACGATCAATCTCCGCGGCGCGTCTCCGCCCCGACCATTGCGCTGTGGGGGTTCATGGCCATTGGTGCCTTCTATCTGATCGCCGAGCATCGTGCCCATCTGCTTGGGTGGCTGCCGTGGCTGATAATTCTCGCTTGTCCACTTCTGCACATTTTCATGCACGGACGCCACGGCGGTCACGATCATCATGGCGAAGGTTCATCCTCGGAGACCTCTAAGCGCCTTCCGCATCAACACTGAGAGTTTCGGGAGCTGAAGTCATGCATGAGGACGCTGCCGCCTATGGGCTTTGGTCCCTGGTCTTTCTCAACTCTGCGGTTTTCATTTTTTTCGCGTTCAGCTTCTTCAAGCCGGTAACTTCTCGAGACTGGCGCTCATTCGGGGCCTACAGCGCATTCATCATTGCGCTCTTCACGGAAATGTACGGGTTTCCTCTCACAATCTATCTCCTGTCGGGCTGGTTGCAGACGCGCTATCCCCAAACCGACTGGCTTTCCCATGACGCCGGACACCTTCTAGAGGCGCTCTTCGGTTGGCGACTCAATCCGCATTTCGGACCCTTTCACCTTCTGAGCTTCGTCTTCATCGGAGGCGGGTTCATGGTCATCGCCTCTGGATGGAAGACACTTTACGAGGCGCAGAAGAAGGGGGCGCTCGCCACGACCGGCATCTACGCTTGGGTTCGTCATCCCCAATATGTGGGCTTCGTCCTTGTGATGTTCGGGTTCCTGCTCCAGTGGCCGACCTTGCTGACAGCTGCGATGTTTCCAATCCTCGTCGTGATGTATTGGCGACTCGCACTTCGCGAAGAACAGGAAGTGCTCAGTCAGTACGGCGAGGCATATGCGCGATACATGAGAACCGTGCCGGGCTACTTTCCGCGATTGACCACGAAACCAACCTGACAAATCGCAGGTGGCGATCATCCACTACTATAAGGGGATCGGCCTGTTGCCGAGCGTCGCATGGGGCGAAATAAACAAGCGGATTTGTGAGGTCGCGGATCTGCGATGACTCCCCTTGATCCGTTCTGCGCGCTAACTCGGTTTGGACATCGGCGCCATCGCGCGTTGCTGATATTGCGTACGGGCAACAGGCTGAGGCTTGCCGCAGTCGTCGGTCGAGTAGGCATCGAAGCTGTAACTCGCGTAGACGCGCCGTGCTGTTTCTGCGGCGATTTAATCCGTGAAACGCGCCTTACTATCGCTGATGATCGTTGGTGAACGTGACTCCCACCGGCCTTGCCCGATCCGGCAGCGCAATGGTCAACTCGATCTCATAGCGGTCCCGAGCAGGGAAGTTGGCAAACGCACCATATGTAACCGTGCCAGCGATCGACATGGACTCCAGCTCAATGCGCTCGTGACGGACATGGCCAAGCGATGAGACCGTCGCCACGATATGGGCGTCCTCGATCCTGTCGCTAGTCTGGCTATCGAACAGGGCGACCACGAGATGCTGGTGGTGAGGTCCCGAAGGCGCTCCTCCATGCATGATACCTTCCTCGTGATCCGAGGGATGGCCCCGCACAACCGAGGCCGGCATGATTCCGAGATAGACCGCCACACCATCGGCCGTCTGGTATCCATCATCAGCCGATGCCGGGATCGTCGGCGATAGTATCAAAAGTAGCGCACCGAACGCCCCAAGTAGGGCGCGAGCGGCCACGAACCTGCACAGTTTTGCAGAGTTGCTTGCGAACAGATCCCGTCCTCCGGGCTGCCTGCGTCCGGCAGTTCACTCTTCTCGCTGGCTCAGCCACTCCCGCATGGCGTTGATCTCGGCTTCCTGAACTTCGATGATCTCCTGCGCCCACTCGCGGCTTTGCGCGTCTGCGCCAAACTCGAGAGCAGCGCGCGCCATGTCGACCGCCGCCTGATGATGGCCGATCATTCCCTTTACGAAAGCGACGTCCGGATCTTGCTCCTGCATTGCCTCCATCATCGGCTCATGCATGCCCATCATCGCGCCCATATAGGCTCGGGACGCCTCGGGCAGCGCCTCCATACATTGCGCCATGTGCTGCCCCATCATGCCGCCCATCATCTGCATCATTGGTTGGCATTGCTGAATTGGGGCAGGCGCGGAATGCTCGGTGCCATCTTCAGGATGGTGGGCGTCGTCCTGCGCGAGAGTCAGGCTCGGCATCATGGCGAGGCCGAGAGCCAGCACGATCGGTCCAAGACGTGTCATCGAATATCCCTTCGTCAATGCCTGCGGTTTATCCCGCGATGAAATTCGAGGCTCACTTTGGACAATAGCCAGGACGACAGATCGAGACTTGATCTGAGTTAAAGAAAAGGGTGGCGCTGAAAGATCAGGTGCCATCCAGTGGATGACGCCGGCCGGGAGCATGAGATGCGGGTGGTTGTTGCCCTTGGCGGCAATGCGCTCCTGAAGCGGGGCGAGCCAATGACGGCGGATGCGCAGCGCGCCAACGTGCGCAAGGCGGCGCGTGCGCTTGCCGATCTGGCGCGCGACCACGACATCGTGGTCGCCCACGGAAGCGGCCCGCAGGTGGGCCTGCTGGCGCTTCAGGCTGCCGCATACAAGGAGGTGCCGCCTTTTCCGCTCGACATCATCAGCGCCGAAAGCATCGGCATGATCGGTTATCTGGTCGAGCAGGAACTGGGGAACGCACTGCCAGAGGGCACGAGGTTCGCCACCCTGCTTACGCAAATCGAGGTCGACCGCAACGATCCGGCATTCGGCCGTCCGGAAAAGCCGATCGGTCCCACCTATGAGCCGCACGAAGCCGAGAAGGTCTCACAGCTCCATGGCTGGCCGCTCATAGAGGAAAGCGCCGGCAAGTGGCGGCGCGTCGTGGCATCGCCATTGCCGGGCCGGATTATCCAGATCGAGGCCATCCGGCTGCTCGTGGGCCACGGCGTCACGGTTATCTGTGCTGGTGGCGGCGGCATTCCGGTGATCGCGAACGACGATGGCGACCTTGAGGGCGTCGAGGCCGTGATCGACAAGGATCGCGCGGCCAGACTCCTGGCCGAAGAACTATCCGCCGACGCCTTCCTGATGCTGACGGACGTCGATGCGGTCTACCAGGAATGGGGAACGGAACGCCAGCGACGGATCGACCGCGCCCGTCCGGACGAGATCGAGCCGGCCGATTTTCCGCCTGGCTCGATGGGGCCGAAGGTCGAGGCGGCAGCCGCGTTCGCGTCGGTCGATGGCCGGCTTTCCGGCATCGGCAAACTGGAAGATGCGCGCGCCATCCTCGAACGGCGCGCAGGCACGACATTCTCACTCGAATGAAACAGAACGGCCACCCCGACCATGTATAAGCATATTCTCATCGCAACGGACGGATCGGAACTTGCCCGAAAAGGTATCGATCACGGCCTTTCGCTTGCAAAAAACCTCGACGCCCAAACCTTGGTGCTCACGGTCACCGAGCCATTTCCGATTTACGCTGGAGAAGGCTGGGCCTTTGGACCGGGCGACTTCGAGCGATACGAAGCGGACCAGGTCAAGTTCGCGCAAGATCTGCTGGACACTATCATAGTGGCCGCCGATAAGCTCGGCGTGACGTGCGAGACGCTGCACGTGCCGGGCCGCCGCGCGGCCGATGCGATCCTTGAGACCGCCGCCGAGAAGGGCTGCTCGCTCATCGTGATGGCCTCGCACGGCCGACGTGGCATCGGACGCCTGCTCCTTGGTAGCCAGACCCAGGAGGTGGTCACCCATTCGGCGATCCCGGTGCTGGTGGTCCGATAGCCGAACAAGCATCGAGGACAACCCGCGAGGTCGGGAAGCCACCCCGAAAACTTAACCTCGATCAAGGATTTGCAAGTACGAAGCGGCGACTTTGCAGACTGCAACAACAGTCCTGCCCAAGAATTGCGAGGGCCGCAACGGCCGCGATGCTTGCCGATTCGGCATCGCTTCGGCCACGACAAGGAAGATCCTGATGAGTTCACCACATTCCCACCATGGCCATCAGAACCATCAGACCCATGCAACCGGGCATAGAGGGGGCGAAGACTATTATGGCGATCCCAAAATCGTAGCCGCTGCCGGTTCCAGCCATTCCGAGCATGCCGGACATGGCGGGCACGACCATGGCGCGATGGTCGCCGATTTCCGCCGCCGCTTCTGGATCACGCTGGTTCTGACGCCGCCTATTCTGCTGTTGTCGCCGATGATCCAGCACTGGTTCGGCATACACGAGATCATGGCCTTTCCGGGCGACCGCTATGTCCTCTTCGTCCTCTCGACGTTCGCCTATGTATACGGCGGCTGGCCGTTCCTGACCGGCTTCACCTCCGAGCTGCGCAAGGGCCAGCCCGGCATGATGACCCTGATCGCACTGGCGATCTCGGCGGCGTATTTCTTCTCGGCCGCCGTCACGTTCGGCTTCCCCGGCGAGGAGTTTTACTGGGAACTGGTGACACTCATCGCCATCATGCTGCTCGGGCACTGGATCGAGATGCGCTCGGTGATGGGCGCATCGCGCGCGCTGGAAGAACTGGTCCGGCTGCTTCCCGACAGTGCGACAAAGATCGACGCGGACGGCACAACGCACGAGGTTGCGATCTCCGCCTTGCAGCCCGGCGACCGCGTGCTGGTGCGGCCGGGCGCCAAGGTGCCGGTCGACGGAGAGATCATCGAGGGGTCGTCGGGCTTCAACGAGGCGATGCTGACCGGGGAATCCCGGCCGGTCTCAAAGACCGTGGGCGCGACCGCCATCGGCGGCGCGATCAACGGCGCCAATGCCGTGACCATTCACGTGACCGCCACCGGCGACGCCACCTATCTGGCGCAAGTCATCGACCTCGTCAAAAAGGCACAAGCCACGCGGTCCCGCACACAGGACCTCGCCAACCGTGCGGCCTCGTGGCTGACCTACATCGCCCTTACAGTCGGTTTCGGCACGCTCTTTGTCTGGTGGCTGGTGCTGGGCGCGCCGTTCGGATTCGCGATGGAGCGCATGGTAACGGTGATGGTCGTCGCCTGTCCGCACGCGCTCGGTCTTGCGGTGCCGCTCGTCGTCGCGGTCTCAACGTCGCTGTCGGCTGGCAACGGCTTGTTGATCCGCGACCGCGCCGCCTTCGAGCGGGCGCGCAATCTCAACGCAGCGGTGTTCGACAAGACCGGCACGCTGACCGAAGGCCGCTTCGGCGTCAGCGACATCGTGCTGCTCGCCGGTGGCGACGAGAACGAGGAACTGGCCTATGCGGCTGCGGCCGAGAGCCAGTCCGAGCACCCCATCGCCCACGGCATCGTCGCCGAGGCCAAGGATCGAAGCCTGACCGTTCCGAGGGCCAGCGAGGTCAGCAACATCACTGGCGAAGGCATCGCCGCAAAGGTCGACGGCAAGGATTTGCGCATTGTCAGCCCCGGCTATCTGGCACGGCAGGGCACACCGGTCGGCCACGAGCGGCTCAAACAGCTTGAATCGCAAGGCAAGACCGTCGTCGTCCTCGTGCGCGATGGTGAACCGCGTGCGCTCTTCGCGCTGGCCGACATCATCCGTCCGGAATCAAAGGAAGCCATCGCCGAACTCAAATCCCTCGGAATCAGCTCGGTCATGCTCACCGGCGATGCCGAGGGCGTTGCCAAGGCGGTGTCCGAGGAACTCGGCATCACCGAATACTTCGCCGAAGTGCTGCCCGATCAGAAGTCCCAAAAGATCGAGGAGCTGCAAGCGCGCGGGCTCTCGGTCGCGATGGTCGGGGACGGGGTGAACGATGCGCCCGCACTGGTCGTGGCCGATCTCGGGATCGCCATCGGGGCGGGCACCGACGTCGCCGTCGAATCCGCCGATGTAGTGCTGGTCAGGAGCGACCCGCGCGACGTCGGCGCCATCCTCGGCCTGTCGCGCGCCACCTACCGCAAGATGGTGCAGAACCTGATCTGGGCCACGGCCTACAATGCGGTCGCCATACCGATGGCGGCCGGCATCACCTTCGGGACCGGCTTCATGATGACCCCGGCCGTGGCCGCCGTCTTCATGTCGGCCAGCACCGTCATCGTCGCCATCAACGCCCAGTTCCTGCGCTCCTACAGGCGGCATAAATGACGTTGATCGTCGAAGAGCCAGGGAAGTCCGTCATGCGGCTGATCCTCCCATTGCCGGGCAACGAGACATTCGCGCGGCGCCTCGCCGATGAAGGAGGCTGGGAACTGGGCGCCCTTGAGACGCGCCGCTTTCCGGACGGCGAGACATACGTCCGCATCCTCTCGGATGTGAAAGATAAGGCGGTGGACCTTGTCTGCTCGCTCGCGCGTCCGGACGAAGGCTTCCTGCGTCTCGTCTTCGCTGCCGACGCCGCCCGATCACTCGGCGCGCGGGAGGTCAACCTGATCGCACCGTATCTTTCCTACATGCGGCAGGATCGGCGCTTCCAGCCGGGCGAGGCGGTGACATCAAGGAGCTTCGCACGTCTCGTCTCATCGACCTTCGACCGGCTGGTCACGGTCGATCCGCATCTTCATCGCCATCCCACGCTATCTGCCCTCTACACGATCCCGACCAATACGCTGCATGCCGCGCCGCACTTGGCGGATTGGATCGCCAGTGAAGTGGAGAAGCCCTTGATCGTAGGACCCGACGAGGAAAGCGCACAGTGGGTCTCGGCCATCGCCGCGCGCATCGGCGCTCCTTATTCAGTATTGCGCAAAGTCCGGCACGGCGACCGCAATGTCGATATCGCACTGCCGGACCTTTCCGAGTGGCGCGGCCGGCAGCCCGTACTCGCGGACGATATCGCATCGTCCGGGCACACGCTTATCGAGGCCGCCCGACAGCTTCCGCTTCAGGGTTTTGCCCGCCCCGTCGTCGCGGTGGTGCATGGGATATTCGCGGAGGATTCCTTCCAGCGCCTCGCCGCTCTCTGCGTCCGGATCGTCTCGTCCGATTCAGTGCCCCACGAGAGCAATGCCGTCGCGCTCGCCGGCTTGATCGCAAGTGCCATCGCGTCCTCGGCCGCCGCCGATGGGGATCTCGTGCGTCATCGGCGTCCGCCGGAGCCGCTCGACGAGGTGGAACAGGCCGGCTTCGATTCGTTTCCCGCCAGCGATCCGCCATCCTGGACAGGCGGCGTGAACCGACAAACGAAGACAACGGACTGAAAGCGGCGACGGTATGAACGACACAGCAGCGGAAGCATTCGAGACCTGGCGCAAGGGATACGGCCCGATCGTCCACAACGACGAAACCATCGAGCGCGTCGCCGCGCTCGCCTCGTCCAGACGCATCGACCCGGAAGCCCTCTATCGCATCCTCGCCGCCGCCGACCGCTTGACCTCGGCTGCGATGTGGACCGTCGTTCACATGACCTACGCCAGCCGAGTCGACCTTTCCGGCGCGCCGCTTCCGGTCGAGGCGTTCAAGCCGACGCCCGAGGGCCACACCGGCGGCTCGCTCAACATGGTCCCGGCCTTCGCCGGCTATCTCACCGCCAACGCGATCACCGCGAACACCCGCTCATGGATGATGGGACAGGGCCATTGCGTCGCCGCGATCGAAGCGGTCAACGCGCTCACGGGGGACGTTTCGCCTGCACAGAAGGGCCGCTATGACCGCAGCGAGAAGGGTCTCTCGCAACTCGTGGCCGATTTCTATTCCTATGCCATCGATGCCGAGGGCAACGCCGCCGTGCCGCTCGGCAGCCATGCCGGGCCGAACACCGCCGGTGCGATCTCGGAAGGCGGTTATCTCGGCTTCGCCGAGGTCCAGTACGTCCATGCACCCCTGCCGGGCGAAAGCCTCGTCGCTTTCCTGAGCGACGGCGCGTTCGAGGAACAGCGCGGATCGGACTGGACGCCGCGCTGGTGGCGTGCCGAAGATTCCGGCATGGCCGTTCCGGTCATGATCCTCAACGGCCGCCGCATCGAGGAACGCGTCCAGATCGCCCAGCAGGGCGGCGCCCACTGGCTGGCCGATCATCTCAGGCTCAACGGCTTCGATCCCGTCATAATCGACGGCCGCGATCCCGCCGCCATCGCCTGCGCGATCATAGAGGCCGAAAGCCGGCTCGAGCGCTTTGCGGCCGATCCCGGCCGAACCTATCCCGCGCCCATTCCCTATGTCATCGCCGAGACGATCAAGGGCTTCGGCTTCCCTGGCGCCGGCACCAACGCCGCGCACAATCTTCCTCTCGGGGGAAACCCCACGCGCGACGAGCGAGCCAGAACGGCGTTCAACGAGGCGGCGCATGCGCTGTTCGTTTCGCCCGAAGAGATCGAACGCGCGGTCGCCGAACTCGCCGTCCATGACCGGCAGGGCCGCGAGCCGGAAAGCCGGCATCCCCTCAGCACGCGCAACCCGCCCGCGCCCGACCTGCCCGAGCCGGACTGGACCGTCGCCGGGGACCCGCCTGACTGCGCCATGCACGCGCTCGATCGCTGGTTTGTCCGCGTCGTGGACGCCAATTCCGGTCTGCGCCCGCGCGTTGGCAACCCGGACGAGCTGCGCTCGAACCATATGGGCGCCACGCTCGACAGGTTGCGCCATCGTGTGAACACTTCCGAGCCGGGTGTCTCCGACGCTGTCGACGGGGCCGTCATCACCGCGCTCAACGAGGAAGCCGTGGCGGGCGCGGCGCTGGCCAACAAGGGCGGGATCAACCTGATCGTCAGCTACGAAGCCTTCGCCATGAAGATGCTGGGCGGCTTGCGTCAGGAGATCGTCTTTTCCCGGCGGCAGCGCGAGAGCGGACAGGAGCCGCGCTGGATCTCGGTGCCGCTGGTCGTCACCTCCCATACATGGGAGAACGCGAAGAACGAGCAGTCGCATCAGGACCCGACCATCGGCGAGGCGCTGCTGGGCGAGATGTCCGATACTTCGCGCGTACTCTTCCCGGTCGATGCCAACAGCGCCATGGCGGCGCTCCGCTCCGTCTATGGGAGTCGCGGCCAGGTAGCGTGTCTGATCGTTTCTAAGCGCGACATGCCGCACCGCTTCGATGCCGAGGCGGCCACACGCTTCCTGGCCGATGGCGCGGCTCATATCGAAGGGGAAGCCGAAGGCGCGGAACTTCAGATCGTTGCCATTGGGGCCTACCAGCTTGAGGAAGCGCTGAAGGCCGCCCATCGCCTCGAGACCCACGGTCGCCGTGTGCTCGTCACCGCAATGTCCGAGCCAGGCCGCTTCCGCATGCCCCGCGATCCCGTCGAGGCGGCCTTCACGGCGAGCGATGCGGAACTGGGCGCCCTGTTCCCAGCGCGCATGCCGCGCCTGTTCGTCTCCCACACAAGGCCCGAACCCATGCTGGGCCTACTTCGGCGACTTGATTCCGGCCCGCAAACGACGATCGCGTGCGGCTATATCGGCCGGGGCGGCACGCTGGACGTGTCGGGCATGCTGTTCGCCAACCGTTGCTCCTGGGCGCATCTAATCGATGCCGCCGTTCCTCTCGCCGGCTGGAGCCGCGACGATCTTCTTGCGCCCGCTGAGCGCGACGCCGTGGACGGACGCGGCCATCCCGGCAACATTGCTGCATTCAGTATCTGAAGGACGCCATGCTCACACTGACCTCTCTCGGCGGTGCTGGCACCGTCACCGGCTCGAAACACCTCCTCACCAACGGCGACAGGCGCATCCTGATCGATTGCGGCCTGTTCCAGGGTCTTAAAAGCCTTCGCGAGTTGAACTGGGGGCCGCTTTTGGTAACCCCGACCAGCATCGACGCCGTGGTGCTCACCCATGCCCATCTCGACCATTCTGGCTACCTGCCCAAACTTGTGCGCGACGGTTTCCGGGGACGCATCTACGCCACGGCGGCGACCCGCGATGTGGCCGAATTGATCCTCAAGGACAGCGGCTTTCTCAACGAGAAGGATGCAGACTACGCCAATCGCAAGGGCTTTTCGAAACACAAGCCGGCTCTGCCGCTCTACGGCGTCCTTGATGCGGAACGCGCAATGGAGTTCTTCTCGACCGTGCCGTTCGACAAGGCCGTTCAGCTTCCGGGCGGCGCGACCCTGACTTTCCGCCACGCCGGCCACATCCTGGGTGCGGCCAGCGCCGACATCGAATGGGCCGGCCGCCGCATCGCGTTTTCCGGCGATCTCGGGCGCTACGGCGATCCGATGCTCCCCGATCCAGCCCCCGTGCCGGAGGCCGACTATATCGTTGTCGAATCCACCTACGGCAACCGCATCCACGATCCCGCCGACACCACCGAGGTGCTGGGAGAGATCGTCGAGCGCACCGTCAAGCGTGGCGGCACGGTCGTCATCCCCGCCTTCGCGGTCGGCCGTGCGCAGTCGGTCCTCTATCATCTATGGAAGCTGAAGACCGCGGGCCGCCTTTCCAACATCCCGATCTATCTCGATAGCCCGATGGCGATCGACGCCACGGACCTCCTTCACGCGCACAGCGAAGACCATCGCCTGACGCACGATGAATGCACGGCGATCTGTCGGATCGCCACGTACACGCGCGACGTGGAAGCCTCCAAGGAGATCACCGCCAGCCCGTGGCCCAAGGTCGTGATCTCGGCGAGCGGCATGGCTACGGGTGGTCGCGTGCTGCATCATCTCAAATCTTTCGCGACCGATCCCAAACACACGATCCTGTTCTCCGGCTATCAGGCCGCCGGAACGCGGGGCCGCGCCATGGTTCAGGGGGCGCGTGAGATCAAGATCCATGGCCAATGGGTGCCGGTCCGGGCCGAGATCGACGATCTGTCGATGCTCTCGGCCCATGCAGACGCCAACGAACTGATGAGCTGGCTCGCGAGCTTCGAGCGCGGGCCGTCCCGCGTCTTCATCGTCCACGGCGAGAACGAGGCGTCGGCGGCCCTGCGCGTCCGGATCGACCGCGAGTTGGGCTGGAATGCAACCGCGCCCCGCCAGGATCAGGTGTTCGATCTATGACCGCGCTCCTCTCTCCTGCCGGGCCGGAGCAGCCCATTCTTCGCGTTCGGCGCCTACGGATGCACACCCAGCACCAGCCGGTCGTCGTTATGCACACAGATTGTCACGTGTGCCGATCGGAAGGATTGGCAGCACGCTCCCAGGTTCTCCTCACCAACGGCGCCAGGCAGGTTCAGGCAACGCTCTTCCAGGTCGACGGCGACGCCATCGTAGGACACAACGAAGCCGGTCTATCGGAAACCGCGTGGGACCTCCTCGGCGTGGAGGAAGGCGACGACATCCGAGTCAGCCACCCTCCCGCGCTGGAATCGCTCGCTAGCGTCCGGCGGCGCATCTACGGCCATCGCCTCGATGCTCAAGCCCTGTCCGAAATCGTAAGGGATGTCGTGGCCGGCCGGTACACGGACGTGCATCTCGCCGCCTTCCTGACCGCGAGCGCGGCCTTGCCGCTCGACGAGAACGAGACGGCCGACCTCACCGGAGCCATGATCGCAGTCGGCGATCGGATGGAATGGGATGCCCCCTTCGTCGTCGACAAGCATTGCGTCGGCGGTCTTCCCGGCAACCGCACCACTCCGATCGTCGTGGCGATCGTCGCGGCCAATGGGCTTGTCATGCCCAAGACATCCTCGCGCGCCATCACCTCGCCGGCGGGCACCGCCGACACGATGGAGACGCTTGCGCCGGTCGATCTCGACCTCGGGGCGCTGCGGCGTGTGGTCGAAGCGGAAGGCGGATGCATCGCCTGGGGCGGCGCCGTGCATCTAAGCCCCGCCGACGACATCTTCGTGCGGATCGAGCGAGAGCTCGACGTCGATACCGAGGGCCAGCTTATCGCCTCGGTGCTCTCCAAGAAGATTTCCGCAGGTTCCACCCACGTCGTGATCGACATTCCGGTAGGGCCTACGGCCAAGGTTCGCGGCGAGGATGCCGCAACCCATCTCGCTACCCGGATTAAAGCGGTCGCGTCCCGTTTCGGCCTCGCGGCCACATGCGTGCAAACCGACGGATCCCAGCCGGTTGGTCGAGGAATCGGTCCTGCGCTCGAGGCATTCGACGTGCTCGCGGTGCTCCAAAATGCCCCAGATGCTCCGGACGATCTGCGCCGGCGTGCCGCCACGCTGGCGGGCGCGGCGCTGGAGATTGGCGGCAAGGCCGGCAAGGGAGAAGGAACCGCGCTCGCGCTGGAGACGCTAACCGATGGTCGGGCATGGAAAAAATTCGAGGCGATCTGCGCGGCGCAAGGCGGACTGCGCACACCGCCCAAAGCAGGGCATGTCCACCCACTGCTCGCTCCGCGGGCCGGCCGGGTCGTTCATATCAACAACCGCAAGCTGTCCCGTCTCGCCAAGCTCGCCGGCGCCCCCGACGCCAAGGCCGCCGGTATCCACATGGAAGTGCGGCTCGGCGACGAAATCAACCGGGGACAACCGCTTGTTCACATCCACGCGGAAACGCCGGGCGAACTGGCCTACGCGCTCGATTATGCGGCGCAGGCCGGTGACATGATCGAGGTCGAGCCTTGAGATGGTCACTGCCGCCATTTGGGCAAAATGCCCGCCCGCGAGCGGATTTCAGCGTTCACCAACGCATCATGCACTGGGCCGTGCTGGTCCTTTGCCTGATCCAGGTGCCGACCTCCTGGGCGATCGGGCGCACCCACCTCGCTCATCCGGCGACAGAACCGGACCCTTTCGATCTGTTTCTCCATGACGTCCATGCCTGGAGCGGCTGGCTCATCCTATTGCTGGCGTTCGGTCAGCTCGGCCTGCGCCTCGTGCTCGGCCGTCCGGCGCATCCTGAGAACAGTTCATGGCTGGAGCTTCAGGCGTCCACCGCCGCGCATTGGGCGCTTTACAGTCTGCTGATCGCCCTGCCGGTCACCGGCACGATTGCCATGTACGTGACCTTTAGAATCGCGCCGGTCCACAGCCTGTTAAGCTGGATGCTCCTCGTGCTCGTCGTGATCCATGTCGCGGCCGCGCTATGGCATCATTTCTATCGTCGCGATGATGTGCTGCGGCGGATGATCGGCCGCGTCCGATGATCCGGCAGAGCGCAGATGCCGTGAAAGTCTGGCGGCACGGTCGATGGATACACTGATCGTCAACCTCGGGCTTGCTCTGGCGATCGGACTGCTCGTCGGCCTCGAACGCGGTTGGCGCGAGCGCGAAGCACCCGATGGCGGCCGCGTGGCGGGCATCCGGACCTACGGCATATCCGGGCTGCTTGGAGGCGTCCTCGCGGCGCTCAGCATCAGTCTCGAGGCGCCATCGGTGCTGATCGCCGGTTTCCTTGCCTTTACCGCCATCTTCGCCTGGTACAAGACCCGCGAATCCCTCAACGGCGAGAACTACAGCGTCACGGGCATCGTCGCCGGTCTCGCCGTGTTCGCGCTCGGTGCATTCGCCGTGGCGGGAGACCAGCGCGCCGCCGCCGCCGCAGGTGCAGCACTTGCGGCAGTCCTCGCCAGCCGTGAGGTGCTGCACGAGCTTCTCAGACGAATATCCTGGGTCGAGCTCCGTTCCGCCCTGGTGCTCGCGGTGATGACCGCAATCATCCTGCCACTTCTGCCCGCGCGCGCGATCGATCCATGGGGCGGGTTCAATCCCTATCAGGTCTGGCTCTTCACTGTGCTGACGGCCGCGATCTCGTTCCTTGGTTACATCGCCATCAGGGCTTTCGGCGCGACGCGCGGCGTGCTGGTCGGAGGGCTGGCTGGCGCCGTCGTTTCTTCCACCGCCGTGACGGTTGCCCTTGCCCGCACAGCCTCCGGGGGCGCAAATCCGTGGCCGCTCGCCGGCGCGGCAACGCTTGCCGCAGGCGTCTCCGTGCTGCGCGTCACCGGGATCGTCGTCATCGTCGCCCCGGCAGTGCTCGGTGTCGCTGGTCTCGCGATTCTTGCCGCGGTCTTCGGCTTTGCAGCCTGCGGCGCATTTTTTCTGATGCGTGGACGACTGGAAGGTGATGGCACTCAGGTCCTGCGCAATCCCTTCGACCTGCCCGCGCTGCTGGTCTTCGCCGTATTCTTCGCGATCGTCTCGACCATAAGCGCCGTACTTGCCACGGAGAACACCGGCGGCATGGTGGCGACTTCGGCCATCTCGGGAATCTTCGAGGTAGACGTCGCGGTGTTGAGCGCATTGCGCCTGCTTGGTCAGGCCGCGCCGCTCGAAGCCGTCGGACACGCGGTTCTGCTTGCGCTGACGACGAACGCCCTGGGACGGCTTGTCGTCGCCGCCGCGACCGGACCTGTCCGGTTTTGGCTCCCGATCGCCATCGCCACGGTCGTTGCGGGTGCCCTCGGCCTCACAGCGTTTCTCGCGCTGCCGCACTTCCAGTGGCCTGGCGCGCCTGGCGTGCTGGGGTCGTAGGACGACAAACGCGTATCGCTATCTATCTGAACGTGACGGTCGCGCGGCGTGCGGTCAGCTTTCCGACGTGGTCGTATCCGCTGGCGATGAGAACCCGAATTGCACCTTCCTTCATCTGTTCCGCCCGATACTTTCAACACTATCGTGAATGCTGCTTGTCCTATCGTGCAAGCCACCCGGTCTGCACCCACGCCTCCCCTTACGGCCCCGCCCTCCATATCAGAAGCGCGGCCGAGACCAGTGCGATGACGAACATGGACGCGATGAAGATCAGATAGTCCCCGCTGATGATCACGTTGCTATAGGCGAAGCGTCCGAAAGCCACGAGAATGCCTGCCGCCGTACCGTAGCGCAGCCATTTTGCATCGCCTGAAAAAGTCGCCACGCCGATACCGGTCAGGACGATGCCAAAGCCGGTGATGAACCCGCCCCATGTCCGAAAGACGATGCCGAGCGAGTCGTGAAACGCCTGAGGTAACATGGCCGCATCAATGCCCGTAAATCGAATGTCCTCTGGGAGCAAAGTAGGTCGGATACCGAGAAAGTAGACGCCGGTTCCGAATGCGAGCACGCCCAATATTGTCAGGAATCCGCCATTGAGTCGGTTAGCTGTTGTTTGCATGCTCGTCTCCAAGAGAAGTGGAAAATTTCCCGAGCATCAGTGCCATTAGCTGCCATTACGTCCTTAACTTCGATCAAGGATGCTGTGGCCGCATACAGGCAAACTCCGCGAGACCTATCAAACATCTTTTCAAGGAGGGTGATCGCCATGACCCAGAGCAACCCCATCCGTGTCGCAATCAATGGATATGGCGTGATCGGCAAGCGTGTGGCCGATGCCGTTTTCGCACAAAATGACATGGTTCTTGCCGGTGTGGCCGACGTCGCGACCGATTGGCGCCTGCGGTTACTCGCGCAAAAAAGCATCACCCTTTTTGGAGCGACGCCCGAATATACCAGGGCGATGGACGAGGCCGGTCTCGTGGTTGCGGGACCGCTCGACGCGCTTCTGGAGCAATCGGATGTCGTCATCGACTGCACTCCCAAGCGCGTTGCCGCCCAAAATGTCGAGACCTATAAAACCCGAGGGATCAGGTTCATCGTCCACGGTGGCGAGAAGCACGGCGTGACCGGGCACTCGTTCGTATCCGAATCGTCCTTCGAAAGCGCGATCGGTCGCACGGCGACCCGCGTGGTGTCCTGCAACACCACGTCCATCGTGCGGACCCTCACCGCCCTCAAGCGGGCCGGCCTCTTGAAGCGGGCACGCGGCACCTTGCTCAGACGCGCCACCGATCCCTGGGAGAGCCACGAGGGCGGCATCATGAACACGCTCGTCCCCGAGCCTGAAATCCCCAGCCACCAAGGCCCAGACGCCCAAAGCGTCGATCCCGATCTCGACGTGGTCACCATGGCCGTCAAGGTTCCCCAGACCTTGGCCCACCTGCACTATTGGTCCGTGCAATTGACCCGAGCCGCCAGCAAGGAGGAGGTGCTGGATACGTTCAGGGCCTCGCCTCGTATCGCCCTGATCCGCACCGCCGATGGCCTGACCGCCCTCAACACCGTCAAGGAACTGATGGCCGATCTCGGCCGGCCGCACGACAGTCTTTACGAGGTCGCGCTGTGGGAGGACATGCTGAAAGCGGAAGGCGACGAACTGTTCTACGCCTACATGGTCGACAACCAGGCCATCGTCATTCCCGATACCATAGACGCGATCAGGGCGATTACAGGTCTTTCCGACGACGCGAATGCCTCCATCTCCCAGACGAACGCATCTCTCGGCATTGGAAAGCTGCTAGGCTGAGAAGAGGGCTTCCCACGCGCTCAGGACTTTTCCGCCCTTCTCTCCAGATCAAGACCGCCAAATAGAGGCGGCGGCAAAACTCACTTCTGCGGAAAGGCACTCGACGTTGCTAATCGCCCCGCACGCGTGGCTTGCTTGGTCGATCCGGCCACTCATGTGTCCATCCCGACCAGATTGGCCGGTCTGCCGGCGGCGAAGTCCACGATGTTTGCCAGTGTCGTATCAATGATCCTGCGCAGCGCGGCATCGGTGTTGTAGGCGTTGTGCGGCGTGACGAGAACGTTGGGGAAACGCAGCAGGACGTGGTTTGCAACGAGTGCCTTCAGGTCCGGTGCGTCCACAGATCTCGACTGCCGGAAAATCTCCGCCTCTTCCCGAATAAGCGGCTCCTGCGGCAGTACGTCAAGACCGGCTGCACGGAGCCTGCCGTCAGCCAGCGCCCGCACAAGGGCATCCGTTTCGACCACGGTGCCGCGCGACGTATTGATGAAGATGCAGCCGGGCTTCATAGCCGCGAACGCGGCGTCACCGATGAGTCCGTTCGTAGCCGCAGACGATGGGACGTGCATGGTCACCACGTCGGCCATCGCGAGCACCTCGTACAGCGGGCCATACGAGAAGCCGAGGCGCTCCGCTGCCTCGGTGTCCTCGTTCCGGTCGAACGCCACCACCGTCATACCGAACCCGCGCGCGATCTCGATCACCCTTCGCCCGATGCGTCCGGTTCCGATTACGGCAATGACCTTGCTGCGAAGCTCAAGGCCACGTCTGCCCGCCATCGAGAAGCCTCCGCGCCGTGTGTGCTCTACACTCTCCACGATGTTGCGCGCCACCGCGAGCAGCAGTGCAAAGACGTGCTCCGCAACCGTAGAATCGCCATAGTCGGGCACGTTGGCGACAACGATCCCTCGACGCGCGCACGCATCGAGGTCGATGTGATCATAACCGGTCGATCGCGTGGCGATGAGCTTGAGCGCAGGCAGATTTTCCAGCACGTCGGTGTCGATCCTCGAGGCGATGAAGGGGCTCACCACCTCGGCATCGGAATATTCGGACGCCGTCGTTCCGTTCAACGCCTGGCGCGTGCAGCGGACCTCATGCGCAGGCCGCAGGCCGGCACACGCTGCCTCTTCCCAATCCTCTGCCTCGAACACCGCGATCTTCATTGCTCGCTCTCTATGATCGCAAGCTGGTCGTCGAAGCCCGGCCCAGCGACACCCTCGACGATTATTCGGATCGCATTGCGTTCAGCAGACGAGCGCACTGCGCCGGTGACGCGAACCCGTCCACCTGTGACATTGACCTCCGGCTGGCGACCGAGAGCGATCTCGGCGCCCTGGAGGCGGGCGATGATCGCGCGGCGAGCCGCTTCATCCCCCTTGACCTCTGACTCCGGCTTGCCTGCCGATACGACCTTCAGCAGGTCCGCCCGGCTAACGACACCGACCAGGCGCCCAGACCGCAGCACTGGAAGGCGTTTGATCTGATGGACCCCTAGCAGCATCGCGATCTTCTCTATCGGAGCCCCTTCATCCACCGTAATGACATCGGGTGACATGACGTCGCCTACCTTCCAACTGCGGCTCTTGACATAGGCCCGCGCCAGATCGTCTGGCTCCTTGGCTCCGTCGACGACTATGCCCTCTGTTCCAAGCTCGGACCGGCGCAAAAGATCGCCCTCGGTAACGACTCCCAGCAACTTTCCACTATCGTCGACGACCGGGAGGCCACTCACGCCTTTGGTCAGCATGATGTGAGCCGCGTGCCACACACTATGGTCGGAGCTAACCGTTACCAGCGTCCTCGTCATCAGGTCTTTTGCCCGCATGGGACAATCCTTTTCCTTCAGCGCAGACATGCCTCAGCCTCCGGCGTCACACCTTTTTCTTGGAGCCTGTGTCTTCAGCCAGGTGTTGCTCAGGCTTAGATACTGCCAGTGAAATCTCGGATTCCGCACGTAGCCAGTGCTCGAGTTCACAGCCGGTCGGGCAGCCTTCGTCCATCCAGATTTCGTATGCGCGCTGCTCGATCCTCTGGCGGCTCGGCGCTTCGGCCGCAATCGTCCCGGTTTCAGACATTGTCTTCTTCGCTCCTTCTAAAGGCGTGGCTGATGCAGCTCGACAATCGGTTAGGAACGACAGGCAATCGTTGATGCAGATTAAAGATGGCCGTGGCCGAAAACCGCGCGAGCGGCTTGGGCCTGACTACATCCATCCCATGCGTAGCGGCATCCATATGGCCATGGCGATCATGATGAGGTTCTCGGTCAGCGAGACGAAGCCGAGCGGCACGTTGCTGTTGCCGCCCACGCAGGCGCATTTGAGCTTGCGCTTGTCGATATAGACCGCCTTGAACACCGAGACCGCGCCGATAGTGCCGATGAAGAGCGCCACGGGCGAGGCGATCCAGAGCAGCGTCCCGGACAGCATCAATACACCCGCCAGCGTCTCGCCGAACGGGTAGAAATAGGCGTAGGGTACGTAGCGTCGGCCCAAGAGGTCGTAGTTCAGGAACATCGTCGAGAAGCTCTCGACGTCCTGAAGCTTCTGGATGCCGAGCAGGCACATGGCGATGGCGATGAAGAACTCGATCGCATGGATGTCGAACACCGTGCCGAAGGCGAACCAGCTCACCGCGAGGCCCATGAGGAACGCGACGCCGAACAGCGCGATCACCGGTTGGTAGGTGGTCTCGTCCTTTCCGCGCAGCGGCTTTCCGAAATGCGCGCGGGTGTCGTCATAGCCGCCCACACGCTTGCCTCCGATGAAGACCTGTGGCGTGGTCTTGACGTCATGCTCGGCCATGAAGCGGTCGGCCTCCGGCCGCGTGGTGAGCAGGTGGTCCTCGACCGAAAAGCCCTGCCGTTCGAGGAAGGATTTCGTTTTCAGGCCGTAGGGGCACAGATGATCCGGGGTTGCGAGCCGGTAGAGCGTCGCCGCCTTCTCGCTGGTGCTGGATGACATGTCATCCTCCTTTCCATTTTCTTGTCGCCGGCCGCGCTCAGGGCCTCGGCCAGATCGGATGGTGATCGTCGATGATGAAGGGGTGCGCATGCCGGATGGCGGCGTGCCGGTGCCGCAGCGCGTCCTTCGAACGCGCGGCGATGGGCGGCGCGTGGTCGGAACCGGCTTCCAGCGGATGGCTGTGCTCGATCTCGTCATGCGCGTGCTCGATGATTTCCGGGTCATGGGCTGGCCAAAGGACGAGCGCAGCAAGCGTGCCGACCGCCGCCAACGCGCCGAGTACGGCGAATGCCGTCGACATCCCGAAACTCGCGCCGAGCCAGCCCGCAAGCGGATAGGTGACCAGCCAGCCGGTATGGGAGAGCGCGAACTGGGCCGCGAACAGGGACGGCCGGTCCTCCGGATGGGAGGACCGGCGCAGCAGGATTCCGGCCGGCGTCATGATCGCCGAGGCACCGGCACCGAGCAGTGCCCACACGGCGAGGATGGTCCACCACGTCGGATGGAGCGCGCCGATCCAGAGCAGCACCGGCAGGATGGCGGCGCCGCCGATCATCACCCCGCGCGGCGAGCGACCCTGAAGCAGCTTCGGCAGAGCCAACGCGACGGCCATCGAGCCCGCACCATAGGCGGCGAAGAACCAGGCGACATCGCCCTCGTCGCCGCCGAAACCGGCACGCACGATCACCACCGTGTTGACGATCACCATCGCTCCCGAAGCCGCAACCGCAAAGCTCAGCGCCAGAAGCCCGCGCAGGCGCGGCGTGGCGAAGTAGATCCAGCTTCCGCGCGTCAGCCGTTCCATGAATCCGCGCTGCACCGTCTTTGCGACAGGCAGCACCACCGAGAGCACGAGCAGGCCCGAGGCGAGAAAGCCGATCGCATTGCCGACGAACAGCCAGTGGAAGCCGATGACCGTCAGCGCAAGTGCTGCGAGCAATGGGCTCAACAGCGACTCCAGATCATAGGCCAGCCGGGAGAGCGACAGGGCCGACGTGTACTCGTCCTCGTCGGGCAGGATGTCGGGGATCGTCGCCTGGAAGGTCGGTGTGAAGGCTGCGGAACAGGACTGGAACAGGAAGACCAGCACGTAGATCTGCCAGACTTCGGTGACGAAGGGGAGGAGCAGCACCATGCCGGCCCGGATGACGTCGAGCGTCACCAGCAGGCCGCGCCGGGGCAAGAAGCCCGCCAGCGCGCCGGCGAAGGGTGAGATGCCGACATAGGCGATCATCTTGATGGCGAGCGCGATGCCGAGAACCTGCCCGGCATTGGCGCCGGCGATCTCGTAGGCCAGCAGCCCGAGCGCGACTGTCGTCAGCCCGGTCCCGATCAGCGACAGGATCTGGGCCGCAAACAGGCGCCGATAAGTTGTGTTGGCGAGAACGGACATCATGGCGCAAACACCCTCAATGGCGGGCGAAGACGTCCCGGCGCGAGGCGCTAAACAGGATCACGTCGTAGGGCTCCGTCTCATCGCCTACTTCCATTCCGGGCGAGCCGAGTGGCATGCCGGGCACCGCGAGGCCGATGCCGGAGGGTCGCTCGCGCAAGAGGCGCAGCACGTCCTCGGCCGGCACGTGACCTTCGATGGCATAGCCCTCGACGACGCCGGTGTGGCACGATTGCAGATCGGCGGGCACGCCGAGCCGAGCCTTGAGAGGCGCCAGATCCTCGACCAGCCTGTCATTGACCGCGAACCCGGCCGAGCGCATGTGCTCGATCCAGTCGCCGCAGCATCCGCAGTTCGGAGACCGGGCGACGTCGATCACCTTCTGGGCTGCAAAGGCAAGGCGCGGCAGGCCGGTCGTTAGCGGCACGAGGACGCCGACCGCGGCGAGACCGAGTATCTTTCTGCGGGACAGGTCGATCATGAGGATGGTCCTTTCGTTCCGGGGTGCCGGTCGGTCATTGAAGGCGATTGCCGATCGCGCCACGGCGGTGCTTTGGTTTCTGGTCGGCATCTTCGGTCGGGTTTCCGAGGTCGGCCAGGATCGGACAGTCGGGCCGGTTGTCGCCCGAGCAGCATGACGCCAGCGTCTGAAGCGTGTCGGCCATCTGCTCCATCTCGGAAATCTTGCGCCGCAGATCCTCGATACGGGCGAGCGCGATGCGCTTGACGTCGGCGCTCTGGCGGCTGCGATCGCGCCAAAGACCGAGGAGTTCGTCGATCTCGGCGACCGAAAAGCCCAGATCGCGCGCACGCCGGACGAAGCGCAGCATATGCACGTCGGTCTCCGAATAGTCGCGATAGCCCGCTGCCGTCCTCTCCGCCGCCGGGATCAGCCCGGACTGCTCGTAATAGCGGATCATCTTGGCGCTCACGCCCGAGGCGCGCGCCGCGTCGCCGATATTCATGCCAATCTCCTTTCCAGATTTGGCTGGAGCCGGATCGTCCCGTCTCCCGGTTCCGTCGCCATCGGTGCCGCAAAGCGGCGCAGCCTGAGCGCATTGCCGAGCACGAACACGCTCGATAGCGCCATGGCGCCCGCCGCCAGCACCGGCGACAGCAGAATGCCGAAGGCGGGATAGAGCACGCCGGCGGCGACCGGGATCAGCGCCGTGTTGTAGGCGAAGGCCCAGAAGAGGTTCTGCCTGATGTTGCCGATTGTGGCTTTGGACAAGGCGATGGCGTTGGGCACACCCGTCAGGCTCCCCGACATCAGGACGACGTCGGCCGCCTCGATGGCGACGTCCGTGCCCGTGCCGATCGCAAGCCCGACATCGGCTTCCGCGAGCGCCGGGGCATCGTTGATGCCGTCGCCGACGAAGGCGAGCTTGCCATGCGCGGCCTTGAGGCGGCGCACCGTCTCGACCTTGCCCTCGGGCAGCACCTCGGCCACCACCTCGTCGATGCCGAGGCGCCTGGCGATGGCCTGCGCCGTGCGGGCATTGTCGCCGGTGATCATCGCCACCTTGAGGCCGAGATCGTGGAGCGCGGCGATCGCCTCCGGCGTCGTCTCCTTGATCGGATCGGCGACCGCGACGATCGCCGCCAGCCTGCCGCCGATCGCGGCATAGAGCGGGGACTTGCCTTCGTCCGCGAGCCGCGCTGCCGTTCCGGCGAACGGCGTAACGTCAAGGCCGAGGTCGCGCATATATCGGTCCGCGCCGATCTCGACGCGCTCGATCTTGTGCTCTTGGCCGATTTCGGCCCTGACGCCGAAGCCCGTGACGGATTCGAACCTTGCCACGTCCGGCAGGCTCAGCCCTTCGGCCTCCGCTGCTTCCACTATGGCGCGCGCGATCGGGTGCTCGGACATCGCCTCCACCGCCGCGATCCGGGCGAGCACGTCCGCGCGCTCGAAGCCATCGGCCAGTTCGAGATCGGTCAGCGCGGGTTTGCCCTCGGTCAGCGTGCCGGTCTTGTCGAGCGCGACGATCCTGGCGTCGCGCAGCAATTGCAGCGCCTCGCCCTTGCGGAACAGGACGCCCATCTCCGCGCCCCTGCCCGTGCCGACCATGATCGAGGTCGGCGTGGCGAGCCCCATCGCGCAGGGGCAGGCGATGATCAGCACCGCCACCGCATTGACCAGCGCGAAGGTCAGCGCCGGCTCGGGCCCGAAGATCAGCCAGACCAGGAAAGTCGCCACGGCGACGGCCATCACGGCAGGCACGAACCACATGGTCACACGGTCGACCATCGCCTGGATGGGAAGCTTGGAGCCCTGCGCCTGTTCCACCAGGCGGATGATCTGGGCGAGCACCGTGGCGCCGCCCACGGCAGTGGCCCGGAAGGCGAGCGCGCCCTTCTGGTTGACCGTGCCGCCGACCACTTCGCTGCCGACCGTCTTGGACACGGGGATCGGCTCGCCGGTGATCATCGATTCGTCGACATAGCTCTCGCCCTCGGCGACCGCGCCATCGACCGGGATCCGCTCGCCGGGACGCACCTCGACGATGTCGCCGGGCGTGACCTCGCCGATGGCGATCTCGACGACCTTGCCGTCGCGCCGCACCCGCGCCGACTTGGCCTGCAATCCGACAAGGCGCTTGATCGCCTCGGACGTGCGGCCCTTGGCGCGGGCCTCGAGATAGCGGCCGAGCAGGATCAGCGTCACGATGACCGCCGCCGCCTCGTAATAGACATTGACCGTGGCGGCCGGCAAAAAGCCCGGTGCGAAGGTCGCGACAAGCGAATAGGCATAGGCCGCCATGGTGCCCACCGCGACCAGCGAGTTCATGTCCGGGGCCAGCCGCACGAGTGCGGGGAAGCCCTTCTCGTAAAAGCGGATTCCGGGCACGAACAAGACGATCGTCGTCAGCGCGAACTGAAGATACCAACTCGCCTGCATGCCGATGGTCGCCATGACGAGATCGTGGGCGCCGGGGATCAGGTGCGACCCCATTTCCAGAACGAAGACCGGCAGCGTCAGAATGGCCGCGACGGCCACGTCGCGTTTCAGGCCGGCGGTCTCCGCATCCTTGCGGGCAGCCGCCTCGTCCTCCTGCGCCGCCCCGCGCTCGATGCGCCGCGCCTCGTAGCCGGCATCCTCAACCGCTTTTATCAGCAGTGCCGCATCGGCGTTACCGGTAATGGAGGCGCGTTCGGTCGCAAGGTTGACGCTCGCCGAGGCAACGCCCGGAACAGCGGCCAGGGCGCGCTCCACACGCCCGACACAGGACGCGCAGGTCATCCCCTCAATGGCCAGTTCCATGGCGGCATCGGGAACCGAATAGCCGGCGTTCTCCACCGCCGCAACGAGCGCCCGGCGGTCGACGCCGGGGGCCGTGTCGATCTCCGCGCGCTCTGTAGCGAGATTGACGCTGGCATGCGTCACGCCGGCAACGGCGCCCAGCGCCTTTTCGACCCGGCCGACACAGGACGCGCAGCTCATGCCTTCGATCGGCAGGCTGATCTTCTCGGAGGTGCGCGGGGAGATCAGGGGGCGCGTCCTCAGCGGAGCATTCATTTGCGTTTCCTTCCGCGAATTCGTGTTCGCCCGGAAAGATGGGGCTTCCAACGATGGGAAGGTCAAGCGTTGATTTTACGGAATTCGAGGTATTGACCTTCCAACGGTGGGAAGCCCCATATCGTCCTGCATGAGACAACCAAGGAGGCTCTCATGCAGTTCCACGTCCAGAACATGACGTGCGGTGGATGCGCCAAGAGCATCACCAAGGCGGTTCAGTCGATCGATCCGAATGCCAAAGTAACCGCCGATCCCACATCCAGGAAGGTCGAGGTCACTTCCGACCGACCTCGCGCCGTCTTCGAAGCCGCGTTGAAAGACGCGGGCTATCCGCCGGCACCTGCCGCCTGAACGAGGGAGCATACGGCATGAACAGGCTGACACCGATCTTTATCGGCGGGGCGATCATCGCCGCCGCCGGTCTCGCCTTCGCACAGACCCAGATCGGAGAGACCGACACCATGGCCCAGATGGATCATGGCGGGCATGGCCCCCAGGTCGAGACCGAAGCGTCACCGAGCCCCGCGATTGATGCCTTCAGAGAGATCAATGACCGGATGCACGCGGACATGGTGCTCGACTACACCGGCGACGCCGACGTGGACTTCATGCGCGGCATGATCCCGCACCACCAGGGTGCAATCGATATGGCCCGGATCGTTCTCGAGCACGGGACCGATCCGGCAGTGCGCGCGCTGGCTGAAGACGTCATCTCCGCTCAGGAAGCCGAGATCGCGATGATGCGGCAATGGTTGGCGGCGAAAGGCCACTGAGGTGCTCGAGCGATTTAACGGCGATCGTCAATTCGAGGTAACGGAATGCCGCCCCACAATGCGCGCCTGATTGTTTCCTATGTGTTTCCTGCGTCATGCAGGACAACCACCCGCCATGAATCAAAAAGCCCGCAAGTCATTGACTTTGCGGGCGTTTTTTGGTTGCGGGGGCAGGATTTGAACCTGCGACCTTCAGGTTATGAGCCTGACGAGCTACCGGGCTGCTCCACCCCGCGTCAATAGCTTGAAAGCCTGCCCCGCTTGCTCGCCCGCGCACGCGATCGAGACAAGAAGGTCAGGATGTGTGCGGGAAAGCCGCGAGACGGCTCTATCGGAAGAAGGGATGAACGATATGTGCTTGGCAGGCCTGGCAGCGACCTACTCTTCCAAGCCTTAAGACTTAGTACCATTGGCGCTGAGGAATTTAACGGCCGAGTTCGGGATGGGATCGGGTGTAGGCTCCTCGCTATAACCACCAGGCCGGCGAAGAACATATCGTCAAGGTTCGAATGATTGTTGTCTGTTTTGGTCTGTCGTCGTCTCTCGCAATGCTCATTCGGAAATGAGCAGAGATAAATGAGAGTAATCAAGCCAATCGAGCGATTAGTACCAGTAAGCTGCATGCGTTGCCGCACTTCCACACCTGGCCTATCAACGTGGTCGTCTTCCACGGCTCTCAAGGGAAAACTGGTTTTGAGGTGGGTTTCCCGCTTAGATGCTTTCAGCGGTTATCCCGTCCATACATAGCTACCCGGCTGTGCCGCTGGCGCGACAACCGGTCCACCAGAGGTATGTCCATCCCGGTCCTCTCGTACTAGGGACAGATCCTCTCAATTTTCCTACACCCACGGCAGATAGGGACCGAACTGTCTCACGACGTTCTAAACCCAGCTCACGTACCACTTTAATCGGCGAACAGCCGAACCCTTGGGACCTGCTCCAGCCCCAGGATGTGATGAGCCGACATCGAGGTGCCAAACCTCCCCGTCGATATGGACTCTTGGGGGAGATCAGCCTGTTATCCCCGGCGTACCTTTTATCCGTTGAGCGATGGCCCTTCCACATGGAACCACCGGATCACTATGACCGACTTTCGTCTCTGCTCGACATGTACGTCTCGCAGTCAGGCAGGCTTATGCCATTGCACTCGACAGCTGATTTCCGACCAGCCTGAGCCTACCATCGCGCGCCTCCGTTACTCTTTGGGAGGCGACCGCCCCAGTCAAACTACCCACCATGCAGGGTCCCGGATCCGGATAACGGACCGCGGTTAGACATCAGTAAAAGTAAGGGTGGTATTTCAAGGACGGCTCCATCCGAGCTGGCGCCCGGACTTCAAAGCCTACCACCTATCCTACACATGCCGTCACTAATGCCACTGCAAAGCTATAGTAAAGGTGCACGGGGTCTTTCCGTCTG
>PNMC01000006.1 GCA_013823365.1 Parvibaculum sp. | reverse complement strand
GGCGCCGATATCGTTCTCCATTCGGCGACGAAGTTCCTCGGCGGTCACGGCAATTCGATGGGCGGCATCATCGTCGATGGCGGCAAGTTCGACTGGGTGAAGTCCGGCAAATATCCGACGCTGTCGGAACCCTGCGAGAGCTATCACGGCCTCAAGATCGCCGAGACCTTCGGCCCGATCGCCTTCGCTATCGCCTGCCGTGTGCTCGGCCTGCGCGACCTCGGCCCCGCCATCTCGCCCTTCAATGCCTTCATGATCCTGACCGGCATCGAGACGCTGCCGCTCCGCATGCAGCGTCATTGCGACAATGCGCTGAAGGTGGCGAAGTTCCTGAAGGGCCACCCGAAGGTGTCATGGGTGTCCTATGCAGGCCTCGAGGGCGATGCCTCGAACGCGCTGATGAAGAAGTACTCGCCGAAGGGCGCAGGCGCCGTCTTCACCTTCGGCCTGACGGACGGCTATGAGGCGGGTGTGAAACTCGTCGGCAAGGTGGAGCTCCTGAGTCATCTCGCCAATGTCGGCGACACGCGAAGCCTCATCATCCACCCCTCCTCGACGACGCATCGTCAGTTGACGGAAGAACAGCAGAAGCTCGCCGGCGCCGGCCCCGACGTCGTCCGCCTCTCGGTCGGCATCGAGGACGCCGACGACATCATCGCGGACCTCGATCAGGCGCTGAAGGGGTGAGAGCGAAGCTTTAAAGGATGAATGTCATTGCCGGGCTCGACCCGGCAATCCAGGGGCCGTGAGCACTGAGCAAGCCGCTCTGGACCCCCGGGTCAAGCCCGGGGGTGACGTAGTTGGTTAGGTTTATAGAAACCCTCTGCTCTTTGAGCGGAAATCCACTGACTGAATCAAAAAACGAATGTCATCCCGGGCCTTGTGCCCGGGACCCACTCGCAGCGCCTCTTGCCTCAGCTTACGCTTGCGCATTCGGCGCTTGCCCCGCACAGAACGGCTCTTGCCGAGGGAACCAATGGGCCCCAGCAACAAGTGCCGGGGTGACACTGAGTTTTTGGCGATGCTCCAATAACCTCCGCGCCTCTACGGCCCTGTGCCTCACCCGCCGGTCAGCACCGAATGCATGATGCGGCCGGGGAAGAAGGTGAAGGCGCCGGCCGTCACCAGTGCAAAGACGAAGAGCGCGATCATGCCCCGCTTGTGCGGCCCTATCCGGCCCTTGCGCGCGGCATAGAGCGACATGGGAAGCGTGACGAGGGTGAGGATCGCGAGGAGATGGATCGGGCTCCATATGCCCCAGAGCCGGATCTCGTGAATCCAGAAGGCCGTGATGGCCACGGCGAACATGAGCCCCGCCCATGTCCAGCCGATCGTCCTGTGCGGCAGCGTGCCCTTCGGCGCGGCAAGCTGCACAAGCCCGAGCGCGAAGGCGCCGAAAGCGGCAAAGGCATGTATCTGGATAACGGGCGATGCCGTCAGCAGCGGTTCAAGCGTCATATGCTCCCCCATTTCCCCGGGGAAAGCCTAGCGCCGCCCGCCCTATTTCGCCAGCCGGTGCAGATGCCAGATGGAGAGGGCGAAGACGATCATGGCACCTGCCTGATGCGCGGCGCCGAGGGGGATCGGCACGACCCAGAGGACGGTCCAGATGCCGAGCGCGGCTTGCGCCAGGATGCCGAGGGTGAGGAGGCGCGCGCCGGAGGCCGCGTCCGTTTTCCGCGCCGCCCACCAGTGCCATGCAGCGGCGGCGATGAGGAGATAGGCGGCCAGCCGGTGCTGGAACTGCACGGTGAGATGGTTCTCGAAGAAATTATGCCAGAGGGGCTCCATGCGCAGGAGCCCATCGGGAAGCCAGGCGCCGGCCATCAGCGGCCAGGTGTTGTAGATGAAGCCCGCGCGAAGCCCTGCGACAAAGGCGCCGAGGATCGTCTGCAGGAAGACGAAAAGCATGAGCGCCAGCGCGGCTTTCGCGAGCCCGTCCGTGAAGCGGGATTTGCGCCCATGGAGAAGGTCGAGAACCGTCCAGACCAGCGCCCCGAAAATGACGGTCGCAAGGCCGAGATGCGCGGCGAGCCTGTATTGGCTTACTTCCGTGCGCTCGGTGAGGCCGCTCATCACCATCCACCAGCCGAGCACGCCCTGCATGCCGCCCAGCACGAAGAGGAAGATGAGCCGCGGCATCAGCCCCTTCTCGACGCGCCGCGTCAGCGCGAACCAGACGAAGGGCACGAAGAAGGCGAGCCCGATCAGCCGTCCGAGGAACCGGTGCCCCCATTCCCACCAATAGATGGTCTTGAACTCGTCGAGCGTCATGCCCTTGTTGATGAGCTGGTATTGCGGGATCTGGCGGTAGAGATCGAACTCCTTCTGCCAGTGCGCCTCGCTCATCGGCGGCAAGGCGCCGGTGACGGGCTTCCATTCGGTGATCGAGAGCCCGCTTTCGGTGAGCCGCGTGAGGCCGCCCACCACCACCATGATGAAGACGAGCGCGGCAACCGCAGCGAGCCAGATGGCAATCGCGCGCCTGTTCGCCTCGGCATTGCTGGCTGCATTGATCGCAGAAAGAACGCTCATGGGCCCCTTGTTTACCCTGCCCTTGCCCATGCGCCTAGCGGGGTGCAGCCGCGACAGGTCGCCGCGCGGGAGCGGACGCTTTGCGCGCAGCGCCCGAATGTTTTATGGAAGGGCCGTCCTGACACGAACGAGAGGAAGCGCCGCTCATGCGCCTCGGCATCCGCACCCGAAAGCTCATCGGCACCCTGGTGCTTCTGATCTTCCTCACGCTCTATTCGTTTCTGATCATGACCATCGCGGTCAGCGGCCATCTGCCGGAGAATGGCTTCGTCCAGTTTCTCTATTACCTGACGGCAGGCGTGATCTGGGCGTTTCCGGCGAAATATCTCATCACCTGGATGGTCCGCCCGGACCCTGTGTGAGCCCGGAGCCTCAGGCGCCGTCTCAGCCGAAACGGCCGGTGACGAGCTTGTTCAGCGCGAAGATGACGATCAGGAAGATCACGATCGGGAGAATGGCGTCGATCATCGGCGTGCTCCTTCAGCCTCAGCAATAAATGGTCGGAGCGGCGGGATTCGAACCCACGACCCCTTGTCCCCCAGACAAGTGCGCTACCGGGCTGCGCTACGCTCCGAACGCCGAAACCCTTATATATCCTTGGATTTTTCCGCAAGTCCTAAAAGCGGGCGGGAGAACAAAAGGGCTAAATCGGCCCAGAGAACGGCTCGTTTTCCCACTCCCCAGATCGTCATGGCCCGCTTTATGCGGGCCATCCACGTCTTTGCGGATTGCAAGAAAGAAAGGGAAGACGTGGATGACCCGGACAAGCCGGGTCATGACGACTAATTTTAGGTACAAAATTCTCGGTCGCCGACTGTGTCCGTAAGACAAAGGTGTGGAGACGGCAGTAAAGACCGGGGCCTTCTCAGCCCTCTTCCTCTTCGCTTTCCCAGAGCGTCTCGTCGATCTCGTCCTTGAGCGAAATCAGATCGTCGAGAATGGTGGCGAGGCGCTTGCGGGCCTCGCTGCCGACGGGGCGCGCGGGCATCTCGCGCTCCTCCTGCTCGCTGCGCACCACAGCCTCGCGCGCAAGCTCGGCGAGCGAGGCATCGACCGTGCCGCGGCCCGTTTCCGCGACGAACTTCACGCCCTGCTCACGAAAGACCTTCTGCACGCCCTTGATGGTGTAGCCGTCATTATAGAGAAGCGTGCGCACGCCGCGCAGCAGGTCCACATCCTCGGGCCGGTAATAGCGCCGCCCGCCGCCGCGCTTGAGCGGGCGGATATGGCTGAACTTGCTCTCCCAGAACCGGAGCACATGCTGCGGCACATCGAGCTCGGCTGCGACCTCGCTGATGGTCCGAAAGGCGTCCGGTGACTTTTGTATCGACAAATGAAGCCCCTGTCGGTCTTCTTCAATCCGATTTGCGAACCCGGATCTGCTCAAGGGCATGGCAGATTCCCCAGGATCAGTCGGCCGCGGCCTGCTTGCCGTTGAGCGAGGTGTTGATGCGCTCCTTGAGCACATGGCTCGGCCGGAACACGAGCACCCGCCGCGGCTTGATCGGCACTTCCTCGCCGGTCTTCGGGTTGCGGCCCATGCGGCCGCCCTTCTTGCGCACCGAGAAGGAGCCGAAGGACGAAAGCTTCACCGTGTCGCCCAGCGCGAGACTGTTGGCAATCTCCGCCAGCACAAGCTCCACGAGTTCCGCCGACTCGTTACGCGACAGACCGACTTCCTGATAGACCGCCTCGCTCAGATGCGCGCGCGTGATCGTATCCCCCATGGCCTCCACCTCTGCAAGTTATATCCGAAGCCTATTGCCCGCCCCGAAACCCGTCAATATCAAGGGGATGGCTAACTTCTCTCAGGTGAGAGATTCAGGATTGCCGCTAATTTTTGGCTCAGATGCGGCGCCTAATTCTCCTAAAATCTGAAAAGAAGCGAGCCCCAGGTAAAGCCGCCGCCCATCGCCTCCAGCAGCACGAGATCGTTTTTCTTGATTCTGCCGTCCTTCACCGCCTTGTCGAGCGCAAGCGGCACGGAAGCGGCGGATGTATTGCCCTGCTCGCCGACGGTCATCACGACCTTCTCGGGCGGCAGGCCGATGCGTTTCGCCGTGCCGTCGAGGATGCGCTTGTTCGCCTGATGCGGCACGAACCAGTCGATATCGTCGGCCTTGAGCCCCGTCGCTTCGAGCGATTCGCTGATCGCCTCGGCGATATTCACCACCGCATGGCGGAAGACCTCGCGGCCCTCCATGCGGACATGACCGGTGGACTGGGTGGAGGACGGACCGCCGTCCACATAGAGCTTCTCCTTGTAGCGCCCGTCCGAATGGAGATGGGCGGTCAGGATGCCCCGGTCGGCATTGGTCCCCTCGCCCGTTTCGCCGCGCACGACAACGGCGCCGGCACCATCGCCGAAGAGCACGCAGGTCGTCCGGTCGGTCCAGTCGAGAAGCCGTGAAAAGGTCTCGGCGCCGATCACCAGGGCCGTTTTCGACTGGCCGGTCTTGATGAAGGTATCGGCGATGGTGAGCGCATAGACGAAGCCCGAGCAGACGGCCTGAACGTCGAAAGCGGCGCCGTGATAGAGCCCGAGTTCCGCCTGGACCGTGGTCGCGGTCGCGGGAAACGTATTGTCGGGCGTGGTGGTTGCCAGAATGATCGTGTCGATCTCCTGCACGTCGATCCCGGCATCGGCGATCGCCGCACGCGCCGCCGCCAGCGCGAGATGCGAGGTGAGCTCGCCATCCGCCGCGATGTGGCGCTGATGGATGCCGGTCCGCTCGACGATCCACTCATCGGTCGTCTCGACGATTTTCGAGATATCGTCATTGGTCATCACGCGGGACGGCAGATAGCTGCCGACCCCGGCTACTACGGTTCGAATTACGCTCACGACAGAACTGCCTCGGATTCTTGTATCGGGGTTTCTTCTTTTCCGTTCAGAACGGCAAGCTCCTTGAGCCGCTCCAGATCGGCCATGATCCTTGCCACGAGATCCGCCGATGCAACTTCGACGGCGACATCGATGGCGGAGGCAAAGCCGACATCGTCCGCGCCGCCATGGCTCTTCACCACAAGGCCGTTCAGGCCGAGAAACACGGCGCCATTCGATGCGCGCGGATCGAGCTTGCTCTGCAGCGTCTTGAAGGCGCCGCGCGCCAGCAGATAGCCGAGCTTCGAGGTCCATGAACTTGCCATCGCCTCGCGCAGATAGCTGACGATGAGCCGCGCCGTGCCTTCCGCCGTCTTGAGAGCGATATTGCCGGTATAGCCATCCGTCACCACGACATCGACCGTGCCCTTGGAAATATCGTCGCCTTCGACGAAGCCGTGGAAGCGCATCGGAAGCGCCTTGTCGCGCAGCATCTGCGCGGCCGCCTTCACCTCTTCCGTGCCCTTCACTTCCTCTTCGCCGATATTGAGCAATCCGACGGTCGGCCGGTCGAGATTGAAGATCACGCGGGCGAAGGCCTCGCCCATGGTGGCGAACTGCACGAGCTGCCGCGCATCGGCGCCGACCGTGGCGCCGAGATCGAGCGCAACGCTTTCGCCCCGCGCGGTCGGCCAGAGCGCCGCAAGCGCCGGGCGCTCGACATCGGGCATCGTCTTCAGAATGACCTTGGCCATCGCCATGAGCGCACCGGTATTGCCGGCCGAGACGGCGGCCTGCGCCTGCCCGGTCTTCACCGCATCGATGGCGCACCACATGCTGCTCGTCTTGCGGCCGCGGCGAAGCGCCTGGCTCGGCTTGTCATGCATGGAAATGGCAACCTCGGTATGGACGAGATCGCAGGCGGAGGCGACGCGCGGATATTTCTCAAGCCAGGGCCGGAGCGCTGCCTGGTCGCCGAAAATCAGGAACCTGATCTGGGGATGCCGGACGAGCGCAATCTCGGCGCCGCCCATGACCGTTGCCGGGCCATGATCGCCACCCATTCCATCCAGCGCAATCGTCAGAACTCGCGTCACCCTTCAGACCCCCTGAGCATTGCCGGTCCCGGCACGCGGCCTCTGCCGCGCGCGCCCCGAAGATACAGCCTTGAGAGGCGCAAACAATAGGCGCGATTGCCCTCGAATCAGGCCAACTCAATAATTTTTCTTGAGTTTTTCGAGTGCCGCAAAGGGGTTCGGGCGGCTTTCCGATGCGTCATCCACCTCTTCGGAGGGGGTATCGAAGCTCGCATCGGGTTTCCGCGGATAGGGATCGAGGGCAAGCGCCAGACGCTCGGCGACCGCTTCGCCGATATCGATTCCGCCGGAGGCGAGCGGTTCCGGCGCGTCTTCAGCCTCGATATCGACGGCGACCTCGCGCTGGCTCTCCGGCGCTTTCGACGACGGAAGATTGAGCTGCGCTTCGGGCAGATAGCGCTGGCGGAAGGTCTCGCCGACATGCTGCTCGACCGGATCGAGCGTCACCACGCAGCTCTGCACCACATCGGCCTCGAAGCTGCAGTCGAGCGTGAGCCCCTCCTTGCGGTAGGGCTTCACATGCGCAACGCCCACGAAGCGGCGCAGCTCGACAATCCCCATGCGCTCGGCAAGCCTCCTGCGGGAGGTTTCATCCACCTCGAAACGGAGCTCCTTGCCCGAGGGGGGAACCTCGGCAAAGGCGATCCGCAAACTGAATTCCGGCTGCGTCATGGTCGTCCTCTCAACCGGCGCCGTGAGGGGCCGGGCTCAGCGATATTTGCGGCGGCTCGAAAACGACCCGTCCTGCCAGGAGTTCCTCCATCGGCTGGTCCTGGAGAGCGCTGTCCGCCGCTCTCATATAGGCGGCAAGCGCCTCGGCATGAGGGCCGGTGCCCCCCGCCTCGCCATAGACATTGCGCGCCAATGCCGATGCGAGCAGGGAACCCTCGTCCCGGAAGCCTTCGTCATAGGCCCGCATCCGGCCATAGAAGGAGGAGGCGAGCGCTTTGATCTTCTTGCCGACGGAGAGATCGCCCACGCCCATTTCGCGCAGCGTCTGGTCCATGTCGTCGAACAGGATGTCGAAGAGCTTCTGGCCCATCGCCTTGCCCGCCTCGCCGCCCTGCCGGAGCCGCCGGAGCACCAGGCAGGCATGGGCGGCCACCATCTCGAATCGGCCCTCGACCGTGTCCGGAACCCCGCCCTCGAGGTAGAAGGCCGGGACCCGGGCCTGCCTGACCACGGCCCCATAAAGCGCGAGCGGCACCTCGTTTTTGGCCGAACTGCCGAAAATTCTTTTCCATATCATGGTTTCGCTCCGGCCCGGGGTGTGGCTTGATGGCCCCGCCGCACATGCCGATTGAATTTAGCTGGCGACAAGGGTAGGTCAACGATTGAACTTTTCCGGTCCGAGGAGACCCCGCGCCATGACGACGTTCCGCCTGCACCGCTCCGCACGGCTGTTGCTGACCGCTGCGACCCTTTCGGCCGCAACGGTGCTGGTAAGCTGCGCGCCACTGGTTCAGCCGGTGATTGAAGACCGCGGCTATATCTTCGATCCGAACGATCTCGCAAAGCTGCAGACTGGCGCATCGAAGGAGCAGGTCCGGACCGTGATGGGGTCCCCCTCGACTACGTCCACCGTCGATGGGGAGGCCTGGTACTACATCTCCAGCCGCTTCGAGACAACGATGTTCTATCGCCCGAAGGAAGTGGAGCGGACGGTCGCCGCCGTCTATTTCGACAAGACCGAGTCGGTGCAGGAGATCGCCTATTACGGGCTCGAAGACGGGCAGATCGTGAACTTCGTCAATCGCACGACGCCGACCCGCGGCAAGGAACTCACCATTCTCGGTCAGCTCTTCGGCAATCTCGGCCGCTTCAACTCTCCCGGCTCCCTGCCCTCTAACGATCCGACGCAGCGGCGCTGATCCTTCCCTTTTGCGGCCCGGCAGGTTTCACGCCGCCGGGCGGCGGCCGGACCAGGCCAGCACGTCGCATTCGGCATCGCGCAGGATCGCATTGGCGACGCTTCCAAGCAGCAGGCTCTTCAGGGAGGAATTCCCCTTCGTGCCGAGCACAATGAGCTGCGGACGGGCGGTGGATATAGCCTCCCTGATCACGCCAATGGCGGCACCTTCCGTCACCTCCACCCGTGCGGCGACATCGCCAAGAGGTACCGCCTCAAGGACATGATCCAAGGCACCGCGCGCCTCATCCGCGAGCGAGCCCGAATATTCATCGATGCGGCTCTCGCCGACATCGGCATAGCGCATCATCCCGCCCGCAAGCGGCAGGAAGGCGTGCAGCAAGGTGACCTCCCGGCATCCGAGGAAGGAGACGCCCGACGCGAAGCGGAATGCATCGAGCGAAGGCTGCGAGAGGTCGATGGCGGCAATCGCGGTGCCGTAGCTTTCGTCACCGTCGAGGCGTGCGACCAGCACAGGCCGACCGCTCGTGCGTATGACGCGCTCCACGGTGGTGCCGGTGAAGACCTCGCGCAGAATCTGCCTTCGATGGGCACCAAGCACCAGCAAGTCGGCGTCGATCTCGTCGGCCGCGAGACGGATGGCCTCGGATTCGATACCGCGGAGAATCCGGACCTCGGGCCGAATGCCGAGACTTCCGGCGAGCGGCGCCAGCATTTCGTTCAGCAAGGCGGCGGACCTTTCCGCCTCGACATCGGCGAGGGAGGATGGCTGGTCGTCGTCCACCACATGCACGACCACGGCCCGGGCGGCGAACCGCGCGGCGAGCGAAAGCCCTCGCATCACGGCCTTCTCCGAGCGGCCGGACAGATCCGTCGCGATCAGAATGTTGCGGAGCCCGGCAAGGCGGTCCGCCGTTTCGCCTGCACTCATCAGGCGCTCCTTTCGACTTCCGAAGCAGGCAAAGAATCCGCTTCCGTGGAAAGACCGATACCGAAGATGCGTTCCATCGCCCGCTCGGCGGCATCGGCAAAGGGACTGAGGACGATATCGGTCCCCTTCGCCCTCAAAAGAGCGAGATCGGCCTCGCTCCGGGCGATGGCCGCGATCTGACCCGAGAAATTGCCTGCCCGGAGCGCGGCGATGAGCGAACCGCGCGGATCGTCATGCGTGACGCCGATCTCATGCGGCGGCACGGCGATGATCGCGAGGCGCACACCCCCCATGGGCAGGGTCTCGCACATGTCGGGGTCCTGCAGATCGCCGTAGATGGCGTCCCCGCCCGCCTTGCGCCATTGCCGTATGACGTCGGGATCGAAATCTACGCCCAGCACGCGAAGCCCGTGTTCGGAAAATTTGGAGTGCAGCGCGCGCCCATAACGGCCGAGGCCGAAGAGAAGAACGTCGTATTTCTCGCCCTCGGGGCTTTCGGCGATATCGCCCTCCCGGTGGGGAATATGGCGCTCGAAAATACCGAGATATTTCTCGATCATCGCATAAAGGGGCTGCGAATAGAGGATCATGTAGGTCGACAGGGCAATGGTGATGATGCCGACCAGCGTGACGAGGCCCGCCGCCTCGACGCTGACATGACCGAGCGCAACGCCCATGGCGACGAAGATGAGCGAGAACTCGCTGATCTGCGCAACCGTCAGCCCCGCGAGGAAGCCCGTGCGCTTGCGGTAGCCCATCGCGCCCATGATGACCATGACGATGATCGGATTGCCGATCAGCACGAAGGCGGAAAGGACGAGCGCTTCGCCGACCGCATCGCCCACGAGCCGCAGATCGAGATGTGCACCGAGCGAGATGAAGAAGAAGACGAGGAGAAAATCACGGAGGCTTGCCAGCCGCGAGGCGATCGACTCGCGGAATGGCGTGGATGCAAGTGCCACGCCTGCAACGAGGCCGCCGAGCTCCTTGCTGAAGCCGAGATAATCGCCGAGCGCGGCAAAGGCCGCGGCGAGGCCGAGCGCGAACACGATCAGAAGTTCGGGCGCCTTCGCGATGCTGTCGAGAACCCTGGTGGCGATCTTCGAGACGAAGAGCCAGAGCAGCAGGAACGGCACCGCGCCGGCCGCAAGACCGATCAGCGCACCGCCAAGCCCGTCGCCGGCGGCCGCGCCCGCGGTAATGGCCGACATGACGGCCATGGCGACGACGACCGCGAGATCCTGCACGATGAGGAAGCCGAGCGCGATCCGCCCATGCAGCGCATCGAGCTCGCGCTTGTCCGAGAGCAGCTTCACGATGATGATCGTGCTCGAAAAGGTGATCGCGACCGCGACATAGACCGATGCGAGCGGCGGCATGCCGAGGCCGAGACAGATCAGAAAGCCGATCACCGACGTGAAGAGAATCTGGCCGAGGCCGGTATTGAGGGCCACCGTACCGAGCGTGCGGACGAGATTGAGATCGAGCTTCAGCCCGACGAGAAACAGGAGAAGCGTGACACCGAGTTCCGACAGGAGTTCCAGATTGTCGGTGGAACGCACGATATCGAAGCCCGCGGGCCCGGCGAGCATGCCCACCAGGATGAAGCTGACGATCACGGGTTGCTTGAGCTTCAGCCCCAATGCGCCGACGACCGATGCCAGAAGCAGCAACGCGGCCACTTCGTAAAAGGCTGAAAACTCTCCCACTACGCGCGTCCCCTGCAGGTCATCAAGGCAGTGTTCATTCGAACGGCGAGCGCGTCAATCGCGAGAATGCCGCAGACGGCAAAAAGCCCCGCGGATCGCTCCGCGGGGCTTCGTATTGCAGGCAGCCGCCCTTAGTGTGCGAGCACGGCGAGCAGCAGCAGGGCCACGATGTTCGTGATCTTGATCATCGGGTTGACGGCGGGGCCGGCGGTATCCTTGTAGGGATCGCCGACGGTATCGCCCGTCACGGCAGCCTTGTGGGCTTCGGAACCCTTGCCGCCGTAATGGCCGTCTTCGATGTACTTCTTCGCATTGTCCCATGCGCCGCCGCCGGACGTCATGGAAATCGCGACGAAGAGGCCCGTCACGATCACACCGAGCAGCATCGCGCCGACCGCCGAGAAGGCAGCCGACTTGTCGGCGATGGCGAGAATGGCGAAGTAGAGAACGATCGGCGACAGGACCGGCAGAAGCGACGGGATGATCATTTCCTTGATCGCCGCCTTGGTCAGCATGTCCACCGCGCGCGCATAGTCGGGCTTGGAGGTGCCCGCCATGATGCCCGGATCGGCCTTGAACTGACGCCGGACTTCCTCGACCACCGAACCGGCAGCACGGCCAACCGCCGTCATGCCCATCGAGCCGAAGAGGTAAGGCAGCAGGCCGCCGATGAAGAGGCCGATCACCACGAAGGGATTCGACAGCGAGAAGTTCGGGCTCACGCCGGCGAAGTAGCTGTAGGTATCGGCATTGTTCGCGAAGAACTCGAGGTCGGCCGTATAGGCCGCGAAGAGCACCAGCGCGCCGAGACCGGCCGAACCGATGGCATAGCCCTTGGTCACGGCCTTGGTCGTGTTGCCGACGGCGTCGAGCGCGTCCGTCGTCTTGCGGACGTCAGCCGGCAGGTCCGCCATTTCGGCGATGCCGCCCGCATTGTCCGTCACCGGACCGAAAGCGTCGAGCGCGACCACCATGCCGGCAAGCGCCAGCATCGTCGTGACCGCGATGGCGATGCCGAAGAGACCGGCAAGACCGTAGGTGACGAGAATGCCGACCACGATGACGAGCGCCGGCAGCGCCGTCGCTTCCATCGAGATGGCAAGGCCCTGGATGACGTTGGTGCCATGGCCCGTCGCCGAGGCGGCGGCCACCGACTTCACGGGGCGGAAGTTCACGCCCGTGTAGTATTCCGTGATCCAGATGATGAGACCCGTCACGACGAGACCGGCCACACCGCAGAGGTAGAGGTCCATGCCGGTGAAGGTGAGCGCGCCGATGGCATAGGTGTTGCCGAGGCCGATCATGTAGTCGGTGACGAAATAGAGCGCACCGAGCGACAGCACCGCAGAGGCGATGAAGCCCTTGTAGAGCGCGCCCATGATGCTCTGGCTCTTGCCGAGGCGCACGAAGAAGGTGCCGATGATCGAGGTGACGATACAGGCGGCGCCGATCGCCAGCGGATAGACCATCATCGCAGGCGCCACATCGGCCGCGAAGAAGATCGAGGCGAGAACCATGGTGGCAACGACCGTCACCGCATAGGTTTCGAAAAGGTCCGCCGCCATGCCCGCGCAGTCGCCGACATTGTCGCCGACATTGTCGGCGATGGTCGCCGGGTTGCGGGGATCGTCTTCCGGAATGCCGGCTTCCACCTTGCCCACGAGGTCGCCGCCCACGTCGGCGCCCTTGGTGAAGATGCCGCCGCCGAGACGGGCGAAGATCGAGATGAGCGAGGCACCGAAGCCGAGCGCCACGAGCGCGTCGATCACGTCGCGCGAGCCGGGCGCGAAGCCGAGCTGCGTCGTCAGCACCGCATAATAGACCGCCACCGCGAGCAGCGCGAGACCGGCAACGAGCATGCCCGTGACCGCGCCCGACTTGAAGGCGACGTCAAGGCCGGCCGCGAGGCTGACGCTGGAGGCCTGCGTGGTGCGCACATTCGCCCGCACCGAGACCAGCATGCCGATATAGCCGGCCGCGCCCGAAAGCGTCGCGCCGACCAGGAAGCCGACGGCGACCTTGAATGTCAGCAGATACCAGACCACGGCGAAGATGACCGCGCCGACGATGGCGATGGTCGTGTACTGGCGTGCGAGATAGGCGCTCGCTCCCTCCTGGATCGCCGCAGCGATCTCCTGCATGCGCGCATTGCCCGCGTCCAGCGACAGCACCGAGCGCACGGCCCAGATGCCATAGAGGATCGCAAGCACGCCGCAGCCGATGATAGCCCACAAAGCAGTGCTCATTGTTTTTTCCTTGGTTTCCTTGACGGATTGACCGGCGGGAACAGCCACTCAGCTTCCAGCAGAACGCCGGAAGTCCTCCCCCTGCCGACTGTCGAAATCGCGCGGAAAGATGCCAAATACGCGGTGGGAAAGCAACCGGGAGGACCTAAAAGTGACGATATCCCAACCGCTTGAGGGGTATCTCACGCCCTGCCTCATCGACCGCCGTAACACCCTTTCCGGCGGGAAGAAGCGTGCCGATTCGAGCGATCCGGACCCCGCTTTCCGCTGCGGCGGCGTCGGCTAATCCGGCCCGGCCGGGGGGCACTGCAAAGAGAATTTCATAATCGTCCCCCCCGGAGGCCACGAGATCGCTCAGCTCCGGATGCAATTCGAGCGCCGCCCGCCCCGCCTCCGACACAGGCAGGCGATGGAACTCGACCTGCGCGCCGAGGCCCGAGGCCGAACAGAGATGACCGAGATCGGCCATCAGCCCGTCCGACACATCGAGCGCGGCATGGGCGATTCCCGGAAGCCTTTGCCCGAAGGTGGTGCGGGGCTCGGGTTCCCGGTAGCGGCCGGCGAGAAAGGCCGCATGCGCCGCGTCCAGTCCGGCGATTTCATTCTTCAGCACGGCAAGCCCGAGCGCCGCATCGCCCAGCGTGCCGGTGACATAGAGATCGTCGCCTGCTTGCGCGCCCCCGCGGCGGACGATCCGCCCTTCGGGCACCTCGCCGATGGCGGTGAGCGAGAGGGTGAGCGGGCCCGGCGTCTTCACCGTGTCGCCGCCCCAGAGCGTCACCCCGTAGCGCGCCTGATCGGCGGCGAGCCCTTCGGCAAAGCGCCTTATCCAGCCGGTGTCGATATCCGCGGGAAAGGACGTGACCAGAAGATAGCCGCGCGGCACGGCGCCCTTCGCCGCAAGATCCGAAAGGTTCACACGCAGAAGCTTCTTCGCGATGCTTTCGGGCGGATCGTCCGGCAGGAAATGGACGCCCGCCACCATCGCATCGACGGTGAGCACCGTCTCGAAACCGGAGGTGGGATGGAAAAGCGCGGCATCGTCCTTCAGGCCCCAGGCGCCGGGCGCGCCCGCCGCAAGAGGCGCAAAGATGTCGCCGATGATCTCGAACTCGCCGGGTCTGTCGCGCCCGTCAGCTCCGGCCGGCGGCGTCATCGCCCGCTCCCGCGCCTTTGCGTTTTTCCGGGCGGATTTCCTGCCCGAGACGATCGAGAACCGCATTCACGACGCCCGGCTCGTCGCCCTCGAAGAAGGCATGCCCCACATCGACATATTCGTTGATGACGACCTTGACCGGGATGTCCTTGCAGCGGCGGATTTCATAAGTCCCGCAGCGCAGGATGGCGCGAAGCGTGGAGTCGATGCGCGAAAGCGACCAGCCCTTGGCCAGCGCGCCATTGACCTGCTTGTCGAGCTCGCGCTGCTCGCGCACGACACCGCGCACGATATCCTCGAAATGCGCGGCATCCGCCTCGACGATGCCGACACCCTCAATGTCCTGCCCGAGCCGATGCTCGACGAACTCCTCGATGACATCGTCGAGCGGCGTCGCGGCAACATCCATCTGATAGAGCGCCTGCACCGCCGCAAGCCGCGCGGCAGCGCGCGCCTTCGGATCGAGGCGGCCGTCGGAAGCGGGTTCTGCGGGAATGGAGGACATAAACTAAAGGAAACTCCGGTATCAGGACGCGCCGAAATGGCGCTTCAGTTCGATCATGTCGAGACAGGCATTGGCCGCGCCGCCGCCCTTGTTTTTCTGGTCGACCTTGGCGCGTGCCCAGGCCTGGGCCTCGTTCTCGACCGTCTGGATGCCGTTGCCGAGCGCCAGCGAGCGATCGACCGAAAGGTTCATCAGCGCGCGGGCGGACTCGTTCGACACGATGTCGTAATGCGTCGTCTCGCCGCGAATGACGCAGCCCAGCGTCACGAATCCATCGACCGCACGGGTGAGGCCGCCCTTGGCCATGGCATCGAGCGTGAACTTCACCGCCGCCGGAATTTCGAGCACGCCCGGCACGGAAATCCGCTGCCAGGTGGCGCCGCGGGCCTCGAGCGCTGCAATCGCACCCCTTGCCAGCTCGTCGGCAAGGTCTTCGTAGAAACGCGCCTCGACAATGAGAATATGGGCCTGTGTCGTCATTGCGTGATTTCCTTTGCGCGGGCGCCGGCTTTCGCCTTGGTCGTCACCGGCCGCTGTCCGACGACCCGAAGCCCGTATCCTTCGAGGCCGACAATGCTGCGGTCCGTGTCGGAGAGCAAAATCATGTCATGGACGCCGAGATCGAGCAAAATCTGCGCGCCGACGCCATATTCCCTGAGCCGGCGCGGCATGCCCTGCTCGCCGCCCTCGCCCTTGCGGAGCAGCATGTCGGAAACGACCGTCGCCGTCGTGTCGCGAATGAGCACGACGACGCCCCGCCCCTCCTCCTCGATCATCCGCATGGACTCCTCGAGGATATGCGAGCGGGGACCGGTCGCCCCCAGAATGTCGTCGAAGACATTGATCGCATGCACCCGCACAAGCACGGGCTCGGGCCCCGATATGTCTCCCTTCACCAGCGCGATATGCTCTGCATATTCCACCGTGTTCAGATAGACCATCATCTTGAACTCGCCGCCATACTCGCTTTCGAGTTCGGTCTCGATGGCGCGATGGATGAAGTTGTCGTAGCGGCGGCGATAGGCGATGAGATCGGCGATGGTCGCAATCTTGAGGCCGTGAAGCTGCGCGAACTGCACGAGGTCCGGCAGGCGGGCCATGGTGCCGTCGTCATTCATGATCTCGCAGATGACGCCGGCGGGATAAAGCCCGGCAAGCCGTGCGATGTCGACCGCCGCTTCGGTATGGCCCGCACGCACCAGCACGCCGCCATCGCGCGCGACGAGCGGGAACACATGGCCCGGCGAGACGATGTCGTTGGCGCCCTTGGTGGGATCGATCGCGACGGAGACCGTATGCGCGCGGTCATGCGCGGAAATGCCGGTCGAGATGCCTTCCCGCGCTTCGATCGACACGGTGAAGGCCGTCTGGTTGCGCGACTGGTTGTTCAGCGACATGAGCTGCAGGTTGAGCTGCTTTGCCCGGTCGCCCGTCAGCGTGAGGCAGACGAGACCGCGCCCGTACTTCGCCATGAAGTTGACCGCTTCGGGCGTGCACATCTGTGCGGGGATGACGAGGTCGCCCTCGTTCTCGCGGTCTTCCGCATCGACGAGAATGAACATCTTGCCGTTACGGGCGTCTTCGATGACTTCCTCGATCGGCGACAAAAATTCCTTGTACACGGGTCTCAGTCCTTTTGAACCAGCCGCGCCACATAGCGGGCGAGCATGTCGATTTCAAGATTAATCGGATCGCCGGCTTTCGCCGTTCCCCAGGTCGTGACGGCCTGGGTGTGCGGAATGATGTTGACGCCGAAGCGGGTTCCCTTCGCGTTTCCGCCGGGGTTCGGATCCTCGACCTCGTTCACGGTGAGCGACGTGCCGTTCAGGGTGACGGAGCCTTTCGGCGCGATGAAGCGGCCAAGCCCTTCCGGTGCCTCGAAGGTGAAGCGGAGCGAATCCCCCTCCGGACGGATATCGACGATATGGCCGACCCCGTCCACATGGCCGCTGACGACATGGCCGCCAAGCTCGTCGCCGGCCTTGAGGGCGCGTTCGAGATTGATCCGCGTGCCCTCCGCCCAGGCGCCGAGCGTCGTGCAATCGAGCGACTCCTGCGAGACATCGACGGCGAACCAGTTGCCCTCGGCATCGCGGCCCTTCTCGACCACGGTGAGGCAGCAGCCCGCACAGGCGATCGACGCGCCGATATCGATGCCGTCGGGATCGTAGGCCGTGGCGATCGTGAAGCGCGTGTCGCCGCGCTTTTCCACCGCGCGAACCCGCCCGACATCGGTGATGATTCCCGTAAACAAGTTCAGACGCTCCTCACATAGCTCGCATAGAGGTCGCCTCCGGACCGGCCCGCATGGCGCAGGACGAAATGCGGCGCGCCTTCGACGTGGCGGATGCCGAGCCCGGCGACGGCCGGATAACCATCGCCCCCGATCAGCTTCGCCGCCTGGAACCATTCGATCCGGTCGACCAGCGCATCGCGCATCAGCGACGCCGCGAGCCGCGCCCCGCCTTCCACCAGCACCCGCGTCATGCCGCGTTCGGCCAGAAGCTCCATCGCCCGGCGCATGTCCATCACCCCGCCCTCGCCCGCCGCGACGTCGATCAGCTCCACGCCGCAATCCTCGAAGGCCTTGCGGCGGACGGCATCGCCCTCCGCCATGGTCAGAATCCAGAGCGGCACCCGATCCGCCTCGCGAACGAGCTTCGAGGTGAGCGGCAGCCGCAGCCGGCCATCGGCCACGACACGCACCGGCGAGCGGTCGCCGAGCCCCGGCAGGCGGCAGGTGAGTTCCGGATCGTCCACGATGGCGGTGGCGGAGCCGACCAGGATCGCGTCATGCGTGGCGCGCAAGAGATGCCCCCGCGCGCGGGAAGCCTCTCCCGTGATCCACTTGCTCTGGCCCTCATGCGTCGCCGTCCGTCCGTCGAGCGATGCCGCAATCTTCAGCGTCACCAGAGGACGGCGCTCAGACATGGTGAGGAAGAACCCCTGATTGAGATATTGCGCATCGGCGGCGCAGACATTCTCCGTCACCTCGACACCTGCCGCCTCCAGCCGGGCAAAGCCGCGCCCGGCCACCTCCGGATTGGGGTCTGCAATCGCCCCGACGACGCGGGCAATGCCCGCCTCGATCAGCGCTTCGGCGCAGGGGCCGGTCTTGCCGTGATGGGAACAGGGCTCGAGGCTGACATAGGCCGTGGCACCGCGGGCGAGATCGCCCGCCTGCGCCAGCGCTTCCGTCTCGGCATGGGGCCGCCCGCCCGGACGCGTATAGCCTCGCCCCACCACGCGGGGGCCTTCCGCCTCTTCGCGCACGATGACGCAGCCGACGGCGGGATTGGGCGCGACACGGCCAAGCCCGCGCTCGGCAAGAGCCAGCGCCGCCTTCATGAAGGGGATGTCGTAAGGCCGCATTGCCATGGCCGCGTCGTCATTCCTCTCGGCAGGCCCCGCCCGCGCAAGGGCAGCCGGGCGGACCTAGCGGTCGTCGTCATCCTCGTCGGCAATCGACCCGATGGGCTTCAGCTCGCCGAGAATATCCTCGAAATCCTTGGCCTCGCGGAAGTTCCGGTAAACCGACGCGAAGCGTACATAGGCGACCGCGTCGAGAGAGCTCAAGCCTTCCATGACCAGTTTGCCGATCACATTCGAGGGGATCTCGCTCTCTCCCATGCTTTCGAGCCGCCTTACGATGCCGCTCACCATACGCTCAATCCGCTCCTGCTCAACAGGGCGTTTACGCATGGCAACTTGCACAGAACGCATGAGTTTATCCCGGTCGAAGGGGACCCTGCGCCCGCTGGTTTTGATGATCGTCAGCTCGCGGAGCTGCACCCGCTCGAACGTGGTAAACCGGCCGCCGCAGGCCGAGCAGAAGCGCCGCCGCCGGATCGCCGTATTGTCTTCGGTGGGACGTGAGTCCTTCACCTGCGTGTCTTCGTTACCGCAATATGGACACCGCATGCGCCACCAGCCCCCTCGTAATGCAACTGGACCCCTGGTCCCTTATTTCGGCCCGCCATAGATCGGAAAGCGGCGGCAGAGTGCGATCACCTGTTCCCGCACACCGGCCTCGACATCCGCGTTGTTTTCCTCGCCGTTCTTCGCCAGCCCGTCGAGCACTTCGGTGATGAGCTTGCCGACCGTCTCGAACTCCGCAAGGCCGAAGCCGCGCGTCGTGCCTGCGGGCGTGCCGAGGCGGACGCCGGAAGTGATCGTCGGCTTTTCCGGATCGAACGGAATGCCATTCTTGTTGCAGGTGATATGCGCGCGCTCAAGCGCCGCTTCCGCGACCTTGCCGGTGAGCTTCTTCGGGCGGAGATCGACCAGCATCAGATGCGTATCCGTGCCGCCGGACACGATCGCCGCGCCGCCATCGACCAGCGTCGAGGCGAGCTTGCGCGCATTCTCCACCACGGCCTTCGCATAGGCCTTGAATTCGGGCCTGAGCGCCTCGCCGAAGGCGACGGCCTTGCCCGCGATCACATGCATCAGCGGGCCGCCCTGAATGCCGGGGAAGATCGCCGAATTGATCTTCTTCCCGATCTCCTCGTTGTTCGAGAGGATCATGCCGCCGCGCGGTCCCCGCAGCGTCTTGTGCGTGGTCGTCGTCACGACATCCGCGTAAGGCAGCGGGCTCGGATGCGCACCGCCGGCGACGAGGCCGGCGAAATGCGCCATGTCCACCATGAAGAGCGCGCCCACGCTGTCGGCGATCTCGCGGAAGGCCTTGAAGTCGATCACGCGCGGATAGGCGGAGCCGCCGGCAATGATCATCTTCGGCTTGTGTTCCTTCGCGAGGCTCGCCACCTCGTCCATGTCGATGAGGTGATCCTGCTGGCGAACGCCATACTGGACCGCGTTGAACCATTTGCCGGACTGGTTGGGCGCCGCGCCATGCGTCAGGTGGCCGCCGGCGGCAAGGCTCATGCCCATGATGGTGTCGCCGGGCTTCAGCAGCGCCATCATCACGCCCTGGTTCGCCTGCGAGCCGGAATTGGGCTGAACATTGACGAAGGAGCAGCCGAAGAGCTTCTTCGCCCGCTCGATGGCCAGGTTTTCCGCAATATCGACGAATTCGCAGCCGCCGTAATAGCGCTTGCCGGGATAACCCTCGGCATATTTGTTCGTCATGATCGAGCCCTGCGCCTCAAGCACGGCGCGGGACACGATATTCTCGGAAGCGATCAGCTCGATCTCGTTCTGCTGCCGGCCGAGCTCCTTCTCGATCGCCGCCAGAATTTCCGGATCGCTCTTGGCGAGCCCGTCCGCAAAGAAACCGGCTTGTTGACCCTGCCCGGAGGCGGCATCGCTCAACGACATGACTCTCCCTTTTCGTGCCAATTCGAACAAGTTCGGGGCCGCTTTCCGCGCCTTCGCGCCACTTAAGGGCGCCGCAGAGGATGGGCCCCGCTCGACGGCGGCTTGATACCACATCTCGTCAGCCATCGCCAATTGGCCACAAAGCCTCGCGCAAAGGCGCGGCTTTCCGCGATCCGCATCAGGCCGGGCCGCGGGCACGGCCGCCGCAATGATGTCGATCTATTCTATGTGGATTTGATGTAAGAAATGAGAGAAATGGGGGGTTTACTTGGTGTTTCGCACGATCATCTATTGAGTCAACACGAAATTCATTGATTCACCTTGGCTCCAAATGGTTTAGACATGCTCCCTTCTGGACAGTAATCTTGATATTCATATTTGAAGGCGCTATACCGCCGCAGGCAATTGTATTCACGGCTCCGCTTTGCAGCGGTTCCGCATCCGGTCAGGCAAGACGCAGAAATGAGCGACACCAAATCTTCGGATTCCACCGCAATATTGCGTCTGGCGACTGAAATTGTTGCGGCTTATGTCAGTAACAATCCGATGGCCGCGAACGACCTGCCGGCGATGATCCGGACCGTGCATTCGACGCTGGCCGGGCTGGACCAGGCCCCCTTGCAGCAGGAAAGCGACCTTACGCCTGCCGTTCCGGTCAAGAAGTCCGTCACCGCGGACTACATCATCTGCCTCGAAGACGGCAAGAAGCTGAAAATGCTGAAGCGCTATCTGCGCTCGCAATACGGGCTGACGCCGGAAGAATACCGCGCCCGCTGGGGCCTGCCCCACGATTACCCGATGGTGGCGCCGAACTACGCCGCCCAGCGCTCCAAGCTCGCCAAGCAGATCGGCCTCGGCCGCGTGGCGAACGCGCAGGCAAAACCCCGCCGGAAGAAATAGAGACGCCGACCGTTCAGGCGACGATGCCGCCCTTGCCGTCATCCGGGCGGACAGGCGGTTCGCCCTCGTCCTCAGACCCGCCAGAGGCCCCGCTTGCCTTTTGAAGGACGTAGCGCAACTTGCGCAGGGCGATGTTCTCAAGCTCCGTCTGCGCGGCACTGGACGGCCCGACGATGGAGACTTCCTTGCCGGTCTCCACGTCGATTGCCGAGACCTTCATGCTGATCCCGATGGGAACGAACTCGAAGATGACCTCGCGGCCATCGCGGTTCACGGGGCGCTTGCCCCTATGACGGTTCTCAGGCGGCACGCCGGATCTTGCGGCGCGTCCAGACCTGATCGAGCGCCGCCACGAGGTCGCGCATCATTTCATCCGTATGCACCGGAAGCGGCGTGAAGCGCAGGCGCTCCGTGCCGCGCGGCACGGTCGGATAATTGATCGGCTGGACATAGATACTGTAGTCGCTCAGCAACTCGTCGCTTACCTGCTTGCAGACGACCGGATCGCCGACCATGACCGGCACGATATGGCTTTCGCACCACATCACCGGCAGGCCCGCATCCGCCATCATCTGCCGGAGCGTGGCCGCACGCTCCTGGTGAACCTCGCGCTCGACATTGCTCGCCTTGAGGTGGCGGACGGCGGCAAGAACCCCGGCCACCAGAACGGGCGACAGCGAGGTGGAGAAGATGAAGCCCGGCGCATAGGAGCGCACGACGTCCACAAGATCGGCGGAAGCGGCGATATAGCCGCCCATCACGCCGAAGCCCTTGGCGAGCGTGCCCTCGATGATGTCGACCTTGTCGAGCACGCCGTCGCGCTCGGCGATACCGCCGCCGCGCGGGCCGTAAAGACCCACAGCATGAACCTCGTCGAGATAGGTGAGTGCGCCGTATTTCCGCGCGAGATCGCAGATCGCGCCGATCGGCGCGATGTCGCCATCCATCGAATAGACGGATTCGAAGGCCACGATCTTCGGCTGGGCCGGATCGATCGCGCTCAGCAGTTCTTCGAGATGCACGAGATCGTTATGCTTCCACAGGCGCTTCGGCCCGCCGCCGCGGCGGATGCCCTCGATCATCGAGGCATGGTTCATCTCGTCGGAGATGATGACGCAATCGCCGAGAATGCGCGCCAGCGTGGAAAGCGTCGCATCGTTCGCGGCATAGCCCGAGGTGAAGAGCAACGCGGCTTCCTTGCCGTGGAGATCGGCAATCTCGCGCTCCAGCTCGACATGGTAATGCGTCGTGCCGGAAATATTGCGCGTGCCGCCGGAGCCGGCGCCCACCGTGTCGATCGCTTCATGCATGGCCTTGAGCACCGCGGGATGCTGCCCCATGCCGAGATAGTCGTTCGAGCACCAGACGACGATGTCCTTGGTGCCTTCCGGCGTGTGAAAGGTGGCGCGGGGAAACGAGCCTCGATGGCGCACGATATCGGCAAAGACGCGGTAGCGCCCCTCTTCCCTGACAGCGCGCAGCGCGTCGCTCAGTATCCGCTCGTAGTCCATGGCGTTCCCGACTTGTCTACCGTCTAACCGGCAATTTCGCGTGATTCTAGCACAGCTTAGTCCACATCCACAGCCTCGCCAGTTGCGAATTGTCGCACAATGGACATGGGGAATGAAGAAGCCCGCCGCTAGGCCCACTGGCCTTTTTCGATGAGAACCTTTCGCAGAAGCGCCGGCTCGTCGGTCATGATCCCGTCCACGCCGAGATCGATCAGACGCCGCATCTCCGCTTCGTCATCGATGGTCCAGACATGAACCTGGAGGCCCAGTTCATGGGCCTTGCCGACCAGGGCCTCGTCGACGAGCCGGATGCCATATTGCTCGATCGGGATCTGCGCGCAGCCCTCGATAAAGCCGCCCAGCAGGAAACCGGCCGGGCCCGCCCAGCTCGCAAACCGCAACCGCCCGGTGGAAAGCGGCCCCATGCCGGTGCAGAGCCTCGGCCCCAGCGCTTCCCTGATGCCCGCTATGCGACGCCCCGAAAATGCAGTCACACAGACCCGCTCCAGCGCACCGCTATCCTTCAGCAGCTTGATGAGCGGCAGCGCCGCATTATCCCGCTTCGGATCGATATTGATGCGGATAGCCGGCCAGGCCGAAAGCAGCTCCGCCATCAGCGGGATGGGCTCCGCCCCCGCGATCCGCGCCTTCTTCACATCGGCGTAGTCCATCTCGGCGATGCAGCCCGTGGCGTCGGTCACGCGGTCGAGATGATCGTCGTGAAAGGCGAGCAGCACGCCGTCCCTCGTCGCATGCACATCGGTCTCGATATAGCGATAGCCGAGATCGACCGCGCCCTGAAAGGCCGGCATCGTGTTCTCCGGCCAGGCGCCCGCGCCGCCGCGATGCGCGAAGGCGAGCAGCCCGTCATGCTCGAGATAGGGAAACTTTGCCGGACGCATGAGCCTGCCCGCCGCCAGAGGAGCCTAGTTGGTGAGCGCGCTCGTGTTCACGCCCCCGTCGCGAGCATACACATCGTCGCGGAATTGCACGACACCGGAAGGGTCGACCCAGGCCGTCAGATAGGCAAGGAAGATCGGCACGGGCGCGGCGAGATAGACATTGCGGAACTGGCCGGAGGCGACGGAAGACTGGACGCGCGTGGCGTCCCAGTCCGGGCTGTCGCCCTGCATGATCCATGAGACGAGGCCGGCGACATTCTGCACACGGACGCAGCCGGAACTGAAATTGCGCTCCTGCCGCCCGAACAGGGTCTGCGTCGGCGTATCGTGCAGGAAGATCGCGTCGTTGTTCGGAAAGTTGATCTTGAGCGAACCGAGGGAGTTCCCCGGCCCGGGGTCCTGCCGCAGATAATAGGCTTCGTTGATGCGCGGATTGGACCAGTCGATCCGTGCCGGATCGAGCTCCCGGATATTGTCTCCCCATCCCTGCATGACCCTGATGCCCTGCCGCCTCAGGTAATCCGGATTGGCCCTGATCTTCGGCAGCATGTCCGCCATGGCGATGGACTTCGGCACATACCAGTAGGGATTGAAGGTGATCGAGTTCACATGGCTCGTGATTTCCGGCGTCTGGCGGAGCGACGTGCCGACGATGACGCGCTCGTGGAATTCCACCATGCCGTGATTGACCGCCTCCACTTCCTGCCCGGCGATATTCACGAGGATGTAGCGGCCCTGAAGCTGCGGCGCGAGACGCTCCACGCGGCGCAGATTGAGCTCGAGCTGGCGCAGCCTCGTCTGCACGGGAACGTTCATCGCCGCGATCGTGCGCCGCCCGACGATACCGTCCGTATCGAGCCCGTTGCGCCGCTGAAAGCCCTTCACGGCCTGTTCGAGTTCGGCATCGTAGAGAAAGGGGTCGCCCGGCGAGACGTTGAGATCGCCGGAAGCCATCAGCCGTTCGCGCACCCGTGCGACGCGTTCGTCGCGGACACCGAGTTCGAGCCGCTCGCCGGCAGGGACATGGCCCCAGCCGCCCCAGCCCGCGATCTCCTGATATTTCTGGATCGCCAGCGCGATGGCCGCGGCCGACCGGTCGCCGATGGTCGGCACCATGGCCTCGCGCGGCGCGACTTCGGCCTCGCGCGATTGCGTCTCGGCGGTCGCCGCCCAGGGATCGACCCAATGGGTCTGGCCCTGTCCGTAGCTCAAGGCCGTCTGGGCGTGAGCCTGCAAGGGCGCGCCGAAAACCGCCCATAGAAGGGCGAGCGCACCGAACCCTGCCGCTCTGGAGATTTCCGTCTTCACCCTGCCCCGCTCACTCCGGATAACTGCCCCGCAGGCACGAACCAACGCCTGCCCCATACCGATTTGGGACAATGCAGGTTCATTTACCTGTTTCAGGCTGCAGCTTGCCATGAAATCCGTCGCTTCCGGGACCAATCCCGGCCTTATCCGCCCCATTACCGGTCAGACTTGGCCGCTCAGTGGCGGAATTGCAACTTTCATGCTGCCATGCCGGCGGCTCCGGGAACGAAACCGGCCGGGTGCGGCGGTCAGAGGCGGTAGCGAATCTGGTCGGTCCAGAAGCGTTCGAGCTTGAACAGCGTGGCATTGGTCTGGCGCAGCTCCTCGGCGGAGATATCGCCGACGCCGACCAGCATACCGCAATGCTTGTTGTAGAGCTCGTTGATCGAGGCGCAGATCGCCCGGCCCTTGTCCGTCAGGCGCACGCGCACGGAGCGGCGGTCGGACCGCGAACGCTGATGGTGGATATAGCCCGCTTCCACCAGCTTCTTGAGATTGTAGGAGACGTTCGAGCCGAGATAATGGCCGCGCGTGCGAAGCTCGCCCGCCGTCATTTCGGAGTCGCCGATATTGAACAGCAGCAGCGCCTGCACGCTGTTGATCTCGGTGCAATCGGTGCGGTCGAGCTCGTCCTTGATCACATCGAGCAGACGGCGATGCAGCCGCTCGACATAAGTGAGCGCCTCGAGATAGGCCTGCTTCCGTCCCGGATCTTCCTGATCCTCGATGACGGTCTCTCGCTTGACGTTGGTCATACCCATTTGAATTCTTGACCTCTGGCTCGCAACGGATCGCACAATTGCGGCACGTTCTGTCCCGCAGATTGCGTACTGTACCCAATGGGTTGCTAACGAGGCCTTAAACGGACCGGCTTGCTGTCCAAGTCGAGCCAGTTAAATGCGATTCAGATATCGCCCCGGACGAGCTTGATGATGCCCGAGAAATCGATGTTTTCCTCGCCGGCGGCCTCCATCAGCGCATAAAGCTGGGCGGCCTGCGCCCCGAGCGGGATGGGCGACCGGGCCGTTTTGGAGGCATCCTGCGCGAGCCGGAGATCCTTCAGCATCATGCCCGCCGTGAAACCCGGCTGATAATTCCGGTTGGCAGGCGAGGCCGGCACCGGGCCCGGCACAGGGCAATAGGAGGTCATGGACCAGCACTGGCCCGACGCCGTGGACGAGATGTCGAAGAGCGTCTGCGCATCGAGGCCGAGCTTCTCGCCGAGCACGAAGGCTTCGGAGACGGCGATCATCGAGATGCCGAGGATCATGTTGTTGCAGACCTTGGCCACCTGGCCGTTGCCCGCCGCACCGGCGTGAAAGATGTTCTTGCCCATCTTCTCAAGCACAGGTTTCGCCTTGGCGAAGGCCTCGTCCGAGCCGCCCACCATGAAAGTGAGCGTGCCCGCCTCCGCGCCGCCGACGCCGCCCGAGACCGGCGCATCCACCATCATCATGCCGGCCTTCTCCGCCGCCGCGATCGTCTCGCGGGCCGAGGGAATGTCGATGGTCGAGCTGTCGATGAAGACCGTGCCCTTGCGCGCCGAGGCAATGAGCCCGCCCTCGCCCAGATAGACCGAGCGCACATGCTCGCCCGCGGGAAGCATGGTCACCACGAAATCGGCATCGCTCGCCGCCTCGTTCGCCGTCGCGGCTTTCGTGGCGCCGGCTGCGACCAGCGCATCGACGGCCGTGGCCGAGAGATCGAAGACTTTCAGCGCATGCCCTGCCTTGACGAGGTTGCGCGCCATCGGCCCGCCCATATTGCCGAGCCCGATAAATCCGATTGCCGCCATCTCCACCCTCCTCAGCCGAAATCCAGATCGCCGCCTTCAAGCGGCGAAAAATAGCGCGCGACCTCCGCCGGGTCGGCATCGGCAAGCCGCGCCGGCTGCCATTTCGGCGACTGGTCCTTGTCGATGACGACGGCGCGCACGCCCTCGTAGAAATCATGCCCCGCGGCGAAGCGGTTCGTCAGCCGGAATTCGAGCTTCATGCAATCCTCGAAATCGAGCTTCGCGCCCTCGCGCACCTGCCAGAAGGCAACCAGCGTCGAAATGGGCGACTTGGCCTCGATGGTGTCCGCCGTCTGCACCGCCCAGTCGCTGCCATCGGCGCGCAGCGAGGCGACGATCTCCTCGACCGAGCCCTTCGAGAAATGGGCCGAGATGTCGTTCTGCATCGCGGCAAGCGGCGCCGCGCCCTCTTCTTCCGCGACTTCCGCCAGCGCCTCGCGCGGCGAGGCGCCGCCCGCGAGCCTGTCCTTCAGCGTATCGAGCCGCGACGAGGGCACATAGACATCGGCAATGCCGGCGAAGATCGCGTCCGCCGCCTTGAGCCGCGCACCTGTGAGCGCGAGATACATGCCCGTCTCGCCCGGCGCGCGCGGCAGAAACCAGGTGCCGCCGACATCCGGGAAAAGGCCGATGCCGGTTTCCGGCATGGCGAAGGTGAGCCGCTCGGTCGCCACGCGATGCGAGCCATGCACGGAGAGGCCGACACCGCCGCCCATATTGATGCCGTCCATGAGCGCCACATAAGGCTTCGGATAGCGCTTGATGAAGGTGTTGAGGAGATATTCCTCGCGCCAGAAATCGATAGCCGTCGTCTCACCTGCGCGGCCCCAGTCGTAAAGCGCGCGAATATCGCCGCCCGCGCAGAAAGCCTTCTCGCCCGCGCCCTCGACGATCACGCATTGCACACTCGCATCTGTCGCCCATTCCTTCAGCTTCGGATGGATGAGACGCACCATGCCGAGCGTCAGCGCGTTGAGCGCCTTGGGGCGATTGAGCGTGACGATGCCCGCGACGCCGCGCTTCTCGAACAGGACTTCCGCTTCCTCGCTCATGCCGCGCCGTTACTCCTTCAGGAATTCGCGCGCGATGATGACGCGCATGATCTCGTTCGTGCCTTCGAGGATCTGGTGCACACGCGCGTCGCGCAGATGCCGCTCCAGCGGGAAATCCTTGAGATAGCCATAGCCGCCGTGAATCTGCAGCGCATCATTGATGATGTTGAAGCCTGCATCCGTCGCGAAGCGCTTCGCCATCGCCGCATGCATGGTCGCATCCGGCGTCTTCGCATCGACCTTCGAGGCCGCGTGATAGATCATCAGCCGCGCCGCTTCGAGCTCCGTCGCCATGTCGGCGAGCTTGAACTGCAACGCCTGGAACTGCGCCAGCTTCTTGCCGAACTGCTCGCGCTCGCCGACATAGGCCTTGGCGCGCTTCAGCGCCGCCTGCGCCGTGCCGAGCGAGCAGGCGCCGATATTGAGGCGCCCGCCATCGAGCCCCATCATGGCGATCTTGAAGCCCTCGCCTTCCGCACCGAGACGGTTCGCGACCGGCACGCGGCAATCCTCGAAAATCACCTGCGCCGTCGGCTGGCTGTTCCAGCCCATCTTTCTTTCGGGCGCACCGAAGGAAAGACCGGGCGTCCCCTTCTCGACGACGAGGCAGGAAACGCCTTTCGGCCCCGCCTCGCCGGTACGCACCATGCAGACATAGATGTCCGACGTGCCGGCGCCCGAGATGAAGGCCTTGGAGCCGTTCAGTACATAATGGTCGCCATCCTTCACCGCCTTCGTCTTGAGCGAAGCGGCATCCGATCCGCTCGACGGTTCGGTGAGGCAATAGCTGGCGATGAGATCCATCGGCGTGAGCTTCGGCAGCCATTTCTGGCGCTGCTCCTCCGTGCCGAAACGGTCGATCATCCAGGAGGCCATGTTGTGGATCGAGAGGAAGGCCGCCGTCGAGGTGCAGCCCTCGGACAGGGCCTCGAAGATCAATGCCGCGTCGAGCCGCGTCAGCGCCGAACCGCCCACATCCTCGCGCACATAGATGCCGGCAAAGCCGAGTTCGGCCGCCTTGCGGAGCTTGTCGACCGGGAAATGATGATCGCGGTCCCAGTCGCCCGCATGGGGCGCCAGCTCGTCGGCGGCGAAATTCCGCGCCACATCCTGAAAGGCCTGCTGCTCCTCGCTGAGCTCGAAATGCATGAACGTCATCCTCCCGATGGGACCTGCGCGGCCAGTTGATGGGTGATACTGGCCCCGCCCAAGCCATGTCAACGAAACGCCGCGGGAACGCGAGCCTGACGTTGCGGCAGAGCCGCGAGATGCGGATTGCGCCTCCGTGTTCCAGCGGTTATGAGTGGCGCATGACCGACAGACCGAAATCCTCGCCCGCCTATCCCGCGATCCGGATGCGCCGCACAAGGCAGTCGGACTGGTCGCGCCGTCTGGTGGCGGAGAATACCCTGTCGGTGAACGATCTGCTCTGGCCGCTGTTTCTGGTGGAGGGCGAGAACCGCCGCGAGCCCGTGCCGACCATGCCGGGCGTCGAGCGCCTGAGCGTCGATCAGGCCGTCCGCGCGGCCGAAGAGGCAGCCGGTCTCGGCATTCCGGTGATCGCCCTTTTCCCTTTCACACCCGCCGACAGGCGCGACCCTGAAGGCCGCCTCGCCCACGACCCGGACAATCTCGTCTGCCGCGCGACACGCGCGATCAAGAAGACGGTGCCCAATATCGGCGTGCTCTGCGACGTTGCGCTCGACCCCTACACAAGCCACGGCCATGACGGGCTGATGAAGGGCGAGATCGTCCTGAACGACGAGACGGTGGAAGCGCTGGTGAAGCAGGCGCTCGTGCAGGTGGAAGCCGGCTGCGACATCATCGCGCCGTCCGACATGATGGATGGCCGCGTCGGCGCGATCCGCGCAGGCCTCGAAGCGGCGGGCCATACGAACACGCTCATCATGTCCTACGCCGCGAAATATGCCTCCGCCTTTTACGGCCCGTTCCGCGATGCGATCGGCTCGTCCGGCGCGCTGAAAGGCGACAAGCGCAGCTACCAGATGGACCCCGCCAATAGCGACGAGGCGCTGCGCGAAGTGGCCCTCGACATCGCCGAGGGCGCGGACATGGTGATGGTGAAGCCGGGCCTGCCCTATCTCGACATCGTGAGCCGCGTGAAGGCGGAGTTCGGCATGCCGACTTTCGCCTATCAGGTCTCCGGCGAATATTCGATGATCGCAGGCGCCATCGAACGCGGCTGGTTCGACCGAGACCGCGTGATCCTCGAAAGCCTCATGGGCTTCAAGCGCGCCGGTGCGGACGGCATCCTCACCTATTTCGCGCCGGAGGCCGCACGCCTCCTCAAGGGCTTCTAGGCTTCGATCCCCGCCAGCCGGAGCGATGCCTCGCCATGCAGCGCGGCGAGCCCCCCTGCCTTCTCGACCATCTCCGCCACCTGCGCCGCAAGATGCTTGCGGCGCGTGGCGCTCTTGCGATCGGCGAGCTTGCCGAACATGAGTTCGTAACGGCCGGGAAAATCCGCCGCGAAATCGAGATAGGCCTCGCGCAGCGCCCTTGCGCTCGTCACCGCATCGAGATCGGCCAACAACATGTCGTAGCCCTCGATGGCGACGGCCCCCAGTAATTCGTCGAGATTGGCGAAGTGCCGGTAGGGCGCGGCTTCCGACACGCCCGCCCGCCGCGCCGTCTCCCGCAGGGTGAGCGCCTGCCGCCCCCTTATGTCGATCAAGGTTACCGCCGCATCCATCAGCCCGCGGCGCAGGTCGCCATGATGATAGGCGGTTTTCTGTCCCCTCAACTTCGCGCGCATCGCCCTTCCCGTTCCCGCTTTGTCTCGATAATTTCCATGTTAGCGACGTTAACATTTATATCAAGTAAAAACCCGGAACGCTCCGTGAACAGACGATAATTTGTCAGAATACGAATTCCTCGTGCATCCCGTCGATGCGGACGATCGTATCGGTGATGAAACCATTGAAGCCGGTCTGCATGCCGATCGAATAGGCACCCATCAATCCGAACTCGACCCAGTCCCCCTCTTCCACTGCCTCGGGAAGATGGAAGGGAAGCTTGAGCACGTCGAGACTGTCGCAGGTCGGACCGAAAATACGGAAGGGCTGCGTCTTGCCCTCGACAGGCCCCGAACGGGAGACGGCGCGCACCGGCGGATCGAGATCGCCGTCGCGAATTTCGGACAGGCAGCCATAGATGCCGTCATTGATATAGAGATCGTCGCCCTTCCTGAGATGCACCTGCGTCAGCACCGAACAGCCATCGGCGACAAGCGCGCGGCCGGGCTCTGCAAGCAGCGGAATGTCGAAGCCAAGCTCGTCCCGCGCCTTTTCGATCACGCCGAAATAATCGGTGAGCGGCGGCACATTGAGCTTGTAGATTGCAGGGAACCCGCCGCCGACATCGAGATAGTCGAGAGGGACGCCGGCCGCATCCCGCACCCTGGCCGCGATCTCCATCGCGATGCGGAAGGCGGCAGGATCGACGCATTGGCTGCCGACATGGAAGGCAAGCGCCGTACGGCAGCCGCGCTTTTTCGCTTCCTTCAAAAGCGCCACCGCCTCGTCCGGCACCGCACCGAACTTTGCCGACAGGTCGTAGACGGCCTTGCCCTTCGGCGTGGCGATACGCACCTCGACGGTAATATCGGTGCCCGCGATCGAGACCAGCTTGTCGAGTTCGTCCATGTGATCGACGACATAATCGGCGATGCCATAGACATCCGCCGCGGTCTTGAGCGCGCCCCGTCCCTTCACCGGATGGTTGAAATAGCAGCGCGCCTCCGGCATCAGCTCGGTGATCTTGGCTATTTCCGTAATCGACGCCGTGTCGAAATGCGCGATACCGCCTTCGGCCAGTGCCTCGAGCACGAAAGGATGCGGATTGCATTTCACCGCATAGAGCACCGTGCCGGGAAAGCCCTCCACGAAAGCCCTCGCCCGCGCGCGGAGAATATCCGGGAAAATGCAGAAGACGGGATAGGAGGGCTCCAGCCGCTCAATCACTTCCGCGACCGATGAAAACCGCAGCTCGCCGTTCGTGCCGGTAGTACCGTTCATGCCTTCTCCAGACGCGCAATCAGGCTCGATGTGTCCCAGCGGTTGCCGCCCATGGACTGAACCTCCGAATAGAACTGATCGACCAGCGCCGTGACCGGAAGCTGCGCGCCGTTGCGCCGCGCCTCATCGAGACAGATCGACAGATCCTTGCGCATCCAGTCCACCGCGAAGCCGAAATCGAACCTGCCCTCTATCATCGTCTTGTAACGGTTTTCCATCTGCCAGCTCTGCGCCGCGCCCTTGGAGATCGTCTCGATCACGGCTTCCGCATCGAGCCCCGCCTTCTGCGCGAAGTGAAGCCCCTCGGCGAGACCTTCAACCAACCCCGCAATGCAGATCTGGTTCACCATCTTGGTGAGCTGCCCGGCGCCGGAGGGCCCGAGGAGCTTCGCCATCCGCGCATAGGCCGCGATGACGGGCGCCGCCTTGTCGAAGGCGGCCGCATCGCCGCCCGCCATCACTGTGAGCACGCCATTCTCGGCGCCGGCCTGTCCGCCCGATACCGGCGCATCGATGAAGGCAATGCCGCGCGCCGCCGCCACTGCATCCAACTCACGCGCGACAGCTGCCGACGCCGTGGTATGATCGACGAAAATCGAACCCGCATCCATGCCGTGAAATGCGCCATCGGCGCCCGCCGTCACGTCCCGCAGATCGCCGTCGTTCCCCACACAGGCAAAAACGAAATCGGCACCTTGAGCCGCTTCCTTCGGTGTCGCCGCCGCCCGGCCGCCATGCGTCTTCACCCAGGCATCGGCCTTCGCGCCCGTGCGGTTATAGACGGTGACGTCATGCCCGGCCCGGGCGAGATGGCCCGCCATCGGAAATCCCATAACGCCAAGCCCGATGAAGGCGACCTTGCTCATATCCGCTCCTCGCAAATGTCCACCTGTCCTTGTAACAGGCGGAGCGCGCGAAGCGCAAAACCGGCCTAGCGGACTTCGCCCTCGGCGGCGAGACGTCCGGTCTTGCAGAGCGTCGAGGATTGCTGCGTGCAGGGCCCGTAATAGAGACGGACGATATTGCCCTCGAGCGTCATGTCGTAGCAGTCGGTCGTGTTGTACTGGATTTCTTCCGACCTGTGGCACCAGCGGTTGCCGTCGATCCACCATTGGCCCGTGCCGCGCCGGCTCCGCGTGGACGAGGTGCCGCGATGGAACGTCTGGAAGAAATACTGGATGAGCTCGACCTTGGTCGATCCGCCGCCATCGAGCGCGATGATCGTATTGATGAGCCTGTTGCCGCCCTGCAGATCGAGCCGCCCCATTTCCAGATGAAAGGTCTTGCCGACCATCTGCGAGCGGATCTGTCCGGCGGTGAGCGAGTCGCCCTTCTTGTTGAGGATCGTTTCCGCCGCATCGCCGCCCGCCCCGCCGGCCATGCCGTCCTGGACGCCGCCGCCTGCGGGCGCTGCGGGCTGCACCGTCTCCCGCACGGGCTCCGGAATCTCTTCGGGCGGCGGCAAGGGCTTCGCATCCTTGCGCACGGCCGTTTCGGGCTTCGGCTCCGGCGGCTTCACGGGCTCCGGTTCGGGCTGCGGCTCCGGCTCGACAACCGGCTCCGGCGGCGCGGCATAACGGTCATTCGCGGAACCCGCCGCGAGCTGGAAGGTGACGGATTCGCCGCCGCCCGGCCCCGGCCCGCCGAAAATGCCGCCGAAGGTCAGCAGCAACGACAGGAAGAGAAGCGCATGCAGCAGCACGGAAACGACGATGAACTTGCGAATGTTGAATTCGCGCGGTTCCATTCCGTCGCCCGGATATGACGCACTCACGCTCATGATCCGCGCTCCGTCAGCAGCGTCACCTGTTCCACGCCTGCCTCGCGCAGGCCCTCCATCAGTTCGAGCACCGCTTCGGCAGGCGCATCCCGATCCGCCTTCACGGCGACGCGGCGCGAGCCCTCTTCACCGAGATGCTGTTTCACAAAATGGCCCGCGAGCTTCGCGTCCATCACCCGGTCGCCAAGCCAGACGAAGCCGTCCGCCTCCACGATCAGCGTCGAGGGCAGGTCGCGCTCCTTGTCGTTGAGTGCGCCCTTGGGCAGCGACACGGCGACGTTTTCCGCCGGTTGCATGGTGCCCGCGAGCAGGAAGAAGATCAGCAGCAGAAACACCACATTGATCAGCGGGATCAACGTTTCGAATTGCCGCCGCGGCGGCTCCTGGTCGAACTCGATCATGGGGCGATCCTTTCGACACGGGCCGTACCGACGCTTTTCGCCCCCGACTGGCGCGCTGCCTCGATGGCCGCGATCAGCGCCTGCGTCTTCGAGCCCTTCTCGGCCAGGATCGTCACCGTAAGGTCGGTGCGTTCGCCGATCGCCTGCTTAAGGCTCTCCGCCAGCGCCGCCCGCTCGACCGGCGTGCCGTCGATGGCGATCGTATCGTTACCGAGCAGCCAGATCTCGATGACGCGCGCATCCGTCGGCAATTCGTCGACGCTCGGCGCGGGCGTCACCACGGCAAGGGACTGCGTCTGCAGAAACGACGTGGTCAGCATGAAGAAGATGAGGAGCAGGAACACCACATCGATAAGCGGTGTCAGACTCGCCATCCCTCTCCGGCGGACAGGTTCTTCAAACATGGCGAACCTCGCCTTACTGCGCCGCTCTCGATTGAACGGATGAGGGCCGCACGTGAAGCGCCGCGATCACCCGCGCCGAAGCATCCCGCATCGAGAGCCGGACCTGGTCGATCTTGCCTTCAAGGAGATTGAGCGCCGTGATCGCCGGCAACGCCACGATAAGGCCGACCGCCGTGGTGAGCAGCGCCACCCAGATACCACCCGACAGCAGCGCCGGATCGACCTGCGTGCCCGCCGCCTCCAGGCTCTGGAAGGCGTTAATCATGCCGATAACGGTACCGAGAAGGCCGAGCAGCGGCGAGATATTGCCGATCACTTCGAGCCAGCGCAGATAGCGCTGAAGCGAGCCGATCTCCATCGTGCCGACACGCGCGATTTCGGAGGCCACGTCCTCGTCGCGCAGGTCGCCGCGCATCTTGGCGCGCACGCCGGCCGCCATCGCGCGGGCGAGGGGCGTCTTGTGCTTCTTCAGGATGTCGAGCGCCGCACCGAGGTCGCCCGCCTCGATCTTGTCGACGGCAGGATCGACAAAGCTCCGCTTCGAGAGCCCGGCCGACCAGAACTGGAAGACCTTGAGGAGAATCACTGCCAGCGAAATCACCGACAGGATGAGCAGAATGGCGACGATGGGCCCGCCCTTGTCGACCAGCGACCCGATCGAATACCAGGCGTCTCCGCCGCCCGAGGCGGCGATCACATCGGCGGCGCCGGCAATCGCATCCGCGCCGTTTTCCGCCCCGTTTGCGGCGCCCTCAGCGCCTTCGACTTCAAGATTTTCCTCAGGCATCGCCCGATACTCCTCCCGACAGAATCCCCCGCCCCGGCCGCTCCCGACAGCCGTGCCGCGAGGTCCGATTTCGGATGACCCGCGACGGCGTTTTTAGTAAAGTGGATTTACGAAATCACTGCTTTCGCCGGAGGTCAAGCGTTACGGCGTTCATAAGAGTGTAATTTCGTCGTGCCTCGGGTTTGCCGCGTGAAGTTGCGTTGATACCCTCAAACCGCATGTACTTTCTGCTGTCTGCCTTTCCGGCCGACGCGACAGGTGAGACAAAATGAAAACCAACAAGGCACCCGCCGCCAGGCCGGAAGCGGAACAGGACGATCCGCTCTCGCCCGAAAAATTCATCAGGACGATTACCGAACTCGGTACGAGTCTCGCGACGATCTATGACCGCCGCACCGGCTTGACGCGGAACCAGACACGCATCGTGGTCGAGCTGCTGGAACGCGACGGGCAAACCCAGACGGAACTCGCGAACACCCTGACGATGCACAAGGTATCTCTCGGCATCTATGTGGCGGAACTCGAAGCCATGGGTCTTGTCGAACGGCGGACGCATCCGACAGACGGTCGCGCAAAATGCATCTGGGTCACGCCGCTCCTGCATGCGAGCAAGCATATCGGCCGCGAACACTACGCCGCGATCCATCGCGCCGCGACGGCGGGCATTGCCGACAAGGACTATCTGACCATGCTGAAATGCATGGAGAGGATGTTCGAGAACCTGAAGGCGCTGGAAGCCGAGGAAACGGCGGGCGCCTGAAAGAACGGTACGATCAACCGACCGGCGGCAGCATTTGGTAGCCGCCGCGGTGATAAAGAAGCGGCCGTCCGTCTTCCGCATGGTCGAACTTCAAAACCCGTCCGATCATGATGATGTGATCGCCGGCATCGTGCCGCGCTTCCACTTCGCATTCGAAATGAGCGAGGGCTTCCCGCAAGGCCGGGCAGCCGCTCTCCATGGGCAGAAGATCGATCGCCTCAAGACTGTGATCGCCCTTCCGGGCGAGACGTGAGGAAATTTCCTGGTGTTCCTCGCGCAGCACATTGACGGTGAAGTGCTTCGCCTTCTCGAACAGCGGCAGCGTGTCCGACTTCTTGTCGAGGCACCACAGCACCAGCGGCGGATCGAGCGAGACGGACGAGAAGGAATTGACCGTGATGCCGATCGGCCTCCCGCCCTCCGCACAGCTCGTGATGACGGCAACGCCGGTCGTGAACCAGCCAAGCGCGTTACGGAACTTGCGCGACTCATCCACCGCCGCCTTGTCTGCCGATACCTGAACCGTACTCATCGCATCCTCGCTTCGCCGCAAAACGTCAACCTCCCGTTAACGCTTGCCCCCGGTTTAGGTCACGCATGGCCGCCCATGCAACACCACGGCGCGCAAACCTCTCGGAATTCTTGCAAATCACCCCAGTTTTCGGCCTTCCGCCAATTTGGTTAAACCCGCTGTTAAGGGGCATGCCCCGAAAATGGCGCTTCTGGCGGGGCGGGCTTGCATCTTGCGGGCAGCCGCGGGGCAATGTGCAGAAAGTGCTTGAGCAAATGCGGCTGATCGTCGGCATCGTTGTGGTCTTGTTGAGCGTCTTCGGCGGCTATATGGCCATGGGCGGCCATATCGAGGTGCTCTGGCAGCCCTTCGAGGCCGTGATCATTCTCGGCGCCGCTCTCGGCGCCTTCTGCATCGCCAATCCGCCCACCGTGCTCAAAGCCGTCGGCAGCATCTTCGGCGCCCTTTTTAAAGGGCCCCGATACGACAAGGATGCCTTCCTCGAGCTTCTCGGCCTGCAATACACGCTCTTCAAGCTCGCCAAGAGCAAGGGCAACCTCGCGCTCGAAGCTCATGTCGAAAATCCGGCCGAAAGCGCCATCTTCGCGCAGTTTCCGAAATTCACCTCCGATCATCACGCCGTCGAGTTCATGTGCGACTACCTGCGCATGATCACGCTCGGCACCGAAAACGCCCATGAGCTCGAAGCCCTGATGGATGAGGAACTCGAGACCCATCACCAGGAGCGCGAACGCATCGTTAGCGCCGTGCAGGCGCTGGCCGACGGCACACCCGCCCTCGGCATCGTCGCCGCCGTGCTGGGCGTCATCAAGACCATGGGCTCGATCGACCAGCCTCCGGAAGTGCTCGGCGGCCTGATCGGCGGCGCGCTCGTCGGCACCTTCCTCGGCGTCTTCGTCGCCTATGGCTTCTTCGGCCCCATGGCGCAGTCGCTTCGCAACACCTACGAAGCCGAGTCCAAATATTTCCTGTCGATGAAGGCCGGCCTTCTCGCTCATATGGCGGGTTATGCACCGGCGGTCTCGATCGAATTCGCGCGCAAGGCGCTGATGTCCGAAGTCCGCCCCACCTTCATCGAAGTCGAACAGGCGACGGCTGCATTGCAGGCCGCCGGCTAAGCCGGGAAGCGGTATCAGATGGCCACCAACGAACAGCCGATCATTCTCAAGAAGGTCAAGAAGGTCGTTCACGGCCATCATGGCGGCGCATGGAAAATCGCCTATGCCGACTTCGTGACGGCGATGATGGCTTTCTTCCTGCTCATGTGGCTCATCAGCATGACCACACCCGAGCAGAAGCAGGGTCTTGCCGACTATTTCGCTCCGTCGAATGTCAGCCGCTCGACCAGCGGCGCGGGCGGCATCATGGGCGGCACGGCCTTCGACCAGGAAGGCTCGCGCATGCCGGGCACGAAGCCGCAGGTCATCATGACCATCTCGACCCCCGCCCAGCCGAAAACGCCCGAGATCGAAAAGGAAGAGGCGGAAAAGGCCGCGCAGATGGACAAGCTCATGAAAGAGAAGTCCGCGCGCGACGAACAGAATTTCCGCAGCGCCGCCGAAAGCATCCGCCAGTCGATGCGCGAGAACCCGGACCTCGCCGAGCTCTCGCGGAATGTCATCATCGACGAGACGCCGGAAGGTCTCCGCATCCAGATCGTCGATCAGGACGGCCGGTCCATGTTCCCCACCGGCCTGTCGGAACCCTATGAACGCACGCGCAAACTCATCGACGAAGTGGGCAAGATCCTGATCAAGCTGCCGAACCGCGTCAGCGTGTCGGGCCATACCGACGCGAATCCGATGGCAGGCCGCAACGGCTATTCGAACTGGGAACTCACCTCCGACCGCGCCAACGCCGCCCGTCGCATTCTGGAAAATGCGGGCCTTACAAACGACAGGGTGTACCAAGTCGTCGGCAAGGCCGATTCAGAGCCGCTTTTCCCCGAAGACCCCTATATGGCCGCAAACCGGCGTCTTTCGATCGTCCTGCTGCGTGAAGCCCCCGTGACGCCGCCTGGCTTCAGCCCCTGAGTTCCAATCTCCCTTGCCTTCCGGCGTGACTGCCTCTATGTCAGACGGCAGGTCTTCGGGAGACGGGAAAAGATGAGCGAAAGCAACAGGCTAGCTGAATCCGCCTTTTCATCGGCAGGCGGCGCCGAATGGCCGGCAAAGGCCTTCGAAGGGGTGATCCTTGCGCGATGCCTTGCCTTCATCGCCGATCTTCTGGTCGTCACGATCCTGCTGATCGTCGCCTCGGTCGTCTTCGGCGTTCTCGGCATTCTCTCCTTCGGCCTGCTCTGGCCGGGCGCCGCCCTCACGCCGCTCCTCGTCCTCGCCTATTTCACCCTGACGCTGGGCGGCCGCCACTCCGCAACGCCCGGCATGCGCTGGCAGCGCATCGAACTGCGCGCCTGGAACGGCAACCGGCCCGGCTATCTCCAGGCCTTTCTCCAGACGCTGCTGTTCTATGTAACGGTTACCGTAGGGACGGCGCTGGTCCTCCTCGTCCCCTTCTTCAACAAACGCCGCCGCTGTCTTCACGACTATCTTTGCGGTACGGTATTCATCCGTAGCGACGTCTGAACGGGGCCCCTTCTTTCATCCTGGAATTCACCCGACGCGTAAATGCCTCTCCGCATGATGCGTCAACGGGAACGATGCGTGCATGGAGCTAGTCTACGCTTGGCAGATGTGGGTGACCTACGGCGTTATCGTCGCCGCGGTCATTCTGTTCAGCATCGAGCGCATTCCGCTCGAGCTTTCCGCGATCGGCATCCTCGCCGCGCTGCTCATCTTCTTCTATTTCTTCCCGCTCATCGGTGCGGATGGCAGGAACCTGCTCGGCTCGACAACGCTTCTGGCAGGCTTTGCCAACCCCGCGCTCATCGCCGTGCTCGCGCTGCTCGTCGTCGGCCACGGCATGTTCCAGACCGGTGCGCTTGACGGCGCCGCGCGCTATGTCGCCGATCTCGGCTCCAAGAATCCCGGCACGACCATTTTCTTCACCTTCCTCCTGGTCGCGATCACCAGCGCCTTCCTGAACAACACGCCTGTCGCCGTGATGTTCATTCCGGTGCTTGCGACGCTCGCGCATCGCTTCGGCTCCCGCACGCCGAAGGTGATGATGACGCTGAGCTATGTCTCGATCCTCGGCGGCATGACGACCCTGATCGGCTCGTCCACCAATCTCCTCGTCGCGGGCGTCGTCATGACGTCGCACCTCCCGCCGATCGGGATCTTCGATTTCGTCGTGCCGGGCATCTTCCTCGCCTCGATCGGCTTCATTTATTCGACGCTGGTCGTTCCCCGCCTTGTGCCCGACCGCGGCGGCGCGGCGCTCGATCTGCCGGGCGGCGATACCGGCAGCGGCAAGCAATATATCGCGCAGCTCGAAATCACCGCCGATCACCCGCTGCGCGGCGAGAGTTCGAAGGCAGGCCTTTTCCCGCAATTGCGCGACATGACCGTTCGCATGATCCAGCGCGGCGAACACCCGATCCTGCCGCCTTTCGAGGATGTGACGCTGATGACCGGCGATGTCGTGATCGTCGCCGCCACGCGCCAGACCCTCACCGAAGCCCTGAAGTCCGGGGGGCGCATCTTCGAGGGGATGCTGGAGGAACGCTTCGCCGAAGGGGCCGAAACCAATGGCGGCCCGGCAAAGCCCGGCGGCGAGCTGATCCTCGCCGAGACCGTGGTGGCCCCCGGCTCCCGCATGATCGGCCAGACCATCGAACAGATCGCCTTCCGCCACCAGACGGGCTGCATCGTGCTCGGCGTTCAGCGCCGCAGCCGCATGATCCGCACCCTCCTCAACGACATCCGCCTCGAAGCGGGCGACGTGCTGCTGGTCCTCGGCAAGGGCGCCCGCATTCAGGACCTTCGCCACAACCGCGATGTGCTGCTGCTCGAATGGTCGGCAACGGAACTGCCGGACCCGAAACTCGGCCACCGCGCGCTCGCCATTTTCGGCGTGATGGTGACGATGGTGCTGCTCGATATCCTGCCCATCGAAATCGCCGCCATCGGCGCGGCCGGCGCGATCATCGCGACCGGCGTGCTCAACATCCGCCAGGCGGCCCGCGCCATCGACCGGCGGATATTCCTCATGGTCGGCGCAATGCTCGGCATCGCCGCCGCCCTCGACGCAACGGGCGGCGCGCGGGCCATCGCCGAGACGACCGTCTATCTCTTCTCCGGCTACAGCGTGCCGGTGATCCTCTCCGCCTTCTTCCTGGCGGCGGCGATCACGACCAATGTGCTGACGAACAACGCGACCGCCGTTCTCTTCACGCCGATCGCCATCAGCACGGCGGCGCAGCTCGGCGTCGATCCCTTCGTTTTCATCTATGCGGTGATTTTCGCCGCCAATTGCTCCTTCGCCACGCCCATGGGCTATCAGACCAACCTGCTGGTCATGGGGCCCGGCCATTACGAGTTCAGGGATTTCGTCCGAACGGGAACGCCTCTCGTCATTCTCCTCTGGCTGGCCTATTCTTTCTTCGCCCCCTGGTATTACGGTCTCTGAGCAGGCGGCGGCGCATATCGGGCAACAGCGAGCGAGAGCAGGCCAGTGACGGACCAGTCCCGCATAAGGTTTCCCCAATTCTACATAACCTCGCCGCAGCCCTGCCCTTACCTGCCGGGCCGCTACGAGAAGAAGGTCTTCACGCATCTCCTCGGCGACGAGCCGGTTTCGTTGAACAACATGCTCTCGCAGGCCGGATTCCGCCGCAGCCAGAACATCGCCTACCGGCCCGCCTGCGAGGATTGCCAGTCCTGCGTCTCCGTCCGGGTGATCGTGAACGACTTCCGGCCGAGCCGCACCTTTCGCCGCATCGTGGCGCGCAATGGCGACATCCAGCCGGCTCTCGCCCCCGCGGCGGCGACCGACGAGCAATACGGGCTTCTCCGCCGTTATCTCGACACGCGCCATGCCGAGGGCGGCATGGCGGACATGTCCCGGCTCGACTATGTGGCGATGGTCGAGGACACCACGGTCTCGACCCGCGTGGTGGAATACCGGCTGCGGGACGACATGGGCGCCGCCCCTCTGATCGCCGCGGCGCTGACCGATACGCTCGATGACGGCCTGTCCATGGTCTACAGCTTCTACGACCCGCAGGAGACGGCCCGCAGCCTCGGCACCCTCATGGTGCTCGACCATATCGAGCGCGCCCGCGCGCTCGGCCTGCCCTATGTCTATCTCGGCTACTGGGTCGATGGCTCCCGCAAGATGTCCTACAAGACCCGCTTCGCCCCCCTCGAGGCGCTCTTCCCCGAGGGCTGGCGGAAGCTACCCCCGCAAACGCCCTGATCGGGCCGGCACCTATCGCAGCCGCATTGGTGAAAGACTATTAACCGATAGCGTTCCTCTAGGAGGGATGAACTCCCTTTTTATCCGAGGCTGAATTGTCCACTTTCATGGCTCTCACTCATCAAGAAGAAACAAATATTTGATTTTTATGCTTCCGGATAACTAATAATTACATCGTTGCGGTTCATAGCTACATTTGTTTTCCGACGAGGGACGCAATATGGAAGTTATCGGACACGGCCCCACTTACAGCGCCGCACTTGCCGACGCGCGCGCTCAAATGCAAACTCATCGTGACATGGAGATGCTTGGGTCGGTTGGCGGGTTCGTCATGGCCTTGACGATCGGGGCTCTCCTTGCCGGCATATGGGCCTTGATCTGGTCAATCTTCCGACCAGTTGCCGGAACCTTCTTTGCTTTTATCGCCAATCTGGTCCTGCTCGCCGTC